>PBOU01000183.1 GCA_002724415.1 Planctomycetaceae bacterium
ACTGTGGGCCAGGTGGAGCGGGTCACCCAACGGTGGCCGATCGACAGGCCCAGCAGTGTCACCGTGGTCATGAAGGCGAGTTGAAAATGGCCAGCGGTGAACTGGAAGGCGAGGGCGGCGCTGAGTCCCAGCAGTGACCGGTGCGAGTCGGTTTCGAGCCAACGCCATGTTGTGGAGACTGCCAACGGAAGCCAGCAGGCGGTCGAGGCGGCCCAGCCAAGATCTGCGTGGGTGATGAAGAATCCCTGTCCGGCAAAGACCACACCGGTCAAGAGGCTGGCCCAGCGGCCGAGGCCAAATCCCCTCGCACACGAACGCGCGAAGACTGCCGCTGCGAGAGTGTGCAGGACCAGGAGCAGCGTCCAGGCCCGGGCCGGTTTCAACAGGCGGTAGGCGACTTGGTTGGGGAGGTAGTACGGAGCAATCTCGGAGAGGGCCAGTGCAGGCGTGCCGGTGCCGTCCAGTGAATTCCACTCCGGAATCCGTCCCTCGCCAAACCTGTCGGCCATCCAACCCATAAGCGGAAGGGCGTGCGTGTCGACGGACGGGCTTGTGGCCCGCGCGCCCAGCATCACCGGCCAAAACCAGGCCAGAACGATCACTGGCAGAAGCCATGTGGAGGTGCGTTTCAACAAGACTCCTTGAGTCGGGCCTTGTCCCGAACGGCCGTCGATCGACTCACCGTGCGTGCAGTAAGAGAAAGCTGGGCCATGTGACCACCTGGTTGGCGTGCAGCGGAAGTGGCGACCGGTACGGACCGGGAAGGTATTGTGAAAGCCATCCTACTCGTCCGGTTTCGGTGGAAACAACCGGGGTTGTCCCCCGGGGCCCTCGTGGGGGATAGTCTAGTTTCGGTTCCTTTGTTTCGGTTGATGTCTCGGTGAACAGGACTGCAAGCCCACGGGTTCGACGTGCCTACCGCCTGTTGCAGGTGGGGGTCTGCGCAGTTCTGGTGGCGGCTCTGGCGGTGTCCGTTGTGCTCAAGGTTCAGCCAGTTCGCGAACTGTTTTATCCGTGGTTGACGATTTATGTGAAAGAACCAGGGCACGAACATTCTGGTCACTTTTATCTGTATGACTCGATCCTGGGATGGCGTAATGTCCCCAACTGGGTTGCCACTACCCGGGGCCGTCCGCTGACGATTAACAGCCAGGGATTGCGTGACCGGGAATACGCCTACGTGAAACCGGCCGGAACCGGGCGAATCCTGGTGCTTGGGGATTCATTCACCTGGGGATATGGCGTCTCGGACGCGGATCTCTTCACCGAGTTGCTGGAACGCCAACTGGCTTCGCGGGAACCAGCGTGGCAGGTCATCAACACCGGTGTTTCGGGGTGGGGAACCGATCAGCAATTCCTGTACTTCCGGGATGAGGGGTTCCGGTACGAACCAGACGTCGTTGTTTTGGCGTGTTACCTGTTGAACGATCCAAGAGAAGTGATGGTCTCGGATGTGTACGGGCTGTCGAAGCCGGTTTTTCTCGACACGGATCTGACGCTTGGAAATGTTCCGGTGCCGCTTCCGTCTCGACCCAAGACCGGACTGAAATCCTCAGTCGAGGGATTTCGCCTGATGGTGAGACTGATCGATGCAATCCGTCAAGAATGTGAAAAGAGGAATTGTCGACTGCTCGTGATGAAGTTTCGTACGTTTGCCGATCCAACAGTCGGGGGGCTGAAAGAACTGGACGGTTTGTTTGAGGCGGAGTTTGCCCGTTTGCGGAATCGGATAGGGTACCTCGATCTCGATGAAAAGTTTCGAGAACGAAAAATCGAAGCGAAATACCTGGTGGCCGGAAACGAGGACAACCATTGGAACGACTTCGGGCATCAGCAGGTTGCGTTGATCCTGGGCGAGTTTCTGGAGCAGCAGGGATGGCTTAAGCAGTTGGGGCAGTGAGAGCCGATTCAGCCGAGCAAGATGGTGGGGTCATTGGAGGCAGGGTTGTGAGAGAAGAGCCTGTGGCAACTCGGATTCCGCGGAGAGGTGTGGTCAACTGGAAGGTGATCGCCTGGTTGATGGGCGTCGCCTGCGTCTTCGTGCTGACAGTGGCTTTTTCGAGATGGCGATCCGACAAGTTGCGCAAACAACGGTTCAGTGAGCCGCGTCGGGAAAAAATTGGCCGGATGATGGTGTGGTTTGACGAACAGCCTGACGCGGTGTTCGACATGTGGCAGCCCACCGGGCCACATTCGAATCTCAGGCGAGAAGATTATGCGGATCCCGAAACCTGCCGCCGTTGTCACAAGAAGAACTATGACGCGTGGTTCGAGCACCCTCATCGCAAGATGAATCTGCTGGCGTCCGAAGATTCGGTGGTCGGCGATTTTTCTGGTGAGCGGGAAATCAATTATCGCGGTGGAACCGCGACTTTTGATCGATCCGAGCAGGGGCATTCCATGACGCTGGCTCGCGATGGCCAGTCGCGGGTTTACAGTGTCGAGGAGACGATTGGTTCAAGATTTTTCCAGTATTACGTGGGGCACCTGGTGCAAGGGCCGGAAGCGCCTGAGCATCCGATGTACCACGTCGATTTCGTTCTTCCATTCGGTTACTGGATCGACCAAAAGCAGTGGGTTCCGGTGGTGCATGTGTCCGAGGAGGTGGCCGACGATCTGCGAGATGACCCGTTTGATGTGGCGTCGTCCGCCGTCGATGGAAAGGACTACTACAGTTATCACCGCCATTGTGCCAACTGCCACAGCACGTTCGCCCTGGGCGATCTGTTGTTGAAGGCCTTTCCCCGGTTGGGCAAATACTCGCCCCACAGTCTCCATTTTTCGATGCCCGGTTACGTGGCGGACGCTCATCCCCAGTTGTGGCCAACAGGGAAGAGGTCCTTTGATCTCACGGAAGATGAACTCGCGGGAATCATGTCGGCGGTTGGTGACCTCCAGGCTGCAGAGCACGGTGTCTCGATGGGCATCAGTTGTGGCGCGTGTCACCTGGGGCTGAAGGAGCACGCGGAGGGGCGAATGAAGAAGCCGCCATTTTTTCCCAACAGCCCCCATCTGCACATCGAATATGCCGACGAGGAAAAGAAAGAGAACATCAGTTTTGGGCGGACACCCCGGACGCTCAACTCCATTTGCGCTCGGTGCCACACCGGCAAGCGTCCCGAGTACGGTGCCGGAATGTCGACATGGAACTCCATCGAGTTCAGTGACGCTTTGAAGAGTCCCTGTTTTACGAAGGCCACGTGCGTGGATTGCCACGAACCACACGCCCCCATCGGCAAAGTCTGGAAAAAGACCGCAGCCCAGGACGACGCGTCGTGCATGAAATGCCATCCACGATTCGCGTCAAAAAAGGCGCTCCAGGCACACACACATCATCCGTTGGATTCGGCAGGAAGCCGGTGTATGAACTGCCACATGCCGCGGTTGAACGAAGGGTTGCAGGCGATGGTTCGGACGCACCTGATTTTCACCCCGACGAATCCGGATATGATCGAATCCAACGAACCGAATGCGTGCAACATGTGCCACGCGGACAAGCCAATTGACTGGACGTTGGACCATTTGTCCGAGTGGTATGATGCCGAGTTCAACGACAAGAGCATTGATTTCAGTTACAAGCCACGCGAGCAACCGGTGGCCATCGGTTGGTTGAATCACCATCGTGAAGCGGTGCGGTTGGTGGGAGCCGACAGCCTGGTCCGCAGCGGTGCGACTTGGGCCTTGAAGGACCTGGCTGGAGCACTCGATGACGATTTCATGGTCAACCGACAGTTTGCTCGAATCGGAATCGAAAAACTGACTGGCCGCTCTTTGGGGGCGACGGGATACCGGTTTTACATGACCCGCGACGAACGCAAAGCACCGTTGGTGCGAGTTCGAGATGAACTGTTGAAAGTCCAGTCTTCGGCGACTCGTCCCGGAACCGTTGGTAGGCGGTGATTCGGCACGTCCGGGTTAGGAATCACGAGCATGCTCGGCAAGCGGACAGTTGTGCTGGTCGTTCTCGTGGTTGGTTGCGTAGGCGTCACCTGGTGGTTGGGTGGGAGGGGCCTGGGGCCGAAACAATCGAAGCGTCGGCAGGCCAGTCACACGGCGATGGAGCCCCGCGCCATAGGCCAGGGTCGGTTGATCGGCTGGTGGCCGGCCGCGCCGGATCAACTCGGTGTCACTGCGGTTGTGACTTCCAGCGATTCCACCAGCAACATTCACCCGGCGGATTACGTTGGCCCCGATCGTTGCCGGAAGTGTCATCCTCGGAACCACCAGAATTGGAACGAGCACGCACATCGCCTGATGAATGCCGTGGCCACGCGAGAGACGGTTCGCGGGGATTTTTCCGGACGAGCCACGTTGCATCAGGATGGCGGTCGGGCGACGTTCTTCCAGGATCCTGGGTCTTCCGGAACGGCAATGAGATGGTGGATGCGGTTGGTTCGGGGCGATGTCGATCGCACCTACCGGATCACGCAAACCATCGGGTCGCGATTTTTTCAGTATTACGTTGGGCGGCTCGTGGCGGGGCCGGAGCCTGCCGGGCATCAGTACTACACCACCGATCACGTGTTGCCATTCGGGTACTGGTTGGAGCAACAGCAGTGGGTGCCGGTTGTCCACGTGCACCGTGAGGTTCCCGAACTGGATCGCGAGGATCCGTTTGCCGGGGCCGGGGAATTGAAACGGTTTGCGCCCTATGCCCAGGGGTGCAACGGGTGTCACACGACATTCTCTCTGGGGGACATGTTCACACGGGAACCGTTGAGACTGGCGCGACATGCGCCCTGGCCGATGCACTGGAACCTTGCCGATTACATTGAAGAAAACCGGAATGAATTCCTTTCCCAGATTCCAGCGTTTTCACAGGAGACGGCACTGGGGAATGTCAGTGAAGAACACCTCCAGGACCTGGGACGGATTTTGACGTCCATGGATGCACGCGAACATGGAGTCACGTTGGGAATCAGCTGTGAGGCGTGCCACCTGGGGAGTCGCCGTCACGCGGAGAACCCCACTCGTCTGCCTGGTTTTTCCCCTCGAAGTCCACACCTGAGGGCGGAGACCGGCGGACGCGAGATTTCCTCCGGGCGAAATCACACGAACTTGAACTGGGCCTGCGGACGTTGTCATGCCGGAGCGAGATCGGAGTTCGCAGCGGGGATGGGGACCTGGAATTCCATTGAATACACCGACGCCACTCGCGGTGCGTGTTATTCGCAATTGAAATGTGTCGATTGTCACGATCCGCACAAGACAATTGGTCCCCGATGGACCCGGACTCGGGCACAGGACGAGTCGGTGTGTTTGAAATGTCACCGCGAGTTCGGTTCTCCCGATGTACGGAAACAGCACACTCATCACCAGGCGGGGTCACCCGGCGATGGGTGCCTGGAATGTCATATGCCACGGATCAACGAGGGGCTGCAGGACGTCGTCAGAACGCACAGTATTTTTTCTCCCACACACGGCGAGATGTTGGAAGCCAACCACCCCAATGCGTGCAATCTGTGCCATGTCCAGGAGACGATTGACTGGACAGTGGATTGGCTTCAAAGATGGTACGACGTGGACGGGGGGCGCTTGGACCTGGACCGCGGGTACACCGACAGGACGAAGTCGGTGGGAGAAGGTTGGTTGACGAGTGACAATGAAGCCGTTCGGTTGGTGGGGGCGGATGCCGTTATGCGGCAACGGGCGGGGTGGTCGTTGGAGTTTTTGGTGGCCAGCTTGGATGACGATTTTCTGGTCAATCGGCAGTTTGCCGCCCGGGGGCTTGAGAAAATGCTTGCTCTTGATTTGGCGGAATTGGGGTATCGGTTTTATGGGTCCCGGCCTGAACGCACGCGCGGGCTGAAACGGGTGCGTGAACTGGTGCTGGGCTCCGGATCAGTGGTCGCTGGGGCGAGTGGTCGATGACCGACATGTCGTTGACCGGGAATGTCAGGGATGGGGGGCGGTCCGGTTGGCGGCCCGGCTGGATCCAGACGCCGCGTCAGGACCTGGCGTGGTTTGTGTTCCTGCCGGCCGTGGCCGCCCTGGTAGCGATCGGATGCCATCACTGGCTGCCGTATGTCGCATTGGCCTCGGTGAATCTCTGGGTGACAATCCCTCACCACTGTGCCACGTGGGTCCGAACTTTCGGCCTCGAGGAGGACTGGGACCGTTGGCGAGGCCGCTTGCTGGTGGGGCCGGTCCTGATTGTCGTCCTGGCGTTCCTGGGGCATCGCTGGGCTCCGACCACGTTGCTGTTGCTGGTGACGATGTGGGATCACCAGCACAGCATCATGCAGCAACACGGGTTCACCAGGATTTACGACTTCAAAGCGGGCACCGGAACGCCATGGACAGGACGTTTTGACATGGCGATCAACTGGGTGCTTTACGGCAACATGTTTCTGACCGCGCCTTTGTTCGTTCAATACTGGGTCCGCGAGTTGTTCACCTGGCGAATTGCGATTGGCGTCGAAACTGTGCAGGCCATCCAGGGGGCCAGCTGGTCCCTGACGGCCCTGGCGCTGACCGGGTATGGGTTCCACCTGGCCGGATGTTGGCGTCGTGGCGATGGGGTGAACCCCGTCAAGTTGTTGTTTTTGTTGGCCAGTTATGGGCTCTGGTATGGCACGGCATGGCACACCGATTCGATCCTGGTTTTTGGTATCTCACACAGGTTGATGCACGGTCTGCAATACATGGTGATCGTGCGGATCTATCTCACCAAGAAGGCACGAGATCGTGGCGTGTCGGGTGGAGGGGTGGGCTTGAGCCTGGCGGGGCGAGGCGGTTTGCTGCGGTTTGTGGGGGTCAGCCTTCTGTACGCGCTGGTGTTTCAGTTGGTTGTTGGCCAGCCGCAACCTCTGGAAACATTCGGTTTTGGCGTTGTCGGGTTCGACCTGGTTTATGATGCGATTCCCGAATTGGGTGTCGGGCAATTTAGCCAGCAGCAAGCCTACGAGTTGTTCGCGACGGCGATGGTCGATGCCGTGGCCATGGTCCACTATTACTTCGACAGCTTTATCTGGAAGGTCAGCGATCATCGCGTGCAGGAGGGGTTGAAATGAACACGTCAGGGCGTGGGGCAATCTGTTGCGCCGTGAGCGTCGTGGCGTTGGCCGTGGCTATCTGGGGGTGGACGGAGAATCGATCGGCAGCTTTCAGTGTGACGGGGATCGTGGTGCTGGTCACCGCTGGGCTGGCAGGGCTCAGGCCGAGATGGGTTGGCGGAGCGGGTGGCTATCGCATCCTGTTGGTGGTCTCACTGCCCGCGATGATCTTGGCATCGCACGAATCACTCGACAGGGGGCTGGCCGGACCCGGGGAAATGTATTTGCGAGGCCAGGTGAATTACGCCGATGTGATGATCACGTTGTATCCCGATCGAGACGGTTACCGGTTTTTGAAGGCCCAACAACTGGGACTCTGCCGCGACCTTTCCTTTGTCCGCGATTCTCTTCAAAGGGAGGCTTTTGCTGCCCGGTGCAAAAAAATGGAACCACCGACCCTCGATCGGGTTCGGCGTGAACTGGAGCGAGCGATCGTTACCGGTGTCACCAGTAACGAGGATCTGCTGCGAATCTATTCGGGCGTGCTTGAAGAGGGGGGGGCGGAACCGTCGGAGATTGAGCGAGCGAGGGAGGTGTTGTTTCGCCATCACCCCCGACTACGGCCGGGTTCCATTGGCGGCGAGTACCGGTGAACTCGACAACGGGGCCAGACGCATTTGGTGGCCAACCGGGGAACCTAGGGCGACAGCGAATCGAGTTGTTTCTGCGCGGCGTCGAGTTGTTTGGCTCCATCGGGGCCGTCCCGGAGCAGCTGGATGGCAATGCGCAGGTGATGGCGGGCTTTTTCGGTTTGGCCGGTGGATCGATACAGGCCACCAATGCCGAGTTGAGCGACGGCAAATTGCGGTTGAATGGCCAGTGCCTTGAGGTAATGGGTTTCGGCTTCGGAGATTTGTCCCAAGGATTGTCGAGCTGCCCCCATTGCGAAGTGGACGTGGTGCACTTGATCAGAGGTCGGCTCGAGGTCCAAGGCGCGCTGGTAGTGCTCGACCGCGGAATCCAGCTTGTGAATCGCGGCATCAACAAGGCCGCGGTTGTAGTGCGCTCTGGCGTTTCTTCCGCCTGAAACAGCCAGTGCGAGGTCGAAGGATTTTCCAGCGGTAGAGAGGTCGCCGTCGGCGTATTGTCTGGTACCGAGTGTCAAGCTGGCGTGGGCATAGCGGGGAAGGGCCTGGACGAGATTTTGGTAGCGAGCCAGTGCGCGACGGTTGCGTTCGTCCTTGGAGGCGTAGACGCCAGCATCCCACCACTGGCTGGCAGCCAGGGCGGCGACGGCCAGGAAAAAGGGCAGCCACTTGGCCGTGTGGACCAGCCCGTCGGAAAGAGGGCGACTGTCTTCGGGCCCGGCTGTGTCCTTGATGCCCAGTCCTGCCTGTGTGCCCCGCTCACGCACTTTCCAGATGAAACCGTCAAAGTAGAAATGGAGCAAGGTTGAGGTCCAGACGGCAGCGACAAGCAAATTCTGTAGAGAGAGGTTCGATATGCTTTGTTGCAGGCTACTGAGGAATCCATAGCCGATCACCAGTCCGACGTAGAGACCCAGCATGGCCCAACTCCGGCGGAACAAGAACCTCGAAAAACTGCCGATGTTTGGGTCGCGGTCAACGCGTTTCCGATTGAACACCCAGACAATTCCCAGGTATTGCACGTCGTGAAATACCTCGAAGAGTGCGATTCCGAAGAGGATGTGATCGATCTCGACCATCGCGTACCACCAAAAGCCGAAGCTAATTGCCAGGGCAAGCAGCTTGAGGGGGTTGGGGGTGCGGCCAAGTGAGCGGCAGCGAAACACGTGCAGAAAGTAGGCAAGTGTTACCAGGCCGGTGCCAACGTTCCAGAGGCCCCTGAGACCGGCTATCCAACCCGGGTCGATCAAAAAACCACCGGACTGGTAGAAAGCCTCGAGCATCTGGTAGACACGGCCATCGGAATTGACCAAGCCGACGCCAAACCAGGACAGGCAAAGCCACCAGTCCAGTCGCGAGGTTCTCGGGTCGTGGTCACCGACCTTGGCGTCGTAAATTCTCGCAAATCCGTAGACCTGCATCAGCCCATGCCAGAAGCCCCACAATACGAGGATGACCATCATTCCTTGACGCAACTCGGTGAAAAGAAGTGGCAAGGTTGTGGCCAGGAGCAAAACGGGCACCACCGTGAAGCGGTATCGAAACCGGCGAAAAAGAGCCTTGTCTCCGTAGGCCCGCATTAGTCCCGGCAGGTGGTGGCCGGAGGCGCCGAATGCCGCAACAAAACCGTAAATCGCATCCGGTGAGAAACTCTGGCGAGACAGCCAGAGGGTGGGGAGAATCAGTAGCGGCGTTGCGATGAAAAGAATGAGGTCCCACGCGGGGCTGATAATCCATCGCGAAATGCGAGGGGGCGCGGCAGTCTCGTCAGCCTGGGCGATCGCCTGGTTCACCGACTTGTTCCTGAAAAACTCTGCCTGCCAGTGGTGCGCCCAGCGTGAGGCCCACCTGCATCTCGCGAGACTCAGCAACTGTCTTGCACACAGTATAGGAGTCTAAAGCCGGTGATGCGAAGAGGCGTCTTGTTCAACGGCCGGAGGGATTCCCACGGCGTCGGGTCAATGGGTGGCGTGATGGAAGGAACTGCAGCCGTTGCGGCGCACGGTCGATTTCGATGTGGACTGTGGGGGGAGGGGTTCCCGGTTGGCGGGGATCTGTGGAGAGGGCGATCCTGGACGGTGCCGGGCGCCTTGGTGGTTGAGTGGACGGTAGTGGTGGTGGGGAGGACTGGATGGGATTCAGCGCCACCAGCGATGGGCGTGAGGACGTCGCGGACAATCCGGGAGGGGGATCTTGACGTTTCACCGGCTCGGGGACAGGCGCCGCCGGCAATGGCAGGCGACGGGTTGATGTGACCCGTGGTGGACTGTCGTTGCTGCGAGCGCGTCGTGGAGAATCGATGGAGGCAGGAGGTCGCTCGGGATGCGACCGACTGTCTTGGACTGCCGGTGTTTTGGACCTGGAGTCTTTAGCGTCATCGCGGAGAACCATGGCACCAACGACTCCGATCAACAGGATTGCCAGTGCCAGGCCGACCTGTGCATCGCGGTTCATGGTTCGGTTCTCCGGTGTGACAGCCCGGCGTGCGATGATGTTCTCTGGACGCCAGCGTGTACAATTATGGGCCGTGACTTCCCGACAGGATTGGACGAGGCGGTTTGGATCGAACCACTCACTGAAAACCGTGCCGGTTGGGACCGACTGGAGCGGATAGGGAAAGGCTGTTGGGACGCGTGCCGTCCGGTTGTGACGCCGTTTCCGATTGTGGGGCTGCAGGAGTAACGACAATTGGGGGCCAGCGTGCATCCTTCGATGAAACCTGTTGAGAGTTTGTTGGAGCAGTGTGTGCGGCGGCAGGTGCGGCGTGGTGGTCCGGGAGGTCAGCGGCGAAACAAGGTGGAGACCGGGGTGGTGATTACTCATCAACCGACAGGTGTCGAGGCCGAGGCAAGCGAGCGGCGACACCTGAAGGAGAATCTCCCATTGGCGGTCAGGAGGTTGAGGCTTGCATTGGCGGTTGAGGTGCGGGGGGCTCCGTTGCCAAGCCCGTCATTGCGATGGGAGGCTCGCTGTCGGGGGCGCCGGCTGGTCGTCAGTGAATCTCACGAAGATTTTCCGGCCTTGCTCGCCGAGGCTTTGGACGTGTTGGCGAGTGGCTGTTGGGACGTGTCAGCCGCGGCCGACCACCTGGGGTGCAGTGCGACACAACTGGTTGGGTTGCTGCGTCGATGGCGACCGGCATTGGAGTTGGTGAATCAACACCGTGCGAAGGCAGGGAGTCACCGCTTGAAGTGACCGGCCGGGGCGACAAGAGTCGTTGACACCCCCCAGCAGCGAACTAGAATGTGGACGGAGAGGCGTGTGGCGGCGATGGACTGGGCCGACCGCGTCTCGGAACCGGCCGTTGGAGGGCGTCATCGATGTCCCGGAATCAGCAAGGCCCCACGGCCCTGCATTTTGTTGCAATTGTGCTGACAATTGCGACGGTGATGCTGGTCGCCACAACGTTTCTTTTTTACCGCGAGGGGCAAGAGATGCACCAGGCGGTAAGCCGGGCGGAAGCTGAGCGAGAGGAACTGGCGCAGCAAGTTCGCGAACAGGATGACCGCATCGGTGTGCTCAAAGATGTGGTGGGGTACAGCCAGGCTGCCGTGGGCCAGGTGGACGACGACGATCCGTCGACCGTGGTCGGCGCCATCCGGACCGATATCAATCGGTCGTTAGGGCGGTCGGCGCCAGCCCAACCGGTTTCTGTCCGCGAGGCCATGGGCCAATTGGCCAGCCAGAGAGACAATTTGACGATTGAAAGAGATGCACTTGTCGATTCCAAATCGACGCTGCTGGCCAACTACCGGGCGCTGGAACGAGTCTGGAAGGCGGTCCTGAAGCCGGAGCGTGATGCGAGACTGACTGCCGAACGAGAACTGAAATCGAATATTCGGGCGCGCGAGGAGGTCGTGGCGGACAAGGAGCGTGAAATCTCCGAATTGCGAGACGTGGCGGCCGAGCAACGCGACCGGATAGCCGAACTCCAGGAAGCGCTCGAAAAGAATGACAAGCTGATGACGCAAAAAGCCGCGTTGCACCGTTCAACGGTGCGACGGCTCAACAGGTCCTTGCAGAATCGGGACTCTCATCGGTTCGAACGTTCCGACGGTCAGATCACAATGGTGGATGACTCCGGGCGACTGGTCTGGGTGAACCTGGGGGCGGCTGATCGACTGCGGCCCGGTATTCGGTTCAGTGTTTTTGATAAGAGTGCAGCCCAGGTCGGCGGGAGTCGCAAAGGCCTCAAGGGGGTGGTTGAAATCACACGGGTGACAGGGCCGCATCGAGCCCAGGCAAGAGTGATAGAAAGTGGTCGGCTGAATCCCCTGCTTGGTGGCGACCTTGTGTATTCGCCGATCTGGTCGGTCGGGCACGCTGAACGATTTGCATTGATCGGCTTGGTGGATCTCAATGATGACGGGCGGAGTGATGTCGAGGGGTTGAGGCGATACGTCCAGGAATCTGGATCACAATTCTCCGTCTGGGTGGATGACTCGGGGAAACGCAACGGCGGGGCCGTTGATATGTCGATCAAATATCTCGTGGTGGGAGAGACGCCAACGCCCGATTCGGCCAGGAACGATCGGCAGCGAGTGGCCTACAACCGGTTGATTGGTCACCTGACGGAAATGCGTGAGGAGGCGTACGATCATGGTGTCCGGGTGATCCGACTCAACGATTTCCTGGCGTACATCGGTTACACCCGGGGGCTGGGAACCGGTGTGTCGGTCACCAGGGAGCCTCCATCCGCGACACGTCCTGGCAAAACGTCTCCGTTGAAACGGTCGCCACGGACCGCACCGCCAGGAGTCAGTGGCCGGTTTCGGAAACCTCGTGGCACAAAGCCCACGGATGGTCCGTCGCGTTGAAGCCGCACCGCCTGTGCTAGGCAGTGATGGCCCGCCCGGGTGCGTTTGAGTGGACACGTTGTCCGTGATGGATTGCCACGCGTGTGTTTACATTGAACTGCGGATCTGGATAGTCTCTGTTTTCAGGGCGACCGACACCGGGTCTCTATTCCACGCAACTGACTTAGTAATTCACGGAGGCTGGCGATGAGTGTTTCACTGTGGGCTCTTGTGATCGTGTTTGTCGTGTTGGGCCTCGCCTTGATGGTCATGATTGTCAGCGTTGTTTCAGGCATGAGAAACCTGCGTGGGCCGTTGGTCGGCGGACTTTTCGGCGTCGTCCTGGGCTGGGCAGCCTTTTTTGCAGGAGTCACGTTGACCGGTCAGCAAATCGAAATGACAGTTGCCGGGTTTGAAGGTGAGATAGTTCAAGTGCCAGGCGGGGAAAATCCGGAAGGGGCGGAACAGCCAGATGGCGGTGGCGGCGGAATGCCGGGAATGGGTGGAATGGCAGGTGGCGGCGGCGGAATGCCGGGAATGGGGGGGATGGCAGGTGGCGGTGGCGGCGGTTTTGGTGGTGGTGGCGGTTTTGGTGGTGGTCGCGGCCCGTCTTCGCGGCGGGGGCTGACGACATTGGTCAGCAAGCTCAATGTGTTGACCGACGACATCACGCTGAAGATCTCTGATGCACAGGCCAAGACAATCGGTTCCGCCCTCGTGAAGGCGGGAGGCCGAGAGAAAATGACAGATGACCAGGCCAAGGAGACGCTCGAGGCGATCCAGGCCGTTTTGGATGATGGCCAAAAGGCGACACTCGAACGCATTTCACTTCCGAGGCGACGGCGAGGTGGCGGATTTGGCGGCGGTCGCGGCGGACAGCAACCCCAGGACGACAATCCATTCACCGACGAGGAGAATCACAAATCGCTGGTGTCGTTGTTGAAGCGGCACGGGGTGGAGCCGCCGAAAATTGAGGTCAAGAAGGCTGCTGAGGGCGATGCTGGCAGAGGGACTTCCGGCGGCGGCGGGCAGGCCGCTTCCGGTCGGAACATTGTCGAGGTTCTCTTTGCCCGGTTCGACAAAGATGGCGACAAAGCTCTGTCCAAAGACGAGGTGCCCGAGGCGCTCAAATCCCGTTTCGGCGAAATCGATACGAACAAGGACGGGAAGTGCGATTTGAAAGAGTTTACCGCCGCCCGGGAGGCAGCCGCGGGGCGGTGAACGAGGCTCGGCCGTGCTGGCGGAAAATGGCACTCTCGCTAAACGCCGTCAGCAAATGCAGTTGCGTCGATGGTGTTCAAGTTGAACTGACGCGCGTGTCGAAAGACAAAGCAGGTGGATCGTGCGTTAGCGATCCCGCTGGCGCGTTGGGGGGGCCAGCTCGGACCTGGATGTGTCCAGCGACTGCAAGGGTGAGGCAAGGATGCCGGTTACCAGGCAAAACGCGACCGTATTGGGGNTGCTGATTGCGTGTGCTGTTGGTGTGGGGTGCCAACGAGCCTATTACTACAAGCAGGCCGACGAAGAGGCCTCAGCGTTGATCGCCGAAAAATCGGATGATCCGCGTTGGTCAGTTGACGGTTTCGACGTCCAGATTGACCCTCGCAGTCGCTTCGCGACGCACATTGATCCGGTACGGCCTCCAATGCCTCCGGACGATCCGAAATCCAACGAATTGATGGAATCGGTTGCCGGCATGGCCGGGTACGCCCACTGGGGNGCCAACGGGATGGCGGACGTCGCGGAAAACCCCGAATGGCGGAGTCAACTCAAGGATTACATGGAGGTTGGGGAGGACGGCCGGATTCACATGGATCTTGAGGGGGCCGTTCGCATGGCGATGATCCATTCGCCCGATTACCAGCGCACGATTGAAACATTGTATCTTTCGGCGTTGGACGTCAGCACGGAACGGTTTCGGTTCGATGTCCAGTTTTATGGCGGAAACGACACCGGATTTGCACACCNGGGAAACCAGAATTTCGGCGGTGAAAGCAATACCCTGACCAATGGCAGTTCAGTGCAGATGCGGCGGCGGTTGGCGACGGCCGGCCAGATCATTGTCGATTTTGCGAACACGTTCACGTGGCAATTTGCGGGCAATGACACAACGGCGGCCACGTCGTTGCTGGGATTCAGNGTGGTCCANCCGTTGTTGCGCAGTGGTGGTCGCGTGGTGGGGTTGGAGCAATTGACGCGGGCCGAGCGAACGCTGTTGGGCAACATGAGGGCGTTCCAGCGTTACCGGAAGGGGTTTTACACGGATCTTGCGATTGGTAGCCGCGGGAGCACGAGCGGTCCCCGCCGTAGTGGTGGGTTCTTTGGCGGTACGGGTTTGACCGGTTTCTCTGGGCAGGGATCTGGCGGATTTGGTGGAGTGGGGTCGGCCAGTGGTTTTGGTGGCTTCTTTGGCGGCGGCGGTGGCGGTGGCGGTGGTGCAGGCGGTGGTGGTGCGGTGGCGGGTGTCGCCGGTGGCGGTGCTGGAAATGTCGGAGGGTACATTGGACTTCTGCAGTCACTGCAGCAGCTCCGCAACGCCCAGGACAACCTCGCTCTCCAGCAGCGGACACTGGCTTTNCTGCAGGCGCTGCAGGANGCCGGGCAGATTGGCGTGGACCAGGTGTTGAGCTTTGAACAAAGTATCGAGACCGGCAAGGCGAACATGCTGCAGAGCACAAACGGTTACCGGGCGACCGTCGAGAACTTCGTGATGGAGAANTTCGGGCTGCCGGCGACCGTGCAGATNGAATTGGATGACACGGTGATCCGACCGTTCCAGTTCATCGATCCACGGGTGACGGCCAGTGAGAATTCCGTGGCGGAGTTGATTGCGTCGTTTGGCCNGATTGACAATCCCACNGAAGATCANTTGAAACGGACTGCCTCTCANGGCCGGAAACTCCATGGGGAAATCGTCCAGTTGATGGACTTGGTCGCCAGCGACCTTGTCGCTTTGCGGGCGAAAGTCCCCTCGCGAGAAGCGGCAATGGCGGACGCCGAAAAGAGACAATTTTCCGTCGACAGGTCGTTGCTTGAAGCCGATCTGAANCGGCTCCGGACCGAACATCAAAAAGTCGGGGATCGATTGACTGCCGTTTCGAAGCGGCTGAAAGCGAAATCAGACGAGAAGGCCAGGCAGGACATTGTCGCCGACTTGATTGCGGTGAACGCCTCCCTGGCTGGAGCCGTTGGGGAATTGGCCCTGGTCCAGGCCGGGGCTCGGCTTGAAGGGATCACTCTGGATCAACGCGTGGAGCTTGAGCCTGAGGACGCGTTGGAGATCGCACGAGCGTTCCGTTTGGATTNGATGAACGCTCGCGCCTCTTTGGTGGATGGCTGGCGGTTGGTCGAGTTCAACGCGAATGCGTTGGAGTCGGACCTCAGCATCACCTTCAGCGGGGANCTGAAAGGCGACCAGACCAATCCGCTTGAAATGAGCGGCTCGAAGGGGTCCCTGAGAGCCGGGTTGCAGTTTGACGCGCCGTTGACACGGTTGCTGGAGCGAAACAATTTNCGGCAGCAGTTGATCAACTACGAACAGTCACGTCGCGGCATGATCACCTATGAAGATGGAATCTTCCAGGGGTTTCGTCTGGCCTTGCGAACTCTGAAGCAGCGTGAGCAGAACCTCGAAATTCAANGGCGGGCCGTCAAGATCGCGATTCGGCGNGTGGACCAGACTCGNCAGATGTTNACCAAGCCTCCAGCGCCAGGGCAGCCGGCANTGTTGAGCCCAACGGCTACCCAGGATCTGNTGTCTGCTTTGGCCGCGTTGCGTGAATCGCAGAACAACTTCATGAGTGTCTGGCTGGCCTATTACTCCGGCCGGATGACNTTGATGAGNGATCTGGGNGTGATGCGNATNGANGACAAGGGGCTCTGGGTGGATGAGCCNCTGGAGAAGGCTCTCGAAGAGGCNANGAAATATCCNTCGGCNCTGCCACCGGCTGTTCCTGAGGCCTGGCTGAAGCAGGCTGAGGAAGGGATGGAAGCCGTGCGGCTTGTGCCGCAGGAGTCAGAACAGGAGGCTTCGAGCGAGGACCGCACCTCTGGGGTTGGTGTACCCGATTTTCTGCGAGGCGATTCAGGCGTGGTTTTGAAGCGACCGGCTTTCCTGGAGCAGATGAAACGCAAGAAGAAGCTCCGGAAGCCGGCGTTTCTGAACAAGATTGGTGAAGCATTTCGTGGAATTCGAAGGGCATCTCGTGACGTTCCAGTCCAGGAGGAGACTGCGGACTCAGCGAGGGATGAGGGGCTGGCAGATCCTGGTGCAAGACCGTCGAAGCCTCGAGTCGCAACGCCCCCGGTGGCGGGAGATCTGCGGGAAGAGGACGCGGTTGAAGTGCCGCCGGTGTCGATGTTGGCACGTCGCCCGAAATCTCGGCAACGATCGTCTTCAGAACCGGTCGTGGTTCCGCCAGTTTCA
>PBOU01000184.1 GCA_002724415.1 Planctomycetaceae bacterium
CGTGTGCCCTGGTCCTCGCGTTTCAGGTCGAAAGCGTCACGCACCGCGGTGGTGGTGACCATCTGGTAGGCCTGCCTGGTGAAACTGTCCTGCGCGGTGGCGAATCCCCGGTTGTCGAGGATGCGGCGGGTCGAATCGAACCCGGCCAGCAGTCGCCGGCGGTCTTCCAATCGCGAGGTGCTGATTCCCTTGATCAACTCGAGATTGGGGACCTGGAAATTCTTGGAGGTCAACTTCCCACCGGTTTCGAACGGGTTGAAGGACTTGCCCAACCACGCGGCCCGGCCGTATCGCATCGAGGAGGGGATGGAAACAAACGGCGGCATTGCCGGGGCATTGGCACCCCGGACCTTCGCGATGACCGAGCCCATGCAGGGCATGTCGTTTTCGACGTTCGACGCGTTTTGCAGGTAGTAACCGGTCTGCACCAGGTGGCTGCCAACGGTGTGACTGCCGGTCTGGTGGTGTACCGATCGGACCAGTGCCAGCCGGTCTGTGACCTGCGATTGCCGTGTCATCAGTTCGCTGAACTGCACACCCGGCAGGGTGGTGTTGATGACACCGAATGGACCACGGTATTCGGTGGGGGCTTTTGGCTTGGGGTCGTAGGTCTCGTGCTGGGTTGGACCGCCGGCCATCTCGACGAAGATCACGGCATTGTTCGATCGGCCGTTTTGGTTGTTCGGGCTGGCCGCCTGCAGCGACATGATGCCCGGCAGCGAGAGGGCACCGCTCACCCCCATCCCGGCGCGGATCATCTCCCGCCGGGAAATGCCGTCACAGTTTTTGAACTGACGTTGTGCCATGGCCCACAATTCTTCGTTGACCGGGGTCGTGTGCAGCGACATCCAGTATATCGGCATCACCCCGGCGGACAAACACTGCCTTCTGGTCGATGCCGAATCGGGCCGCCGGGTCCATTGAGCGGCCAGCGTGCGTGGAGAGTCACCGTGTCCTGGCGATCCCCAGTGGTTCGGCCGGCCTGGGAATCCAGAAACCACCTGCGCTGGTGGCAGCCTTGTCGGGAGGTGACCACTGGCGGGAGTGAAAGATCCCGACGCCGTCGATGATCCTGTGGGACACCGACACCAGGTGATTGTCGGGTAGCAGGACCGTGCTGGCGTACTGGCAATTTCGGCCGAGTTGGAAGACGGTGCGACTCCAACTGCGGCCCTCGTCGTAGCTGACCATGAACCGTTGTCCCGAACCATCGGTCTTGTGTCCGAAGACCAGCAGGATCGTGTTGTCGGGCAGTCGGACCAGGCAGGCGGTCTGTTCGTCGAAGCCGGTGACCAGGCGTGGAGTGCTCCAGGTTTTGCCATTGTCGTCGGAATGCAGGATCGCGGTGTTGCGGACGATCAGCCCCGAGCCGATCTGCTTGCTCTTGGTGAACGGGGCCGTGTCAGTCCGCAGGAGGTGCGGCGAGGCGAGCGAGTCGGGGTCGCCGGGCAACTTGTGTCGCTGGTAACGGACCGTCGCCAGCAAGCGGCCAGAGGGCAGGGCCAGCAGGTCCGGTTCGGCGCCGTGCCGACACATCGTGCGATCGTCGCGCCGCCAGGTCTTGCCATCGTCGGTGGATCTCCAGAGAAAGGCCTGCCCGATTTGCTCCGCCCTGGGCAGTGGACCACTGTCGGACTGGAACCACGTTCCCATGGCCAACGCGACACTGCCGTCGGCAAGCGTTGCGAAGCGGCAGCGGTGCGCCCCGGCATTTTCCCGCGGACCGCGATTGAGTTGAACGGGAGTGTCCCAAGTGGCTCCACCGTCGGTCGATCGTGTTACGTAGAGGTCGGAATGGTAACTCGGGTCGGAGTACCCCGTGTAGGGGCGGCCGTCGTTGTATTGCACCGTGAGGTGGGCCAGCACTGTGCCGCGGGGCGTGATGCCGCAACCGTCGAAACTGTTGTTGAGCAACTTGGATCCCGCCGGTGTTTTCAGTCCTCGCGGAGGTGAACCCAGGCTCGTCCAACTGGCGCCCCCGTCGCGCGATCGAGCGATCACCGACCAGCAATGGGCAATCAGCTGGTTTTTTGGCCCGAGGACCAGCGTGGGTTGCGAGGCGGCCAGCTTGGCCCGGTGTTCTTTGGATGGCCACGAGCGGAATGTGTTTTTCCGGTGACGCATGCCCTCTGGTGAAAACGGATGTCCAAAAAGTTCCAGGAGTTCGGGATGGCCCTCTGCCCAGGTCGTCGTGACGGCCGGCTTGTCGGCGGCCCGGCAGTGCTGGGGCCCGGATGGACCGACCATGCCGATGCTGGCCAAGACGACCAGGAGGGGCGGGAAGGTGGTCTGGAGATCGGGCGTGCTCATCGCAATGCTACCTCGGGCTGAAATGAGTGCGGCGGTCGTCTGGCACTGTAGATTTGGGACGGTTGCCGTTCAAGCGGCCCGACTTTCAGGAGGTGGCCAGTCGGTCCAGGGCCTGCAGGTTCATCATCAGGCGACGCAGGGGGTGGTAGTTGTCCTGGCGAGTGCTGCGGGGAACGAACCGGAAGCGTCGGTCGGTGGCCAGGCGGTAACTGGCTTGCCCGTGGGCCTGCCGAGAGAAGTGTCGGTCGGCGATGTCCTGTGCCATGGTGAAATAGCGAGCGGCCCACGGAGTCCTGGTCGATTCGTAGGTCATCAACGTGGCCACCAGCACCTCGTTGAGGGCCCAGAAGGACTTCACGTAGTTGTATTCCCCCTTCATCTTCAGCGGGATCGTCTGGCTGCCGAGTTTTTGAGGTCCCCATTCGTGGTCGAACTGTCCGACGTTGACCCACTCGCACAGCCCGCCGTGCACGTGATCCCATCCGATGTCGAGGTGCCGCCGGATGCGTTCGTAGCTGGTCTGTTCGATGCCCTGGTCTCCCCGGCGTCGGGCTTCCTTGACGACATGCCAGAGTCCCTGCAGGCAGTGGCCAACCAGGCAGCGATTGGCCTCCTCGGGGATCCTGCTGAAGTCGTGGCCCAGGAACTCGTTGTTGAGACCGATGTCCGGATTGTGATGCCGTTCGAGCAGCGCTTCGATGCAGGTGTCGGCCATGCTCTTCAGTGAGTTGTCATCCCACCTCGCCAGCATCTGGGTGCAACAGTTGAGCACGTAAATCCAGATGCCCTGGACACGCCATCCGGGTTGCCTGGCGTAAGGGTCGTGATAGTCCCGGCGGGTGACCTGGGCGTAGGCTTTTTTGAGCCAACGGAACGACTGATCACGCAGGGCGTCGTCGTCGGTGGCACATGCCAGTTCCTGGCAACCTTCGATCGTGGTGAACGCACTGTACACGTCGCCTCGGAAGGCCTGGATCACACGGCCGTCGTGGCCGAGCAACTCGGGCCACCATCCCTGTTTGTTGGGACCATGTTTCAGCCAGAAGTCGGCCGCCTTGCGAGCGATGGACAACGTCCGCAGATGTTGTCCATCGGGCAACCGGTCCTTGAAATGGTTGTACAGGTAACTGTAGACCCAGATGCCACGGCCCTGGTACCAGTGGAACTTGTTCGAATCGACCTTCCGGCCTTCGTAATCCAGGGCACACTGGAAGCCACCTCGCTGATGGTCGATGCCGTGACGGTCCCAGAATGGCAACGCACGAGCGAAGAGTTCTTCGGCATAGTGGTCGCGCCAACGGGCCACCGTTTTTGCATCCAGGGGTGGCGGTGGGGTCGGCCTGGCAGCCAGCCCGGTTGCCGGAGCCAACAGGCAACTGCCAACGGTCTTCAACCAGGACCTGCGATCATGACGGATGTCGCAGGTCACGACACCGTCCGCACCAGGAGCGGTTGGTGTTGTCGGGGTTTAGACGAAAAGTTCATCGATGGGAGTGCCCGAGTCGACGATAAACCGTGGTCTGCCGGCGGCATCGACGTAGGTGGTCTCGAGAGGAATTTCCAGGTGCCGGTAAATGGTCGCTGCGATATCCGCGGGACTCACTTTCTGCGATGTGATGCTGCCCCCCTGGCGGTCGGTGCTGCCAATCGTGCGACCGTGTGACAAGCCGCCACCGGCCAGTACGCCTCCACCGACCGCCGGCCAGTGATCTCGGCCGGTGTTCTTGTTGATTCGAGGACTGCGGCCGAATTCACCCAGGGCCACGACGAGCGTGTCGTCCAGGAGGCCGTGATCGTCCAGGTCCTCGACCAGGGTGGTCAGCAGATGGTCGAACGGAGCCAGCAGGGGTTTCAGGCCGGTTTCCACTCCGCCGTAGGCCGTCTTGATGGGGTTGCCATGAATATCCCAGGTGGCCGAGTTGCCGTAGGCACTGAGAACAACGGTCACAAAAGGCACGCCGTGTTCGACCAGCCGACGGGCTTGGAGCACCTGGTCGTTCATCTTCCCGGTTCGGCCGAACTGGTCGATCCAGGGCACACGGTTGTAGCGACGTCGGACCGATTCGGGCTCTGCGTCCAGGTCGAATGCCGCTCGTGCGTGTCCGCCCAGCAGCACCTCGATGGCCTCGTCTCGCAAACGAGGCACGCTGTCGGTCGAACCCGTCAAGTCGGGGCCGCCGGTGTAACGATCGAGCTTGTTCAGAAGCCCCTGGCGGCGTTTCAGGACACCGTTGTTCAGACCGTCGGTTCGCTGGAACGGGCCGGCTCCGAGGTTGCCGTGGAACGGGTCGTGTTGTCGACCCAGGGCACCGCCACGAGCGATGGACCCCTCGGTGACGTGAAAACTGACATAGGAGGGCAGCCCCGGTCGATTGGGGCCACGGAACCGAGAGACCACCGATCCGATTGCCGGGATCCGGTTGGCTCGAGGATTGGTTTTCCTGGCCTCGCTGTTGCCTGTCTGGATCACCGTGTTGGGATCGTGTTCACAGTCGGAGCAGTCGATCGCTCGCAGGAGCGTCAGCTTGTCGAGCAATCTGGCGTGACCGGGCAGGTGATCGGTCACCTGGATGCCGGGCTGCGCGGTGGGGATCGAGGCAAATGGGCCACGGATTTCCGAGGGGGCTGACGGCTTGGGATCCCACATGTCGATGTGGCTCGGGCCGCCATTCATCCAAAGGAAAATGACGCTCTTGTTCGATCGGCCAGGATGTGTTGGCCCCGCACAGGTGAGACGGGACGAGCCGATCGACAGGGCCGACGTGAGCGTGCCTTGTAGGAATAGCCGGCGATGAAGAGCGGGGGGGAACATTGTGTTTGTGCCTGGTTTTTGCTCGCCAGTTTTCGCTGGCATCCATTACACAGTGTATCGGCACAGGCCAAGGTGACAAACACATTCCTCAAGATGGAGTTGGTCAAGTTCTCGGCGACTTCTCGGCGACGTGGTTGTCCGGGACCTGGAATTCATGCCCTCCAGACACTCCACGGACATGTCGTCAGGGGGGGCGGTCGGTTCAGCGGTGTGTCAAAGCGGTTGGCGGTGTGTCAAAGCGGTTGATGGTCTGCCACGTGTGTGATTCAGCGTGGCACTGCCGGTTCCGACATGGTGGCCGAAGCCACTGTGGAAATCATTCACCCTGCTCGTGTGTCCAACGCACCGCCCGACGCATTCTGTCGTTGGAGTCGCTGCAGAGCTTGGATATGCTGGAGGTCCTCAACTGAGCTCACTGCCTGCGGGCCTTTTTGCATGTTCTCGATTCCTGGACGACCACAGCGAACGTGCGAGGGTTTTTCGCGTCGAGAATGGATGCGACTGGGAGGGCTCTCGTCACTGGGGCTGGGGATGGACGCTTTGCTGGCCGGTCGTGCCGGGGCAGATGCTCGGAGCACGATCGGACAACCGGCGTCTTTTGGCCGGGCCAAGTCGTGCATCGTGTTGTTCATGTTCGGGGCGCCGGCTCACCAGGACAGCTGGGACATGAAGCCCGACGCTCCGTCGGAGGTCCGCAGCGAGTTCTCGCCGATTCCCTCCGTGGTGTCCGGGATCCCGGTGTGTGAGCACCTGCCGCTGTTGGCTCGTCACACCTCGCAGTTGGCTCAACTCCGCTCGGTCACTCATCCGGACAACACGCACACCGTGGCCATGCACTACATGTTGACGGGGGTGCGGCACCGTCGGCCACGGACCAACCCTCAGAATGCTGCTGACGACTTCCCCTGTTTCGGTGCCGTGGCCAACCATGTCGGCGGTCGTGATTCTGTCGGAGGCCTGCCGCCGGGAATCAGTCTCAACGCACCGGCCAACCAGGTCTCGGCGAACAACCACATCTTTCCGGGTTTCTTTGGCGGTTTCCTGGGGCCGGGGGCGGACCCCCTGTTCATTTCGCAACATGCCAACGACCGGTCGTTCTCGCCGTTTCCCCCGGTTGACCGACCCGAGCGGTTACTGGACCGGCAGCGATTGTTGTCGCGGCTCGACGGCCAGGTTCGCTTGGCCGATCGGTCGTCTCGTGTGGCGGATCTGGGTGAGTATTACCAGCAGGCGATGACCCTGTTGACCTCACCACGGGCGAGGAAGGCATTTGATCTCGGGGCCGAACCCCGGACCCTCCGAGATCGCTATGGACAGACCCCGTTTGGACAGGGCTGCCTGTTGGCGAGGCGGTTGGTCGAATCGGGGGTGAGGCTGGTGACGGTCAACTGGGAACGCGATGACGCCTTCTGGGACACTCATGCCGACAATTTCAACAAGCACAGGAAGTCGCTTTTGCCGAATCTCGACCGGGGGTTTTCGGCGTTGTTGGAGGACATACAGCAGCGGGGTTTGCTCGATGACACCTTGATCGTGTGGCTGGCCGAGTTTGGTCGGACTCCGAAGATCAACGCCAAGGCGGGACGTGATCACTGGGCGGCCTGCAACACGGTGTTGCTGGCCGGCGCCGGGATTCCCGGGGGCCAGGTCTACGGAGCTTCCGATCGCCAGGCGGCGTACCCGGCACGGGACCCGGTGGCTCCCGAGGACCTGTCGGCGACGATCTACCACCTGCTCGGGATCGATCCCCACCAGGCAATTCACTCGCCCGACGGTCGCCCGGTACCGCTTTCCAATGGCGAATTGCTGTCGAGAGTGATCTAGGTCATTTTGATTCACCAGGGAACGAGGCAGATGATGCGGATTGCATTGGGCGAAATTGTCCAGGAGACGGGGACTTTCACGCGGTCGCGGACAGGCCGCGAGGCTTTCGAGGCGTACGGGATTTTCCAGGGAGCCGAACTGCTCGAACAGTTGGCGGGGGTGGGCCCACCGGGAGGATTCCTGCAGGTGGTGGCCGAGCGAGGCGACGCGGTGGAGGTGGTGCCCCTGTCGCGGGCATGGGCTGGCGCGGGACCCAAGATACTCGATGAGACCTACGACGAGCTTCTGGAAATGCTGCTGGCCCCGCTGCGGGAGGCGGGTGACCTTGATGCGGTGTTCCTGTCGCTGCACGGGGCTGCCAGTATCGAGCGGGATGACGACCTGGAGGGAGCGGTGTTGGAAGCCGTTCGTGAGGTGATCGGACCGGATGTGCCACTGGTCTGTCCGTTGGACCATCACGCCAACATCACGACCCGCATGGTCGATTGTGCCGACATGCTTGTCGGGCACGAGACCCAGCCGCACTACACGTTTGGTACAGGTTTTAAGGCCGCGAAATTGCTTTTCGACTGGCTGGACAGTGGTCGCAAGCCGGCCATTGGCTGGCGGAAGATTCCCATGATCACCCCGCAGGATCAGTTCCTGACATCGGGAGGTCCGATGAAAGCCTGGTTCGACCGTGCTCGGGAACTGGAACAGCAGGACGGCGTGCTGGATGTGTCACCCTACCCGATGCAGCCCTGGCTCGACGTGGCCGAGGGCGGTTGGGCGGTCGTGGTGCACACCGACGGCGATGCGGAGTTGGCCGACCGATTGGCAGCGGACATGGGGGCGATGGCCTGGGAGTTGCGTGAAGATTTCTGGAAATCCGAACGGGTGGAGGTGTCCGAGGCGGTGCGGCGTGCCTATCTCCACCAGGACGGATTGCTGGTGCTCTCGGACACGGGCGATTCGGTGTATGGAGGAGCCCCGGGAGACAGCACGTGGATTCTCAGGGAACTCCTGGCCCAGGCGGGGGACCAACCCGAGTCGGACCGGCTGATGCTGGTGCCGATTGTCGATCCGGTGGCGGTCAACGTCGCTCGTGCGGCGGGAGTCGGGGCCGAGGTGACCGTGTCGCTGGGGGGGAAGATCGACAACGAATTCAGCCAGCCGGTCGAGACAACCGCGCGGGTGGTGACGGTTTCTGAGAACCACGTGATGGACGTGGGGGAGCGGGGGAGCGTGGAGATCGGTCCGGTCGTGCTCTTGAGAGTGGGGCCGGTCAATGTCGTGGTGATGGCCGCGGCCGGTTTCGCCATCTGTCATCCGGTGTTGTATCAGCACCTGGGGCTGGACGTTGACCAGGCCCGGGCGGTGGTCGTGAAGACCGCCAGCAATTTCCAGTATTTCGATGACTGGCGGCGAGCCCTGGTTCGTGTGGACACCCCCGGAATGACCCAGTCGGACCTGGCGGCCTTCACGTGGAACCGAACGCCACGGCCGATTTTTCCGTTTGATGATGACGTGGCCTGGGAGCCTGGCGTTGTCCGGGGTGACGTGTAGAGTCCCGGGGGCGGGGCCAGTTGGAGGACCAATGCCAACGCACCTGGTCCAGAACATCTCGCCATTGTCGCCAATCGGGGTCAGTGCCTAGACTGGACTTCCCATCGTGAACATCCCCGCGTCATGCCTTCGACGGTGTCCTCCCCGGACGCCAAGGACCGTTGCCCCCGTGAATCCACTGCGTTTCCTGTTGAGCATGACCATGCTGGTGGCCGTCGGGGCCACAGCGTCTGCTACCGAGCGTCCGTCGCCCACGTTTGCTGCCGATGTGTTGCCGGCATTGAAGGCCTTTTGTGTCGACTGCCACAACGCGAAGTTGTCGGAGGGCAAGACCCGGCTGGACAACCTGGATCCGGACCTGGTCAAGGGACCCGATGCCGAGCGATGGCACCACGCGCTAAACATGATCAACCTGGGCAAGATGCCTCCCAAGGACGCCGAGAAGGTGCCCGACGCTCAACTGGTGCGAATGATCGATTGGATCCAGGCCGAATTGGCCAAGGCGATCAAGGCACGCCAGACGACCTCGCGCAATGTGATTCGTCGTTTGACTCGTCAGCAATACACCAACACGCTGCAGGAACTGCTGGGCCTCTCGATCAATTTTGGCCAACTGTTGCCCGAAGACGGCAAGTCGAAGTCCGGGTTTTCCAACAACGCGACCGTGTTGCAGGCAACGCCGCTTCACCTGGAGTACTACCAGTTGATTGCGCGGCGGGCGCTCGACCAGGCGATCTTCACCGAAAAACCGGTGGTGACTCGCTACCGGATTCGAATCGGGACGGATATCGGAAAGGGGTTGCCTCGCGAGAAGGCTGCCGGTCGGTTCGGGGGGTACGTGTCTCAGCCGGTCGATCCGGCACATCTTGTGGCCGAGGTTCTCGGTGCCGATGGCCAGCCGGTCACCGTGGACCAGTCTGCTCGCAGTGGCCCGTATGCCAACATCCTGCAGAACCTGGGGATTGGCATGCGGGGGTCCCACAAGCACCGGTACCAGGTTGCCAGCGGTGGCATGCTACTGGATTCGGCCGTGCCGCATCGTGAGGTGGCTCCGGGTTCGTGGCATGGCCCGTCGCCCAATCTCAAGATGCTGATTCGTCGAGATTTTCCGGTGACTGGAGATTTTGTCTTGCGGGTCCGGGCTGCGTCTGTTGCCAGCCGGGAGGCTGCTTTGCCAGCTTCCTACAACCGCAAGGAACGCCAGACCCTGTTGATGGGCGACGAGGTGGTGTCCCTGGGAAAGGGGGCGGTCACGGTCACCGCCGCCGGGGCCACGGATCTCTACCTGTTGTTGTTGACCGACGAACGGCTGGTGCCCAACAACCCGTCCAAGATGGAACGGTCGGCGAAGTTTGGTTTTGCCTTGCCCGGTCGCGATCTGTATCACGTCGACGTCGTCACCACGGCCAAGACGGACACCAGGCGGATTGACATGAAACTCGAGGTGATCGGCACAGCCGGACGGCTCAATCACCGGTTCGGCAAGGGGCCGGTGGACCCGAAACGTGTCGAGCAGAAAGCACTGAGCGTGGCCAGCCTGGGGATCCTGGATCTGCCCAAGGGCGAGGTGACACTGCAGTTGAAGTGGAAGGGGGGGCTGGGTGTCGAACGCGTCGTGTTGACCCCGTTGGCGGCCAAACACGCGATCCGCAAGGAACGTGCCAGCCAGGTGGCGAGCCAGGAGAAGCGTCAGAAGGCGGCCGCCGGGCGTCGTCCGGTCCTGCAGGTGTCCCTGGGTAACCGGACCGACGACGGCCAGGACGCCCGGCGATTCGATTCGATTCAGCCGATCACCGTCCCGGATGGCAAGATGGCGTCTTACGAGTTCAAGGGCCGGCTCGAGAATCTGCCGCTCCCGCAGGTTGATCTGGCCGAGTTGAGCAACCTGGCCAACATCATGGTGCTGACCGTCTGGAACGGCGATTTCGTCAAGGACCAGAAACAGCCGGGATCGCGGGTGCTGGTTGAGTCGATGGAATTCGAGGCTCCGTATTTCCCGGAGTGGCCACCGGCCAGTCACACGCGCATCTTCCCGGATTCGCCCAACAAGAAAAACGAGAGTGTTTACACCCGGGAGATTCTGGAACGGTTTCTGGCCAGGGCGTTTCGGCGTCCGCCGCGTGCCCAGGAAATCGATCTCTACCACGCATTCTGGAAGAGTGTCCGCGGGGAGTTTCAACGGTACGAGGAGAGTGTCAAGGAAGTGCTGGTGGCGGTGCTGTGCTCACCGAAGTTCCTGTTCCTGGCCGAATCTCATGCCGAGCAAAAGACCGAGCGTCAAAAAGATTTTGAACTGGCATCCCGGTTGTCCTATTTCCTCTGGAATTCCCCGCCAGACAAGCGGCTCTATGACCTGGCTGCTGCGGGGACGCTGCGGAAATCACTGGCCGGTGAATCTCGCCGGATGGTCGGGGACCCTCGGGTGCGACGGTTTGTCGAACCATTTTGTGACGAGTGGTTGAAACTGTATCGCCACAAGGAGATGCAGGTGGATGTCCGGCAGTACGGGGCTTTCACCCGCTTCGTCAAGGAGGACATGGCCAAGGAGACCTACGGTTTTGTCCAGCATTGTCTGCAGAAGGACCTGGACCTCTTCACGCTGATTGACAGTGATTTCGTCATGGTCAATCAGAACCTTGCCGAGTATTACGGGATCGAGGGAGTCCAGGGGACCCGGTTCCGTCCCGTCCGGGTGTCTCCCGATATGGGCCGTGGTGGCCTGTTGACCCAGGGCTCGTTTCTCAGCGGTCACTCCGACGGCCGGCACGCACACCCGATCAAGCGAGCCGTGTGGATGATGGAGCGGATTCTCGGCGAGTCACCACCACCACCTCCTCCCAATGTTCCCGGCCTGGAACAGAAGGAGAAGGACGCCAGGTTGACGATTGCCCAGCAACTGGCCGTCCATCGCGAGAATGTCTCGTGTCGGAATTGTCATCAGAAACTCGACCCTTACGGATTGATTTTTGAGGACTACAACGGAGCCGGGTTGCTCAATGGCACTGCCGGGAAGAACCCCGACACCAGGGCGAGTTTGCCCGATGGAACGGTTGTTGACGGCGTGGCCGGCATGAAGGCTCATATCCTGAAATCGCAGCGGAAGGGGTTCACCCGTTCACTCGTGGAACACTTGCTGGTGTACGCGCTGGGTCGGGACATGTCGTTTGTCGATGAACCCGAGATCCAGCGGATTGTTGCTGCGGTGACACGCGGGGGGAGCACCCTGCAGGTGGTGATAGAAGAAATCGTCCAGAGTCCCCTGTTCTTGCAGGAGCGAACCGTGGAATTGGGGAAGAAAGAGGACGGGTCGGGCAGTACGATAGGCCGACAAGAGAAATAGCAGTCGAAGTGGAAACGCCCGGAGGATTGGCTCCGGAGCTGAACAACCGGCAGGGAAAAACAATGTCACACAAATCCTGGCAACTGGATCGCCGCTCGTTTCTTCAGGGAGCGGGGATCGCTCTGACCTTGCCGTATCTGGATGCGATGGCCGATTCGACGGCGAGGTCGGCCGAGACGCCCAAGCGACTGTGTTTCATGTATTTCCCCAACGGGTGCGGGATTCCCGACAAGAAGAAGTACGCCAGTGAACACCAGAAGTGGAGCTGGTTCCCGATGGGGCAGGGGGCCGACTACCAGTTCACCAACACCCTGGAGGTGCTCCAACCTCACCGCTCCGACATCAGTATTCTGGGTGGGCTGAGTCATCCCAGGAGTCGTGAGGTCCTGGGCCATCTTGCCGGCGATTCGTGGTTGACCGGCGGCGACGTCTCGGGCAGCAACTACCGCAACACCATCTCGGTCGACCAGGTCGCGTCCTCTCAGATCGGACAAAAGACCCGTTTCTCGTCGCTGGTTGTCTCGGTTGACGGCGGTGTTGGTTACCAGTCTCGCGTTGCGACGCTCTCCTTCAACGACCAGGGCAAACCGATTCCTGCCGAGCACAGGCACCGCGAGATTTTCGAGCGGTACTTCTCGCCCGGTGGTGGGGCTGCGACCAGGGAGCGGCGAGCCCAGATTCGTCGTGGCAAGCGGATCGTGGACCTGGTGCTGGAGGACAGTCGCCGGTTGAGTCGCTTGCTTGGCAAGGGCGATCGGGCCAAGTTGCAGGAGTACCTGGAATCGCTCAGCAGTGTCGAACGCCAGATCCAGCGGAATGAAAAGTGGCTCGACACGCCGATGAAGCCGTTCAATGCCGAACACATCAACTTCGATGTGGATCCGAAGAAGACGCCCGAGGCCTACATCCGGTCGATGATCGACATCATGGTGCTCGGATTCCAAACCGACATCACCCGTGTGGTGTCCTACATGCTCGGTCGCGAGGACGGAATCGGATTTGGTGACCGATTCCCCAAGCTGGCCTGTGACATCAACCAGGGCCACCACGGCATGAGTCACTCGACGAACTGGGAAAACTGGAGCAATTACGACCGCTGGTTGGCCAGTCATTATGCCTACATGTTGGATCGCCTGAAGACAGTGCGTGACGAGCATGGGCCATTGCTGGACAACACGTTGCTGCTCTTTGGCAGTGCCTGCAGCACGACCCACAACGCTCGCAACTACCCACTGGTTCTCGCTGGTGGCAAGAACATGGGATTGAAACACGGCACCTACGAGAAGTTTGACGACTCGGTGCCGCTGTCCAACCTTTTTGTCAGCATGCTGAACACGGTCGGTGTTCGCTCGAAACGCTTCGCCGACAGCACCGGCACACTCAAGGCGGGTGTGTTTGGGTAGGCCGGTCAGGCTGGTCGGTCAAACCAGATCCGCTTGGCGTTCTCGCCGACGATAGCGGGAACGGCCTCTTCGGGAATCGGCAATTGCCCGGTTCTGACCAGTTGCAGTTCTGCCAGGTACTCCCGGGAACCGCCGACGACCGGGAAGTTCGATCCCCATGTCAATCTCGTCGGCCCAGCCGCTTCGCAGAACTCTGCCACCAGCGGGTACAGGTCCTGGTGAGGAAACTCGGTGGTCATCTCCATTCCCGAAAGCTGGATGACCAGTCCTGTGGTCGAAACGAGATCAAACACGCCGGCCTGCCGAAAGTCGGTCAACGGGTCGGGCTGCTTTTCGGTCGGGTTGCCCAGGTGAGAGGCCACGACAATTCCACCGGGATGTGATTCCAGGACCTGCCTCATCCCGGTGACACACGCGGCAATGGATTCCGGGAAATAAGCCACGACGACCAGGCCGAGTTCCAGGGTGCGGTTGACGAGTTCCAGGTTGTCGATGCCGGGCGCGATCGGCCAACGCACTCCCTGGCAGGACGGCGACCTGGCCAGTCTCTCGAGGTCCGCATTGACGGATGTGGATTCGTGATCGACAAGGCAGACGCCGGCAAATCGGTCCGGATTCCCGGTGACGACAGACTCGATGTAGCTGTTGTCGAATTCTCCAAGATGCTGGGCGAGCACGGCACGGTCGACGCCCGCCTCGTCCATCGTGGCCGAGACGACTTCGATGGGGTGGTATTTGCTGAGACCACAATGGGTGTACGAATCGATGATCATCATGTGTCACCGGAAATGGACAGCGAGCCTGGAGAGCCGGGAGGATTTTACTTGTCGGGAAAAGGCGATCTCATGGCAAGCCCGTGAGAACTCAAGTCGACCAGGAAAAACCGATGACATCGTTGCGAGAAATTCGATATAGTGCGTGGAGAGAACGCATTGGAGTTGATCGATGTTGAAAATCCTGGGACGCCGCAAGCAATTGTGTGATGGGATCACCCGCCGCGACCTGATGCAGGTTGGCGGGTTGTCTTTGTTTGGCAGCATGACGCTGCCTCGTCTCCTGAGGGCGGCAGAGGGATCCGACGGGCAACAGGGGACAGCCAAGTCGGTTGTGCTGTTTAACCTGCTTGGTGGCCCGGCCCACATGGACATGTTCGACATGAAACCCAAGGCGCCTGCGAAGGTGCGGGGCGAGTTCAAGCCGATCTCCACGTCGTTGCCGGGTCTTCAGATCTGTGAACACATGCCCAACATCGCCCGTTGGATGCACAAGGCGACGCTGATTCGCACCGTCACTCACAAGTACAATTCGCATGACCCGTTGGCGATCATGACCGGATGGGATGACGGCAATGCCCGGTTGCCGGCCCAGCCGACTGATCCACCGGATATCGGCGCCATCTGTGAATACCTGGGACGCGGGTCGCGGGATCTTCCCGCTTCGGTTTGCCTGCCCAACTTCCCGGGGGCCGGTCAGAGCTATCGTCGTGGTGGGCCGTATGGTGGGTTTCTTGGTAGCCAGTACGATCCACTGTTTGCCGTGTGCGACCCGAAGTTCAAGAAGGAACCCACGGGGAAGGATTATTACCCGGTGATGCCTCACGGTGCACCGAAGATGCCGGCACTCGATTCACTGCCGTCGATGAGTGCCGACCGTTTTGATCGTCGTCGGTCGATTCTCACGCAGCTTGACCAGCAATTTGAATTGGTGCGAGGCAGTCGTTCGATCGATCGGCTTGACGGGTTCCAGCGACGGGCTTTTGAGATGCTGACGTCGAGCCGGACCCGTGACGCCTTTGACCTGTCCGGGGAATCCAAGGCGACCCGGGAGCGTTACGGCGACAACCTGTGGGGGTCGACCATGATGGTTGCCCGTCGCTTGCTCGAGCGCCGCGTGCCGTTTGTCAGTGTTCACCAGGACATCTACAAGCACTACGGTCATGCCTACGACATGCACACCAACAACTTTGGCATGTTGAAGGACTTCAACCTTCCGATTCTCGACCAGGTGATTCCCGCCTTGCTGGAAGATCTTGAAGCCCGGGGGTTGCTCGAGTCGACCCTGGTCATCGTGATGGGAGAAATGGGGCGGACGCCGTCGGTCAACAGTCGGGCCGGTCGCGACCACTGGCCGCAATGCGGCTTCAGCCTGATGATCGGCGGTGGTGTGAGGCGAGGGCATGTCCACGGACGCACCGACAAGCAGGCCGCCTACCCCGAGAGCCACCCGGTGAAGGTGGCCGATTTCGTGGCGACGATCTACCAGTTGATGGGGATCGACCCACACATGACTGTCAACGATCGCCAGGGGCGTCCGATCCCGATCGCCCAGGGGGGTGATCCGGTGTTTGATGTCATTGGCTAGAGGCGGCTCCGGTTTTCCGGAGTTGTCACCGTGCAGCCGCGAGAGAATCGGCCGGTTGTGGTAGAACTGTGGTTCCTCGAAACAGGAGACCACCGTGGAATACCGACCGCTGGGACGAACCGGATTGGAAGTCAGCTCGATCGGGCTGGGCTGTGTGACATTTGGTCGCGAGATTGACAAGGAGACCTCGTTCGCGGTGCTTGACCACGCGCTCGAGCGAGGCATCAATCTGCTGGACACCGCCGAGGCGTACGCGGCGGGCGAGTCCGAGCGGGTGGTGGGGGAGTGGATGGCCGATCGGGGGACGCGCGACAGTGTCGTGCTGGCCACGAAGGTCTCCGGGACACTGACCCGGGACCGGGTGATCAGTTCCGCCGAGGAGAGCCTGCAGCGACTGGGGGTCGACGTCATCGACCTGTTCCAACTGCACGTGTACGACGACGCGACACCCGTCGATGAGACGCTGGGGGCTCTCGACACGCTCGTCGAACAGGGCAAGGTCAAGCACGTTGGGTGTAGCAACTGGGGAGCCTGGCAACTGGCCCACGCGTTGCTGCGATTTGCGTCCGAAGGAGGGGCACGGATGGAGTCGGTGCAGCCGCCTTACAACCTGGTGCAGCGCGAGATCGAGGCAGATCTGTTGCCGCTGTGCCGTGACCAGCAGGTTGGTGTTCTCAGTTACAGTCCACTGGGGGCCGGCTTTCTGACCGGCAAGTACCGGCTTGGCCAGGACATTCCCTCGGGAACCCGGTTCGATGTGATGCCCGGTCACCAGCCGATTTATTTTCACGACTCGGGCTGGGCTGCACTGGGCCGATTGGACGAGGCGGCTGCTCAAACCGGGCGGTCACTCGTCGACCTGGCGTTGTCGTGGGCGATTGCCCAGGCCGGGGTGACCTCGGTGCTGATCGGTTGTCGAAAGATCTCGCATGTCGATCAGGCCTTCGAGGCCGAGGCCGCCGGACTTCCGGAGGACGTGGTGGCCCACTTGTCTGCCGATTCCGAACCTGCCGGGGATTGAACCGGGGTCAGCGTCGGGATTCGAGTTCTTCCCATTCGGAGATCCGCTCGGGCAGCTGTTGGTTGATGTCGGCCAGGCGGGCCGTGGCCGTGGCAATTTCCTGGCCGTCTCCCTTGAAGAATTCGGGGTCGGACATGGTCTGGTTGAGTTGTTGCTGCTCGTCCTCGAGTTCCCCGATCTCGAGAAACAGTTCGTCGGCCCGTTGCTGTTCACGGAAACTGAGTCTCCTGGCTGTCTCGGGCTTCTCGGGGGTGGAGGCAACCGGCGTGTCGGTTGCCTCGGTTGTCTGGCTGGTGTCCTCGACGGCCTCCGCCTGTTTCCGCTGCCGGGTGTAGTCGTCGTAGCCTCCGGCGTATTCCTTCAAGTTCCCGTCGGCTTCGAAAACCAGTGTGCTGGTGCACAGGTTGTTGAGGAACGTGCGGTCGTGACTGACCAGCAGCAGCGTGCCGGGGTAGTTGGAAATCAGTTCTTCAAGCAATTCCAGGGACTCCGCGTCCAGGTCGTTGGTGGGTTCGTCAAGGACCATGATGTTGGAGGGGCGTTTGAGGATGCGGGCGAGCATCAGCCGGTTCCGTTCACCCCCGGAAAGATATCGTGCCGGTCGCCGGGCTCGTTCCGGTGTGAACAGGAACTCCTGGAGGTAGCCGTAGATGTTTCGGGGCTTGCCGTTGATTTCCAGGGTCTCCTGTCCCTCGCCGACGTTTTCGACCACCGTTTTCTCTTCCTCGATCTGTTCGCGGAGCTGGTCGAAGTAGATCGTTTGCAACCTGGTGCCGTGCCGGATTGATCCGGTGGTGGGTTCCAACTGGCCGAGCAGCAGTTTCAGCAGGGTGGTTTTCCCAGAACCGTTGGGGCCGATGATGCCGATTCGGTCCCCACGCGACACCAGCAGCGAGAGGTCATTGACGACAGGATGTGGTCCCTCGGGTGTTTCGTAGGCGAAGTTGATTTTCGTGGCCTCGATGACCAACCGGCCTGATTTTTCGGCCTCGATCGCCTGCATGCGGACATCACCGATCCGGTGTCGCCGGTTCTTGTGTTCGTCACGCATCCGTTTCAGTGCACGAACGCGGCCCTCGTTGCGAGTGCGGCGGGCCTTGATCCCGGTGCGAATCCATCGCTCCTCCTCGGCCAGCTTGCGGTCGAATTCGTTGTTCTGTTTCTCCTCGGCGTCGAGCAACGCCTCGCGCCTCTTCAGGAACGTGGGGTAGTCACACGGCCAGTCGTAGAGGCGGCCACGGTCCAGTTCGATGATCCGGGTTGCCAGGGCCTGGAGGAACATCCGGTCGTGGGTCACGAACACGAGCGTGCCACCGTAGACGCTGAGGAACTGTTCCAGCCAGGTGATCGATTCGATGTCGAGATGGTTGGTCGGTTCATCGAGCAACAGCAGGTCGGGTTCGTGCACCAGGGCACGTGCCAATAGCACCCGCCGTTTCATGCCCGAGGAGAGTGACGTGAAACGCGCGGTCCCGTCCAGGGTCATGCGAGACAGGATCCGGGAGACGGCCTGTTCCTGTTGCCAGGATTCACCGCTCTCGGCGGCGACCTGCTCGATCATCTCGCGGACAGACGCATCGCCAGAAATCGGCACATCCTGCACCAATCGGGCCACCGTGGAGTTGGCGTCCCTGAGCACTTCCCCGTTGTCGGCGTCCAGTTCGCCGGCAATCAGTCGCATCAAGGTTGACTTGCCTGTTCCGTTCCGACCGAGCAGGCCGATACGTTCGCCTCGCTCGATCTCCAGATCGATCTCATCGATCAATGGATCGCCACCGTAGGTGAACTGGAGACCGCGTAGGCTGAGCAGGGACATCAGGATGAGGCCGTGTTGCGGCTACTTGTTGTTGTCAACGCGGATGGTGGGCGGTCCGTCGAGATAGCCCAGCGATTTCAGGAAGCGGTCCATTTCGGTGACCGTCGCCAGGAAGTGTTCGGGACTGCTGCGACGGTTGAAGAATCCGTGTGGTTGGTCCTTGTACAGGAACAGTTCGCTGCGACTGCCGACGGCTTCCATTTTTTTCTTGAACGTTCGTCCGGTTTCAACCGGGACCAGCTTGTCCCGGGTACCCAGGAAGACGATCGCCGGAGGCATGCCCTTGCGGATGTTGTGCAATGGTGAAATTTCGCGGTAACGTTTTTTGACACGGGAGTGTCCAAAGCCGCCGGGGCCGTTGTCGTAGACGGGGTTGAACAACAGCAGCGCGTTGGGCCGACTGCTGATCTCGAGATTGTCGGTCGGGGCGTTCAGCCCCGGGACCGTGGCGGTTGCCGCGGCGACATGGCCTCCGGCCGAACCACCACCGGCAGCGAGCCTGTTGGGGTCAATTCCCAGTTGCTTGGCGTTGCTTCGCAGCCACCGGATTGCAGACTTCCCGTCTTCGACACACTCAAACGGTGACGTGCCCTGCCGGTTCTTGACCCGGTAATCGGCAACGATGCCGATCATGCCGCGGGAAGCGAGGTAGGAGGCGTGTTCCTGGAATTGTCGGGGAGTTCCGCCGTTCCAACTCCCACCGAAGAAAAACACTGCCGCTGGACGACGGGCCGACGCGTGGGATCGCTTCGGCTGGTAGACGTAAAGCTTGAGTTTCACATCGCCGATGGTCTTGTAGACGTGCGCGGTCGCCCCGGCGATCGAGGGAGCCTGGCCCATCTTGGCTCTCGAATCCTGCCGGCGGTCCTGGGCGTGAGTCAACGGATTCCCGACGACCAAGGCCAGCAGGAGCGTGATGGCGGGACGTGAAGTCCATCGTGGCGTCATCGCCGTCTCTCCAGGGGCAAGCATCGACAAGTTGGGTTGATTTGCTGTTCCGGACGGACAAGGCGGTGTAGCCTGTGTCGAGCCGTTCAGCCCGAGAGGACTTGACGAGAACAGGTGGGAGCTATCACGTGATGTGTTGTAGCGGTATTGACGATAGGACCCTGCCGAGAAAAAACCAAGCTGGCGAGACGCTGGTGTGGTCGCTTGTTGTGGCCAGCGTGTTCCTCCCCGGGGTGTTTGCCCAGGTCCTTGCCGGGGATGGGCCGGCGAACCCGTCGATCGGCCAGCGTTTGCCGGGGCAGCCCGGTTCCGGGTGGCGGACAGTCAGTGGGACGGCCCGCGAGGTGGTCCGGGATCGTCGCTGGGTGGTTCGCGAACCGAAAGGATTCTGCCGACGGCTGGAACTTGGAGACTACATCCAGACGGAGGGCCAGCAGAACGAGGTGCGATTCGAGTGGGGAACCGACTGCCCGGACAATCAGCGAGCTGACGGTTTTTCGATCCAGAGCCAGGGACGCCGGTTGCGGTTGCACCCCATTCACCGGCCGCAGAAACCCGATCTGCTGCTGGTGGGAAGACGAGGTGGAATGGGGCCCGACCTGGTGGCCAGCCATGTTGACCTGTCAGGGCTCCCGAAGTTCGATGCGAGAGCTGCCAACAGGTACGTCGTGCGATGGGTGACCCAGGCCGACAACGATTACCGGTTCGAGTTGTCGATCAACGGCAAGACGATCGCGAAACTGGCCGGCGAGAATCGGGTGGATGGAAAGGACGTCTCGATCGGGTTCGAATTCCGCAGGGGGACACACAGGGTCAGCCAGGTGGCCTGGCGGCTGAACCAGGGGGGAAAGGTGGTCGTCAGTCCCGAGTCCCGTGAGGCGGTCGACCGGATCGGGATGGGTTTTCGAGAGCTGTTTCTTGATGACGTGATGGTCGCCCGTACGGCTGCCGTCCAACGGGTCCTGCACCAGCCGACCAAGTACCCTCGCAATCCGGTGATTCGACATCATCAGCGACCGTGGCAGAAATTCCGGGCCCAGTTGTATGGCACGGTGCTGTATATCCCCGACGAGAAGCTCTTCAAGATGTGGTACCTGGCGGGACCAAGGTTTCCGGACGAGGCGGCCATTTCGCTGGATGGAAAACCGAGAATCCCCAATTTTCAATTGCTGGCCTATGCCGAAAGCCGGGACGGACTGAACTGGACGTTGCCCGACCTGGGATTGGTCAGCTTCAATGGCTCGCGCCACAACAATCTTTGCCGGTTCTCTCGCGAGAACGCCGAGGGCGTGGCGGTGATTTATGATCGACACGACCCTGATCCGAAGCGACGTTACAAGGCGATTTACTGGGAACACTCGGTCCGCAGCCCTGACAAGATTCCCGTGGCCGTCGACATCAACGCCATGTCGGTTAGTTTTTCCGCCGACGGCAAGGATTGGACCAATCACCCAGGCAACCCGGTGATTCCTCAACCCAGCGATACCGGCCACCAGGCCGTCTGGGATCCGTTCCGCAAGGTCTACGTCGCCTACGGCCGATTCGGAGCCGGGGGGCGGCGGATTGCTCGATCGGAGAGTCCTGACTTCATCAACTGGAGTCCGTCCCAGATGGTGTTTGCCGCCGACGGGATCGACAAGAAATCACGCGGTGGCCATCCCCAGTTTTATGGCATGGGGACGACGATCTACGAGGGGACCTACATCGGATTGCCCTGGATGTTCTGGGAGAATTCGAGCAACCGGCTCGACGTACAATTGGCCAGCAGTCGTGACGGAATTCACTGGCGACGTGCCGGAGGCCGGAAAACCCTGATTCCCAACGGGAAGAAGGGGACCTGGGACGGTGGCTGTATCTTCACGGCTGCGCAGCCGCTGCAGGTCAAGGGCGACACCATTTACATCTATTACTCGGGATTGTCCCTGGACCACGAGGAGGACCGGCCGAGTCGGCGCGAGCGGCCCGAGTACGGGGAGTCGTCGATCGGTGTGGCGACACTGCGCCGCGATGGATTCGTGTCGATGCGAGCGGGAAAGACACCCGGGCACGTTTTGACGCGGGTGTTGAAATGGCCGGCCGGGCGTCGGTTGCACGTGAATGTCGATGCGAGCAAGGGACAACTCCGGGTGGCAGTGCTGGATGGAGACGGCCAGCCGCTGGCCGGCTTCAAACACTCTCGTGTTGTTTCCGGTGACCACACCGACGTGGCCATTCGGTGGCCCCGGTCCGACGGCAAGGGGCCCTCGACGCGTCTGGTGCAGTTGCGATTTGAATTGACCGACGCAGATCTGTATTCGTATTGGTTGAAATAGATCCAAGAGGACCGAGTTGATGCGATGGACTGGAATGGCATGTGGTGTTGTGGTCGGGCTCTTCGTGGCCGTCGGATCTGTTTCGGGTCAAATGCCCAGGGCGGCCAAGGGGGATTGGCCGTGGTGGCGGGGACCCCATTTCAACGGGGTGGCCGAATCCGGACAGAAAGTGGCTGTCGAATGGAGTGACTCACGGAACGTGGCCTGGAAGGCCGCGGTTCCCGGTCGAGGCCATTCGACGCCAATCGTTGTTGGCACTCGCGTGTTCTTACAGACGGCCGACGAAACCGAGCGATCGCAATCGGTGCTCTGTTTCGACCGGGAATCGGGCAAGAGGTTGTGGAGCAGGGAACTCAACCGCGGCAACCTGCAGGAGAAGATCAACCGCAAGAACACCTACGCGACCAGCACGATCGCCTGTGACCGTGGTCGCCTGTTTGTGCTCTTTGGCAACAACGCGTCGGTGCAAGCGACGGCTTTGGATCTCGACGGGACAATCGTCTGGTCGACTCTTGCGGCGCCGTTTGTGGAGAAAAAATATCCCAACGGCTACGCGGCCTCCCCGGTGGTCTATGGCGATACGGTGATCGTCGCAGTGGACTGCGAGGGAGGGGGGACCCTGGTCGCACTGGATCGCAACACCGGCAAGCGGGTCTGGGCCACCAGCCGGGTTGGCAAAACCAACTACGCGTCACCGATTGTTGGCCACGTCGCCGGGAAGGACCAGTTGCTTCTGGGAGGCCTGGACATGGTGGCCAGTTACAACCCGGTCAATGGCAAGCCGCTCTGGGATGCGCCGGCGATTGCGATGCAGACCTCCGGCACCCCTGTCTGGGAGGGCGACATGGTGTTTGCCGCCGGCGGGTACCCGAGTGGCAGTACGGCGGGCATCGTGGCTGATGGGTCGGGGCGCATCGCCTGGAAAAACACTCATCGAATTCACGAGCAGTCGCTGCTGGTGCACAAGGGCCACGTCTATGGTGTCAACGACACGGGGATTGCCCTGTGTTGGGAAACCCGCACGGGACGGGAAGTGTGGAAGCACAGGCTGAAGGCTCCGATCAGCGCGTCTCCGACCCTGGTGGATGAGACGATCTACCTGGCCAACGAGTTGGGGACGACATGGGTGTATCGTGCCACCCCGGAGGGGTACCAGCAGCTGGCCGAGAACCAACTCGGGACGATTGCGTTTGCCTCACCAACGATCTGCGGCGGGCAGATTTTTCTGAGAGTGGCCGACATGGTCGATGAGAAGCGGGTTGAAACGCTGTACTGCATCCAGGCGTCATCGAAGCGGTGAGACAGCCAGGGGCTGTTACTGGGACGGGGGCTTGCGGTTGAACTTGTCGATCACCGTTTGGGTGGCCCCGATGTCGTAGAAGTCGACGACGACAAAATGCGGGCGACGACCGGTCGCTGTTTGGCAGCCTTCGACGCGTGGTCCCAGGACCGTTTGCGAATTGGCCAGGGCGGCCAGTGCCGGCGAGGCGGTTGGTCGAGTCAGGAAATGGTTGAGGATCAGCAGGCGATTCGAAGCCTGTCCGCGGTTGCGCCGGAAGCTGAAGTCCCGGGTCCGCTTGACCGAGAAATGGGTTTCCCAGCAGTGTTTCCAGACGTCGTGATACCCCGGCCAACTGCCTCCGTCACGATCGGTCATCACGACCAGCCTCCGTCCACTGTCGACCATCTTTTTCAAGGTTGGCCAGGGGGCATCACGACGCTGGTGATGTAGTGAGCCGAGCAGCTTGGCCTCCTGGAACGCGTGCCGCACCAGCTTTCCGTCAACGTAGGACTCGAAAATGATCGTGATCACCGCGCGTGGTGTCTTCTCGAGAAAAGTCCGGATTTCTTTCAGCCCGTCAACCAGGGGACGTTTGCCCAGGAAGGCCTTGCCATGGACCAGGAAAGGGCGATTGCCGACCAGGTGCACGTCGAGCATCAGGCCGCGGACTCCGTCGTTGAGTTGGCGGGTCAGGCCGTGGTTCTGGTTGGGGAACAGCCAGCCCTCGGCACGATTGGACATGGCGTTGTGGGTCATCACGATCGAGACCTCGTCGTAGCGACGTCCCAGCAGCACCGTGTCTCGCTCCGGAGGGGCGGCCGCGACGACCGCCTGGCAACCGCACAGCGCTACAAAACACAGCAGTCCNGGCACAGTTGGCTGAAAGGAGAATGACACGCCGTCGATTCCGTGGGGTCAATCGTTTTTCTCNTCGTGACAGATCAGGTCGATGACAATGCAGGTCGCCAGGATGGCCAACNCGTCCTCGCCGTCGACCACCTCGATTCCATACGTGTCTGTCCACGAGAAGTAACGCTTGGAGACTCGGGCCACGATCTNGCCNTGGCGTTGGAATTCGTACTCGTGTTCCCAGAAAGAACCGGTGATCGAATAGTCATTGGGACCGGGAACGTCGAGCGTGAAGCTGCTGTTGAACCAGGAGAATTCCTTGAGGACCTCGGCGAATTTCTCGCCATTGCGAAAAATCTCGTACCGTGGCATCAACGTGAAGAGTGTCTGGGAAATGTGGGCCAACTGGTTGCCGTCCATGTCCTGGACGTCCAGGTTGTCCCCCCACGAAAAGGCCGCTCCATCCACCAGGAACACGTCCTGTTCGTTCTCGTCCTTGATCGTGAAGTCATCACCCCAGGACCAGAACTTTTGCCTCATGATGTAACGCATGGCAGGACGTCCGGGGGATCAGTTGTNCACGGGGATGTGATTGAGCGTGTAGTAACCTGCCGGGTGCAACAGCGGTTGTCCGTCATGGCTGCGAAGTCCCGGGGCGTTCAGTTCGTGGACGAACATCTCTCGCAGTCCATCGATTCGCAATCGCACCGCCAGCCGGTCCTTGCTGACTTCGGCCGAGCGAATGACCAGGTTCTTTTTCTGGATTTCGTCACTGCCGTAGGTCGAGTGGTACGTGTAGGTGTGGCTGGTGACCGCATANGAGGAGGNAGCCTGGGCGGTTTGNGGGTCGACCGGGCGGGTCAACACCAGCTCAAATCCGTCGTGTTTTGCNCGGATCTCTTTCATCTCGAACGGNGTCTTTCCCGTCCACACCAGGCGTTGCAGGCCATAGGAGGCCGTGCCCAGGCTACTCCAGCCACGATTGCTGAGTCCGGCAAACAGGCTGCCGTCGCGGCCCTGNGAGAGCCGGATCACCGCCGAGGCCAGACCTTCACGGAACGGGAAACAGGCTCCCTGGTACTGGCCGTTGACCTTCTCGAGAAACACCCGACTGATTGACGCCAGGGTGAACTCTCCGACGAACAGTTGGCCGTCGAAGGGGCCGAAACGACCGTGGCTGTCGTCGAGCATGATGTCGGTGGCCGACTGGCCAACCTTCTTGTACGGAAACCAGACGGCCGGCGGCTTGAGATGCTTCAGCCGCTTGGTCGCCTCGGGAAAGGGCACCCCGTTGGGGATGGTGGTGATGCCCCGGATCGGAGAACCGTCCAGTTCCATCGAGGCCAGCGCTTCGGGGTGATGAAAGAACGCACCGGACCGCATGTGGTGCAGCGAATTGGTGCCGACCCAGTTTCCCTGTTGGTCGGTGTAAAACATATCGCCGGCCCGGTTGGCACCCAGCCCACTGGGAGATCGCATTCCGGCACAGACCGGGACCAACTTGCCTTGTGGCGTGACCTTCACTCCCCAGCCTCGCCAGCGGGCCTGTGACACGCCGAGAGTCTTGTTGCGGACCATCAGGTTCCGCTGGTTGCCCTGGAATCCCATTCCAATGTTGAGAGTCATCCAGAGGTTGCCCTTGTGGTCCAGCCTGGGCCCGAAGGCGTATTCGTGGTAGTTGCCGGTCACGCCCCACGAGTTGTTGACGCAAATGTACTCGTCGGCCACATCGTCTCCGTCGGTNTCAGTCATCCGNGTCAGTTCCGTCCGCTGGGCGGTCAGGAACGAGTTTCCCTGTTTCAACAAGCCGAGCGGTTCGTGCAGCGCCTCGGCGAATTTCTTGTAGGTGATGTTCCTGGGCGGGTCGTCATAGATCCCGTCCAGGAACCAGACCTCGCCTTTTCGTATTGTCACCGCCAGCCGGTTCTTGCCGACCCGGGCCATGCCACTGACTTCCAGCACCAGGCCCTTGGGGGGCGGTTTCCAGAACCTGGACCGTGAGCCTGTTGGTGCCTTGGAGGACAGGATTGTCACCAGCCGGTAGTAATCTGACTCGTCGTCGGCCGCCACATTGGGGCACAGNGCACAGGCCAGGACGATCACGGTCCAGGGCATTCTTCGCAGGATTCGTTTCACCGCTACCATCGATAATCCATTTCCACGGTGGCCTGGTCGGAAATCGTGAACGGNATGCGCCATTCCATCGTGCCGCCGATTGTCACCAGTTTTCCAGGATGTGTCCGCCCGGTTGGGACAGAAACCGTCAAACCGTTCTCGTCGGTGTGGGTGCGCGTGTCGCGAATCCTCAGCGTTTTTCCGACGTGGGGCCTGAGCCAAACTTTGGGCTGCTTCGAACCGGAGGAGGGGCTGACGGAAATCCGTAATGTNCGCTTGAGGCCGCGTTGGGCTGAGGGTTCGAGTCGATCCTCGACCTGCAACGTGCCGACGCTGTACAGCAGCGTGGGCACACGTGACTTGTCGAGACGATATCCTCGGAACCGGTAGCCGGTGCTGGGAGCGAGAGCGTTCGGCCAGGGCGTGTCGGGCTTGGCCAGNCGGCTGACGGCCAAGCCGGCCGGCAGGGTGACCAGGTCCTGGCCCAGTGGCGCTGCGGGAGGGATGAACCGGTTGAACCACGTGGCGTGGGCGTCCAGGAACCGNCCTCGCCAGGCCTCGACCACCCGTCCCCGCCTCGCATCGAAAGCGAAGTGGGGGCTGTTGGGGAAACCGACCGCGATCGCGTGCCGGCCGACCCGCTGCATGAAGGTTCGCAGGATCAAAGGTCGTTTTTTGGGGACGAGTTCGTAGTTGTCCACCTTGTTCCGGGTGATCTTCTCGGGGAGAGGCTGGCGGCCCAGGTCGGCNAGATACGCGTGCAACGCGGCCAACTGGTTGTCGACGTGGCCACCGAGGACATCCGGGCTGTTGGTCTTCCCCTTGGGGAAGAAGGTGGGCATCCGCGTGCGGGCTTTCCGCGATGCGGGGTCCAGCAGGAAACGCTTCAACCATTCCGGACGGATCCGGCTCGTGGTGCCCTCGAGATCGATTCCCACCACCCCGGGCAGACGTTCGCCACGGACCGGGTGACATTGGACGCAGCCGCGGTCAATGAGTGTTCGTCCGGCCGAGGCCAGCGTCTTGGCGGTGACACCGGGGGCCGCGAAGACCTTGGCCGCGGGTGTGTCGGAACCGGCATCGACGGTTGCCAGTTGGGTGGGAAGCCCCAGCACCTCGCGGACCGGAAACACCGGCATGCGGATCTGCAGGTGGGAACGAACGTCCCCGGAACCGTCGAGCACCTTGCCCAGCCA
>PBOU01000185.1 GCA_002724415.1 Planctomycetaceae bacterium
TCTCTGAAGTCGCCGTGACCCGTCCAGTCCATGGCAGAGCCGAATCTGTCCCTGATGGACAGCCACACCTCGGCCCTCTCCTCCCTGGAGTGCCCGGGGTTGGCGTACACCCAGTGCTGGAACGAGTCTATTGTCGCTATCCAAGGCAGCAGGAATACCACGCCCTCGAGGTGGGTCCTCCTGGCCCTGTCAGCCTCCTCGGAGTCGTAGAACTTGTCCCACCACGGCTGCGTGAGTAGCTCCATGGACATGGAGGCGACCTCCGCGAACTCGATTGGGTAGTCCCTCTCGTCGATGAGCTCCAGGTGTCCGCAGTAAAGCGAGTGGAACGCGTGCCCCGCCTCGTGGATCATCGTCTCGAGGTCGCCCTGGAGCCCTGCGGCGTTCATGAAGATGAAAGGGACGCGGCTCTTCTCCAGGTAGTACTGGTACCCCCCAGGCGCCTTGCCCTTCCTGGTCTCGAGATCGAGGGTGTCCATCTCCACGAGCTTGTCGAACATCCCGCCGAGGTCCTTGGAGATCTCGTGGAAAAGCTCCGATAGCTTCGCCACCATCTCGTCCACGGTCTCGAACGGCCTAAGCGGATCCCGGCCATGGACGTCCGGACCAGAACCGCCCTTCTCGTTAACGTCCCATGGGCGCAATTCTCCAACTCCCAGCAACTCGCTCCTCTCTCGGTTTATCTGGGCCAGTATGGGCATGCAGACGGACTCCACGGACTCATGGAACTCCAGGCAGTCATCTACGGTGTAGTCGAACCTGTGCATCGCCTTGAACATGAACTCAGTGTAGCTGTCGAAGCCCGCGTTCTGGGCCATCTCGTGCCTTATCGAGACCAGCTCGTCGAAGATCTCCGACATGCGCTCGTGGTCCTCCATCCTCCTGGATGTCATGGCGGTCCAGGCGGCCTCCCTCAGGGATCGGTCGTTCGCCTCCAGGTAGCCGCTCATCTGCGAGAAGGTCCTCTCCTCCCCGTCGAACTCCACGGTCATCGCACCGTTGATCGCCTGGGACTCCGTGACGAGCTCGGTCTGCCTCACCCCGAGCGGGATGTTCTCCTTGCGGAATATCTCGACGTCGGTCCTGATGCCCTTCAGCATCAGGTCGTACCTCTCGGGAAGGTCCTCCACCGCCGGGTGTTCCACGAGCCTCCTGTTGATTGCGTCTGAGTGCTCGGACAGCTTCGGCCTGACGTTGCTCACGAAGTCCAGGAAAGCCCCCTTCTTCTCCTCGCTCTCAGTGTCGCACGTCATGCCGATGTAGAGTAGCGCCCCCGCTTCCGAGACGTGCTCGGCGAGCTCAGATGAGTCTGCGATCAGCCCTTCAAGGCAGCTCGAGCAGCTCAGCTCCCTCTCCAGCAGGTCGTTAATCAGGGGCTCGAGGCTATCCCAGCTAGTGGCTTCCAAGTCCTCTGGAACGAAGCCCCTGCCCATGGGAAATCCTCACTTCTTCACTGCCCTTGGCCCGAGCGGCAGCGGCCCCTCTTCCCGTGACCACTTCGCGCACTTCCACACGCTTACTGCAGTCTCGACCTTCTCCCTTATTTCCTCCAGATCGGGGTGCTCCGGGTTGCTCTTCGCCACCCAGCAGGCGGTGCAGAACTTCTTCCCCTCGCTGATCAGGAAGTTGCCCGCGGTGCAGGCTATCCCGCACTCGCAGCAATTGCCGAAACCGTAGAACTTAGGCATCTTAATCGGACCGTGCTCGTAAGCCCCGCCTATCAATTTGACTACTCGGGGGAGTCTATCTGAGATCGGAGAGGGCCGTGTGCCCCAGGAACGCCTCCTCCATCTGGGGGAAGCTCGGGTCCCCTGGGTAGGAGGCTCCGACCCTTTCCAGCCCGGCCAAGCTGGGAACCGGTCTCTTCGCAATCAGGGAGCCGCCCAAGTGCTCGATCAGCCTGATAGCTTCTTCCGAGTTGTCGTTGTAGGTCTGTGGGGGGATGGAGACGTCACCGAAACCCTCCCCGAGTCCGAAATCGGGCAGGAACACCACCCAAGCCGTCTCGTCCCCGACCGCGACGCCCGCCCTCTCGAAGGCCCTGTTGATCTGATGGGTGCCAGAAAGCAGCCTCATGAACTCGGTGTCGGGGGTCTTGGCGACCATGCTGCCCGATTCCTCGTTCCCCCTCATCGCGTGCCAGGCGGTCCAGAGGTGAACCTCGCTCGCCGCGGCCTCGTATGCGATCATCAGCCACCTGTTGCTGGGCCTCCTGTCGTTCACCACCGAGACCACGGAGAAAACGTTCTCGACCGGCTCGGGGAACCGCACTCCCCAGGCCGGGAACCAAGGCACCGGCCGATCCTCGTCCATGTGCCCCGATGCAGTTCGGTTGAAGAATTTGATTAGCGCCGACCCCTGTGGGACTTGCTCGCCGATCTGACTAGGTTGTCGACCAGCTGGGGGCTCCATCCCCTGAGGTCCGCCAGCCTAGACCTGTCCCTTTCGGTGAGCTCCGAGACGTCCGAGGCGCTGGCTAGCCCCAGGGTGTCAGCCATCTCCCTGGCCCTGACCCTGCCGACACCCTTGATCGCGACGAGTCCCAGTATGTCCGGCTTGCAGCCGAACCTGACTCTCCTGTGCACCTCGTCTATGGACTCGAACAGGGTCTTGTGCGCACCCCTGTCCATCTTAGAGAGCTCCTCGTCCTCTGAGAGGATCCTCCGCATGGCGAACAGGAGCCACTCTAGCAGCTCAACCCTGCTCCTAAGGTCGCCTGGCTGCACCCCCCAATCGTCCTCTATGGACTCCAGGGTCTTCTCCTCCATCCAGGACTGGACCACCAGCGTCCCCTTCATCCTCCTCTCCTCCTCGAGGTCAACCGCTTCGGCGAGGAGCTCCCGCTCATGGCCGTGAAGCGCCTCCTGGATCGCGTCGTAGTCGCCCTTTCTCGGCCAGAGGGGGAGGAAGTCGGGGGTGCAAGAGGCGAGATGGAGCAGGCTCAGTGGTGACACCTGCCCAACTTCGTCCTGCCCTGAAAGGATCGCCATGGCCCTGGTCAGGCCATCGTGCAGTATCTTCCCTGAGATCGGGTTCAGGTAGAGCCTCGAGACCCTGGAGCCAAGCGAAGTCGGGGAGTAAGCCATAGAGGACGGCTCGGGCAGGGCCGACTCGGAAGACTCGTACAAGCTGGCCTTCCTGAAGCCGAAAATTGCGGGCCCCTTCCTCGGGCTGAGCCTGCGAGCCCGACGTTCCTCCCGCGGGACTATGTCCAGGCCCGGTATCGAAGCGGCGGATTTTGCCCAGGAGGGCATCTCGTCCTGCCAGTCCTCCTCCACAGTAGGTTCGGCCTTCCTGCCCTTGATCCTATTCGCCACTTCCTCTGACTCGCCCATCCTCTCCACCATCCCGTTGTCGCAGAGCCAGCAGAGGACGTCGTCGGTCCTTGCCTCTAGGGTCTCCGGGTCCATCTGGCTGGCGAGGAAGGTCTTCCCAAGGAAGCTGCTGATGGCATCCCTGTCGTCGATTCCTGCTGTTGAAATGATGGAGAGTATGTGAGTCAGTAGGGCACCGTCCTCCTCGGCGTGGACCGCGCTCGGGTTCGCGAGCTTGGAAGTCACGTCCTCGGGAGTGCCCCTGAGGTAGAGATCGACCAGGTCCTGCTCCTCTTGGTTGCTCTTGGACACCAGGAATGACTCCCCGAACTCGTCGAAGCCGGGCCTGCCAGCCCTCCCCAGCATCTGCCTGACCTCCATGACTGGGAGTGGCATGCTCCTAGCTGCGGTGGTGTTCCACCTCCTGTGGTCCCTGATCACTACCCTGCTCGCAGGGAGGTTGACTCCCTGGGCGAGGGTCGGCGTGGCGACGACGCAGAGCAGGTCACCCGACCTGAATCCGGTCTCCACTGCCTTCCTCTGCGAGGAAGTGAGCCCCGCGTGATGGAAGCCAACCCCCCCCCTGACCGCATCCGCCAGTGCCTTGACTGTGGCCGACCCTCCGTCGCCCTTGGTCAGGGAGTCTGCAATCTTGCCCCACCTGCCGGCAAGCTCCTCGGAGATAACCTCGCCTCCGCTGGCGGGCTTTGACCTCAGGTGCCTGGATAGCTCCCTCGCCTCCTTCTGGGCCGAGGAACGGGAGGACACGAAGACCAGCATCTGTCCTTCCATGCCGATGGTGTCGTCCAGCACGGCATGCAGGTTCTTCTGCACGCCTCCGTCAAGGCGCCTGGCCTCTGGCAACTGGGACTCTACCTCGCTGGGCTTCTCGACAGAGTGGAATCGCATGTCCAGACCAGTCAGGGTCCCCGAGTACAGCACCACCGGCCTCCAATCGGACCTAACCAGAACGGCGTCCAGCCATCCCGACAGCTCCTCTGCGTTTCCCACCGTGGCTGAGAGCGCCATGATCTGCACGTCCGGCTTTCGGTGCATGATCCTCGAGAGCAGGACCTCGAGAGTGGGTCCCCTGCCGAAGTCCTGGAGCAGGTGGAACTCGTCCGTCACGACGATGCCTATGTCGTCCATCAAGGAAGGCTTCGACCTCAGCATCGAGTCCAGCTTCTCACTCGTGCAAACCAGTATGTCCGAGCCCTCTGCCCCGCTCACCTCGCTGCTCCTGTCGCCTATCGCCAGCCCCACGCTAAGCCCCACGCTGGGGCAGATCTCGTTGAGCTCCTCGAACTTCTCAGATGCCAGGGCCTTCAGAGGCACGATGTATACCCCTCTCATGCCCTTCAGGTCGTTGGCCAGCCTGTGCGCCATTGTGATGTGTGCCACCAGAGACTTCCCGCTGGCGGTGGGGACTGCCAGCATCAGGTTCCTGCCACCAAGTGAGTGCGGCAGCGCTTCGGCCTGAGGGGGGAAAAGCCTCTCTATCCCCCACTTACCCACGAGCTCTGTTTTCAGACGCTCGTCAAACTCGAACTCATCAAGGCCGACCATTCCTTCGCTGGGCGCGTCGACCATGAGCCCACTTCGATTCGGCCGTTCTAAAGGATGCCGCGCGAAGGTCAGTTCCACCTGTGGAAGGCTGGATGCCCTTCCTTCACTGCCACGAAGAGGCCCTCTCCAGTGGCGCAGACCTCTCCGTCAGCCGAGAGGCTCATGCTCACCCTAGCCCTGTCCCCCTCGACACTGAGAGCCTCCCCTCGAACAGAGAGGGTGGTCCCGAAGGGGGTCGGCCTCCTCAGCTTGATGCTGTATGATGCAGTCACTGTGCATGGAGGCTCAGAGTCCCCGGACTGGTCCATCAGCGCCATGGCCGCAGTCCAGTTTCCGTGGCAGTCCAGCAGGGTTCCTATGATCCCGCCATTTATCATTCCCGGGAACGCCTGGTGCTCCTCCTTCGGATCGAACTCCATCTCCAGACCCCCCTCGCTCCTGAATGACCTGATCCTGAGGCCATCCTCGTTTGCAGGGCCGCATCCGAAGCAGATGCTGCTCGGAGCATGCTCCTCCTGCACAGACGTCCCCCCCTCGCTTCCCATGGGCCTCCATGAGCGGACTAGGAAGTTGAACGTTCCCGATAACCATTGCATACTCTATTAATTCGCTATCCCTCGCGAGACAGGTGCCCGAGGACGACCCCGACCCCAGCGAGGATGCGGCGAAGGCGCGGGATGCAAAGCCCCCGCCAAGGGCGAAGAAGAGGAGATTCGCTCCGATCAAGATCGCCAACCAGATCCCCATGAGGCGTCGGAGGGAGATCGAGAAGGCCCTGGGCGAGGTCGGGGCTAGCCCCACCAAATGGTCCAGGAAGGTGGGCGGATCGAAGAATCACAACTTCCTGAGGAAGAGGATCAAGCCAGGGACGATCAGGCACCTCGAATACGACCTGCTGGACGTCGAGATAGGGGAGTCGTGGCCAGTGCCTGTCAGTGTGATCCACGGCTCAAGGCCGGGCCCCGTCGTTACCCTGCTCGGAGCCATCCATGGTGACGAACTCGTCGGCCCGCTCGCCCTTACCTACCTCTGCGGTCCCAACTTCATGGGGGACGACCGGGTGATCGACGCATCCGTGCTAGCGGGGACTATCAGGATCATGCCCATCGTCAACCTCCCTGGATACCGGATGATGATGAGGGACTTCCCAGACGACAGGGACCTGAACCGGTGCTTCCCGGGCAATCCCGACAGCAACACCACCTCCAGGGTGGCCAACAGGCTCTGGGAGCAACTGATCTCCAGCAGCGACTACGTGATCGACCTACACGCCGCAGCCAAGGGGAGGACGAACATCCCCCAGATCAGGGCCAATCTGGCGCATGCCAGCAGCAACCGCATCGCTAGGGCCTTCGGCATCGAGACTATACTGGACAGCCAAGGCCCGAGGGGGTCACTGCGGAGGGTTGCCAACGACAAAGACATCGCCTGCATCACCTACGAGGGCGGGGGGGCCGACGAGGCCGACCCGGAGTCCGTGCAGATAGCGATGTACGGCATCATAAACCTCCTGAGGAGCCTGAGGATGCTGCCTGGATACCCCAGCAAGCCACGATTCAGGATCCTCGCCTCCGGCTCGGTATGGATTCGCTCAGACCAGGGCGGGCTCATTGACGTGCTCGCCCCGGCCGGCAGCTTCGTCGAGGAGGGCGAGATCGTCGCCACGATTACGGACCCTGAACTCCCTGGAGTCCAGCACGACGTCATGTCCCCCATCCAGGGCCTCCTGATCAGCTCCGCCACCCACCCGTTCGTCAACTCCGGCTCGCCTATAGGCCACCTCCTACCAGTGAAGAGGGGCGTCTCTACCCTGAAGAGGAGGCTAGACGACGAGGGATGCCTGATCATCAGTGGCTCAGACGGTGATCCCCCGTGGAGGGAGGACGAGGACATCGAGGACATCGCAGTGTTCGGCGAGTGGTCCGGAGGATCTCCCGACGCAGAGTGGGGCCCGGCCGGTTCCGGCGACGAAGAGGAAGACTACTAGCCAACTCGTCAGGTTCATCTATCCGACGCCGAACGCTGAATCGTGATCAACAAGCGCAGGGCCACCCTAGTCTTCCTCGCTGCTTGGACATTCACCATGCTGACGATCGCGGTGAAGATCTGGGAGGAGTTCATGCAGGCTCTGGAGTCACGGTCGTTCTGGTCGGTCCTATGGGACCTGATCACACTCTTACCCAACTTCATTGCGATCAGCGTCGGTTTCGGCCTAGCCGCTGCGGGCGTCTACGTGATCGCTAGCGCCTCATACTCGGCCATCCGATCTATGTTCCAGTGAAAACCTACGGGTTAATCCGTCCCACCGCATCCGACTGCCATGGCAGAAGATAGGAAGCGGGAGATGTCGACAGAGGCCGTTCACGCAGGTGAGATGCACGACCCCTCCGGATCGCACATAGACCCTGTTCACATGACATCGACCTACGTATTCGAGGACTCGGATGCGATCAAGTCCTGGGGCTCGGGCGAGTCGGGCGCGCACGTCTACTCGAGGGTGGGTAACGCCAACAGGGACGCGCTGGCGAGCAAGCTGGCGGCTCTGGAGGGATACGGCATGGAGGGGCCGGTTGCTGCGGAGATCTTCGGCTCCGGCATGGGTGCCGTAAGCTCGGCTATCCTCGGGTTCACCGGCTCGGGTGACCACATAGTCGCCCAGTCCGTCCTATACGGGACCACCAACCACCTGGTCAACGAGGTGCTCCCGAAGTACGGGATCACCACCTCCAGGGTGCCGCTGCTTGAGCCGGCCATGCTCGACGAGGAGCTCTCCGAGAACCCCAACACGAAGGTCGTCTACATCGAGACCCCCGCCAACCCGACCATGTCCGTTATCGACATCGCGAGGACTGTCGAGGTCGCAAAGTCCCACGGCACCAGCGTCGTGGTGGACAACACGTTCGCCACTCCCGTTCTGCAGAGGCCCCTCTCTTTGGGGGCCGACGTGGTCGTCCACAGCACTACGAAGTTCATCAACGGACACGGTACTGTGATCGGCGGCGCCCTTGTGAGCAGGGACCCCGACTTCGTCGAGAACGGCGGCGGCGCCCTGGTGCGCTACATGGGGGCGGTCCCAAGCGCACTCGACTGCTGGCTGACCAGCATCGGCCTGAAGTCACTGCCCCTGAGGATGAGGGAGCACTGCTCCAACGCCCGCGCCCTGGCGGACTTCCTGGAGGGGCACCCGAAGGTTGCAAGGACGCACTACCCCGGCCTGGAGAGCCATCCCCAGCACGAGGTGGCAGCTCTCCAGATGGACGACTTCGGGGCTATGATATCCATCGAGCTGGAGGACTTCGACTCAGCATGCCGGTTCATGGACGGACTGTCCATGTGCTCTCTCGCCGTCAGCCTCGGGAACGTGGACACTCTGGTCCAGCACCCTGCCTCGATGACGCACAGGCTGATGTCCGAGGAGGACAGGAAGGCGGTGGGCATCACGGAAGGGATGGTTCGCATCTCGGTCGGCATCGAGGACTCGCAGGACATCATCTCAGACTTCGAGGGCGCGCTCTCCGGGATATGAGTCACCGAGGCGCCCTGCAGGGGCTTCATCTGAGATACCGAGAGTGGGGCCATCGGGGAGACGTTCTTACTGGCGCCCTACCTCACAGGAACGTGACAGACCCCATCGTCAACATCGCAGGCTACCGCTTCGTGGACCTGCCCGACAGGGACGACCTGAGGGACCCCATGCTCGAGATGTGCATGGAGCTGGGCCTCAAGGGGACGGTCCTTCTCAGCCCAAACGGGATCAACTTCTTCCTGGCCGGGGATGGCGACTCGGTCGACGCCTTCTTGCAGAACCTTGAGTCGGACGAGAGGTTCCGTGGCATTCCCATCAAGATCAGCCACACTGACTACCAGCCCTTTCGGAGGATGCTGGTGAAGCGCAAGAGGGAGATCATCTCGCTGGGCATGGACGAGATCAGGCCCTCGGAGTTCACAGGCCCCCACATCTCGCCCACCGACTTCAAGCGCATGCTGGACGAGGAAGAGGACATAGTCGTGCTCGACACCAGGAACGACTACGAGACCAGGGTGGGTTCTTTCGAGGGCGCAGTGGAGCTGGGCATCCCGTCTTTCAGGGACTTCCCGGAGGCGGTGGAGGGACTGCCTGACGAGTACAAGTCGAAGACGGTGGTGATGTACTGCACGGGTGGCATCAGGTGCGAGAAGGCCTCTGCGGTCATGCTTAACGCTGGCTTCGATGACGTAAGGCAGTTGGAAGGCGGCATCCTGGGGTACTTCGAGGAGTGCGGGGGCTCCCATTGGGAAGGGGACTGCTTCGTGTTCGACCAGAGGGTCGCCTTGGACCACAGTCTGGAGGAGACTGAGATAGCGATGTGCTTCAGCTGTCGCGAGCCACTTTCTCCCGAAGAGCAAAGGTCGGATGAATACGTCATCGGGGAGCACTGCCCCTACTGCGTCAATATGGGATAGGAGTCATTGTCATGCTGCAACTAGTCTACTTCCCAGCCCCCGGAAGGGCGGAGGCCATCCGCATCGCACTCGAACTATCGGGCATGGAATGGGAGGACGTGTCCGTGAACGGCGCTGGTTTCCAGGCCATGAAGGAAAACGGCGAGTTGCCATGGGACATGCTCCCGGTCCTGATTACCCCCGAGGGCACCATAGCCGAGTCCTCGGCAATCCTCAGATTCGTAGGTCAAGCGGCCGGACTGGTTCCCGATGACCCCTATCAGCGGGCGAAGGCAGACGAGTTCATCGATGGGATGGGGCCCTTGGCCCAGGTGCTCGATCCGACGTTCGGCATCCCGGAGATCGAGGAGAGAGTACGCCTGAGGAAGGCGCTTTTCGAGCCGGGGGGCGGTGGAGCCAGGAACCTCGAACTCCTGCAGAGGAAGGTCTCCCAGTCTCAGACCGGCTGGGCAGCGGGCACGGACGATATGAGCATCGCCGACCTGAAGCTATTCACGGGCCTATTCGGTCTGTTCTCCGGGAACTACGATGGAATAGAGGGCGATGTGCTCTCCGGATACACAGGCCTCCTCGAGTACCATGCCCTTGTCGCCAACGAGCCACGGATCAGGGAGCACTACTCGAACGTGGGACAAGATGACATTCGCTGGACCTTTTTGCCCGGCGCCTTCGATGGCAGGAACTAGCCCAATTTGTTCCTGGAAGGCGGAAATACGCCCCAAACAGGATTCAGGAATGATTTCAACGTAGGACCCACTTCGAGCACCGTGTCCGCTCTCTCCGACTTGTTGGATGGCTTCGTCGGCGAGGTAGGAGTAGCCGCCTTCCAGGGCCTGATCGTGGGCGTCATCACAGGCTTGGTGTTCAAGATGGCTACAAACATCCTGAAGTGGTTCATCCTGATCGAGTTCGCACTACTGAAGTGGCTCGAGTCTAGGGGCATAGTGGCCGTCGACTGGGAGAGGCTGACGATGGGACTGATCGACATAGGTATCGACGCAGGCGCCCAGACCCAGTCCATCCTGGTTTCGATATCCGAGATGGGTACCTTCGGCCTGGGCTTCTTCGCCGGGTTCGCCGCGGTGGAGAGATTCAAGCCCAAGTAGCGCGCTATCCCGAGGCATAGTCGGGAACAATCCGAGACGAGGCCGACTCAGAGGGTTCTCAAAGGAGAGTGCCAGTCGATGCGCATGGCCCACGAGAAGATGTACTACAGAATGATGGGGAACACCGGTATTCAGGTCTCCGTGATATCGTACGGATTCTGGGCCACCTACGGGATCAAGGACAGGCTGTCCGGCGATTCCGGGGTCAAGACCGCCAAGGAGCTCATGAGCATGGTCAGGGATTACGGAGTCAACTGCTTCGACCACGCGGAGGCGTACGGGAACCCCTTCGGTGAGGCCGAGAGGATCTTCGGGCGGGCGCTCAAGGACCTCCAGAAGGAGGACCCAGATCTATGGCGGCGCTCCGACTTGGTCATCACGACCAAGACTTTCTGGGGGGGATCCGGGGTGAACGAGTCCGGGCTGTCGATGAAGCACTGCAGGGAGGGCCTCGACGCCTCCCTCTCGCGACTCCAGCTAGACTACGTCGACCTCCTGTTCTGCCACAGACCCGACCCTCTCACACCCACGGCCACCGTGGTCCGCTCGATGACGGAGATGGTCCGCTCCGGCAGGGCCACCGCATGGGGGACCAGCGAGTGGTCGGCCCAGCAGATCACCGAGGCCTTCTGGATAGCCAGGTCGGAAGGCCTGGAGCCGCCCCAGTTCGAGCAGCCTCAGTACAACATGCTCCACAGGGACCGCTTCGAGAGGGAGTACTTCCCGATGTACAACCCGCCCTACTCTATCGGAACCACCATCTGGAGCCCGCTGCAGTCCGGCCTGCTCACCGGGAAGTACCTCGATGGCACTCCCGAAGACTCGCGGGTCACCCAGGAGGGCTACGAGTGGCTGATCGAGATGATGGAGCAGAGCAGGGCCAAGGGCGAGTTCGAGATCGTAGCCGAGGTCTGCAAGTACGCGGAGAAGGTTGACTGCTCACCAGCGCAACTGGCACTGGCATGGTGCCTGAAGAACCCGAACGTGTCCACGATCCTGATGGGGGCGACCACCCCCGAGCAGATCGAGGACAACATGGGCTGCATCGAAGTGGCGAAGCGCCTCACGGATGAGGACATGTCGAGCCTAGACGGCATCCTGGGGAACAAGCCGGAACCGTGGATAGGGCCGGGAGGCGACGGTTCCCGCCAGCTGAAGACCCTCTGACCATCATTTTAGCCGAAACATAGCATAGTGAGGGGACGAATCTTCTCCTATCCTTCTCTGCTATATCAAACGTGTCGCGTTTTCCTGAGGGGCCGACTTCGAGAACCTGCTCAGGAACTCCCACGCGATCCCGTTCGTGTCGACCGTCCCGCCGTTGCCGATGAAGATCAGCGGGCCGTCCGGGTCGAAGGTCTCCTCGTACGGGTTGTGGTCCGCGGCGTAGAGCGTCACCAGCGAGACCTCGGTCCCGTTGTCGCAGTCGGTGTAGGACTGGACAGAGTAGAACTCCGAGGGGGAGTTGGAGTCGGGCAGGGTGCCCTGGCAGCCGTTCATCTCAGCCCACTGCATCAGGTTCTGCACCGCCCCGTGCTCCTGGGCCTCCACGTTGGGCAGGTGGATCGCGTCGTTGGAGTAGAGTATGATCTGGTCGACCAGCCCGTGGATCTCCATGATCGGGATGGAGGAGTACTGGGGCGCCGGGTCGTCCAGCAGGTAGTAGGACATGCAGGCGATCGCCGCGAACCTGTCGCTGTGCTCGTTGGCCAGCTTCTGGCTCAGGGCGCACCCGTTCGACCACCCGGTCAGGTACACCCTGTCCTCGTCCACGGAGTGGTTCGCAGCCACCCTGTCCATGATCTCCAGAATCAGGCCCGTGTCGTTCAGGCCCATCTCCCCGGCGGTGCTGCAGCAGTAACCCGCGTTCCACGAGTTCCCGTGGCCCTGCGGCCAGACGGCAATCGCGCCGTTGTCCTCGGCAATCTCGTCGAACTCGGAGAGCGCCCGCTGCTCGGCCATGGTAAGCGTGTTGCCGTGGAGGTCGATGACCATCGGTACCTCGACTTCGGGGTCCAGGGTCTGTGGCACCAGGACGTTCCAGCACCTCTCCAGCTCCTCGTGCACCATGCACTCCACGTAGTCAAGGCCAACGAGNCCGGGCTCTATGGGGTCCACACTGACGTCGCCNTCGGACCCCTCGGAGANGCAGCCGCNCAGGGCGGTGCAGGNGAGCAGGGCCGAGAGGAGTGCAGCCCTGATNACCCTCGACATGGGCNTTCAGGNCCACGGCCGTAGAAAAATACTGCCAACAGTTGCTGAGAGCCCTAGACCATGGTGATGCCTATGCTGGTCCACCAGCTGTCGTAAGCGTAGCAGTCGCCGTCGGGGGTGACGGATATCATCAGGTAGCTCCACTCCCCGTGGACCGAGGAGTCCCACTCCAGGACCGTCGAGAATGAGCCTGTGCTGGACGTGTCGATGCAGCTGTAGGACCAGTAGTTGCCGGCGCTGCTCTCAACGTACTGGGCTACCTGAAGGTCCATCCCCGGGGAGGCGACGTAACCCGTGAGGTTGTACTCCACGTCGTGCTCGGCCATCGAGCACGGCACCGCGCTCAGGAGGAACACCCCCCTGAACGCGAATGCGTCAGAGGGGCAGCTGGAGGGCGGAACCTGCGCCGTCGCGGAGGTGTTCGAGTTGTTCGACGTCACGTTTGCCCCGGAGAATGGGATGCCGTTGGAGATGCCGGCCAGTTCCTCGAACAGCACGATCTTCGCACCCCCGTAGCCGAAGCCGTTCTTCACGTTGAAGTGGAGGTGGGGGCCGGTGCTGTAGCCGGTGTTGCCGACCCTTCCGATCTGGTGCCCCCGTCCCACGGTCTCGCCCACTTCCACGTCCACTGACCACTGCTCCAGGTGGAGGTAGAGGGCGAAGGTGAAGTCCCCGTGGTCGATCAGCACGTAGTTCCCGTGGGTGCAGTTTTCCCGGGAGATGCCCTCGTCGATACAGTTGGTGTCCGAGTCCTCCTTGATCTCCCGGACCACGCCCTCCTTGAAGCTCACGATCGGCGTGCCCTCATCCTTCGCGAAGTCCACAGAGTAGAGCCAGTCTTCCTGGTGGGTCCAGCCCCCCATGAATGCCTGGTTGATGGTAAGGGGAGTCCCATTCTCGAACGGCAGGCGCCCCCAGACGACGCTGTCGCTGGTGCAAATCCCATCCGACAGGGAGGCGTGCTCGCCGCACTCAATGGCGGACTCCTGGAGGTCCAGTATCGTCCCGTTCAGGGTGGATGCCAACTCCTGCATTTCCTCCATGGCGGCCTGCGCGTCGTTGGTGGCAATCTCCCACCCATCGTCCCAACCCTCGCCATAGTAGTGCTGCGCCACGCCGTCGTAGGACGCGTCGTAAGCGTCCCCGTATCCGACGTCATAGCCCTCCTGGAACTTTAGGCTGAGGTTCGCCTCCATTTCTGACTTCTCCGCCTCCAGGGCGGCGATGGTGGCGTCCAGAGCGGCGATTGCAGCCTGCAGGGAGGACACCGTCCCTTCTAGTTCGCTCTTCTGCATCTCAAGGGCCGCGACCTCCGAATTCAGTTGGGAGATCTTCTCGGCGTTAGTCCCGTTCTCGGCCTCAAGGGACCCTATGGAGTCCTGCAGGGAGGCAATCTGGCCGTCCAGCCCGGTTATGCTAGACTGCAGCGAGGAAACCTGGACCTCTAGCTTCGCGATGCTGGACTCCTGGGAATCGATGGTCCTGTTCAACTCCTCCATTATTCCAGCATCGACCTGCGACCCCTCCTCGAGCTCATCGATCCTGTCTTGGTATGGCCCCAGGTCCTCCCCCAGGCAGCCGACAAGGGATGCGGACGACATCATTATGGCGATCAGTATTGACTTGCTCCTCATGAGACTGCCGAGCTATGCTAGCGAAATGACTCTTTCCGGAAGTGGGTTCGAGTCACAGGTCATTCTACGGCGTGCTCCTTGAGGAGGTCGAGGGAGACCACCTGAAGGGTCTCCTCGTGAGTCGACTCCAGCACCACCGGGCAGGCGACCCCCTCCTCCGCAGCGTCCTGCCAAGTCTGGGCGCAGACGCACCACCTGTCGCCGGGTGAGAGGCCGGGGAAACGGTGCTCCGGCACCGGGGTGACCAGGTCGTTGCCCTGGGAGAGTGCGAACTCGAGGAACTCCTCGGTGACCTCGCAGCACACCGTATGCAGGCCGCGGTCGTTGCGGTCGGTGTTGCAGCACCCATCACGGAACCAACCGGTG
>PBOU01000186.1 GCA_002724415.1 Planctomycetaceae bacterium
TGGACATCAACGAGGGGGAATGGCAGGCATTCCTCGAGGACTTCCAGGCCACCCTGGACAAGTTCGAGGTCCCGGCCGCCGAGCAGGCCGAACTGTTCGCGATCGTCGAGAGCACCAAGTCAGACATCGTCATCGCCTGAGACACCGATGCTTTCCATCCTGGGCCAACAGCTTGTCACCTCGCCACGGCACCCTCGCCGTGAATTCCTGCGGGTTGGGGCATTGGGATCGCTGGGGCTGGGGCTGCCGGAGATGCTGGCCCTCCAGAACCAGGCCGACGCGGCGGGTCCAACGACCACCTTTGGACGCGCCAAGCGGTGCATCCTGATGCATCTCTGGGGTGCCGCACCTCACCAGGACACGTTTGACCTGAAACCCGACGCCCCGGCGGAAGTCCGTGGCCCGTTCCTGCCAATCCCGACCAATGTGCCGGGCGTGGAGATCGGTGACCCCCTGCCACTGCTGTCCCGGCATGCCGAGAAGTTCACGATCGTCAGGTCGGTGAATCACAGCGAGGGGGATCACCAGGCGGCCTTCCACGACATGATGACCGGCAACCGCTACCAGTGGCTCGACAAGCGGAACGCGGCCAAGCCAACCGACAATCCGAATATCGGAGCGGTCCTGGCTCACCTGAAACCTCGCCGCAACGGGCTGCCCGAGTACGTCCAACTGCCCAGCCTGCTGCAGACCAATTCGGGGAAGATCGTTCCGGGCCAGAACGCGGGATTCCTGGGCAAGAGTTTCGATCCGTTCCTGGTCAAGGCGGTCGACAACTACAAGCCGGCTCACGACCCCACCTTCGGCGAGTTCAATCCACCCGCCTTCCGCAACCCGGGTGGTTCGCTGTCGAACATCCGCATCGACCGCCGCCGCAAGCTGCTGGCATCGGTCGAAAAGGGTTTCGACAAGGCCGAACGCGGCAAGCAACTGATCGGCTTCGACGACTATTACCAGCAGGCCTTTTCGCTGGTCGCCTCGAACAAGGCCCGCGAGGCCTTCAACCTCTCCGACGAGCCACACGAGGTCCGTTCGCGATACGGCTTCACCCCGTTTGGACAGAGTTGCCTGCTGGCCCGGCGACTGGTCGAGGTCGGCGTGCCGCTGGTGAACGTCTACTGGCGAAACGGACGCCGCCGCACCGACATCGGCTGGGACAACCACATCAACAATTTCGCCAACCTCAAGAACTGGCAACTGCCGCCCACCGACATGGCCGTCGCCGCGCTGCTCGACGAACTGGCCCAGCGGGGCCTGCTCGAAGACACCCTGGTGGTGTTGATGGGCGAGTTTGGCCGGACACCGGGCATCAGTGCCGAGGGGGGACGCCAGCACTGGCCGTTCTGCTACTCGGTCGTGATGGCCGGCGCTGGCATTCGTGGCGGAGAGATTTTTGGAGCATCCGACAGCAAGGCGGGCTACCCCGCCCGGGACGCCGTGTCACCATTCGATATCGGCGCCTCGATTTTCCACCTGCTGGGAATCGACGTCACCCGGGTCTTCCACGACTTCCTCGGCCGACCACACCGCGTCTGCAAGGGCACTCCGATCACAACCCTGGTGGGCACCTGATCATGCCAGCCGCAGCCAACACCACCGCGACCGCCTCGCACAAGTTTGCCGGACACACCAGCTGGATTTACTCGCTGGCCTTCTCGCCGGACGGTCTCACGCTGGCTTCCGGCGGGTGGGACGAGTGGATCCGGCTGTGGGACCTCGAAGCCGGAACCCAGCAGGCGGTGCTCGAAGGACACAAGTCGGAGGTCTATTGCCTGGCGTTTTCCCCCGACGGCAAGACACTGGCCTCCGGCAGTGCCAACAACACCAGCGTCGTCAAGCTCTGGAACGTCGCCACCGGAGACGAGCAGACGGAACTCCTCGGCCACAAAAACGTGGTGCACACGCTGGGCTGGTCACCCGATGGCCGCTGGCTGGCCAGTGGTGGTTACGACCGCACGGTCCGGATCTGGGACGTCAACGGCAACCCCTCCGCCGCGGCCCTGCAGGCCACGCTGGGTGGGTTCAACCACAAGCTCTACTCGGTCCTGTTTGCTCCCGACGGCCAGGCACTTCACACCGCCCAGGCCGACAAGGTCACCCGCAGTTGGAACCGGGCGGCATGGCAGGCCACCGGCACTGGGACGCCGGCAAAACCACCCGGGAACGGCACCGACGCGACCAAGCCAACAGTCATCTCGGCCGACCCCTCCTGGGTGCACGCCACGGCATTTTCACCCGATGGCCGCTTGTTGGCCTGCGGTTACGGTCAACATCAGCCCGACCGCAGCGTGGTGGGCCACGTCGAGATTCGCGAGGTCTCCAATGGCCGCGTCGTCAACAACCTGTTGGGTCACCAGAACTTCGTCCACTCCCTGGCCTTCAACCGTGACGGCTCACAACTTCTGACCGGGGGCTGGGACGGCGAATTGAGGACCTGGGACGTCGCCACCGGCCAGCAACTCACGCGAACCTCGGCTCACGACACACCGATCCTGGCCGTCGCGTTTTCGCCCGACGGACAAAAACTGGCCTCCGCCGGGTACGACCAGTTGGTTCGCACCTTCACCCTGTGATCATCAAATCGAAACAAGAGTGTCCCGGAACAACCCTTCGTGTTGTCTTGGACCGAATTCTTCCGATAATAGTGCTGGCGACTTTCAATCGACCTCCCATAGCGATCACACCGCCATGCTGAACATCCTCGGACCACAGTCCCGATTCTGCGACGGCCTGTCCCGCCGCAGTTTCCTGTCCATCGGCAGCCTGGCGATGGGAGGGATGGGACTGCGAGAGGTGCTGGCGGCCGAGGCGGTCCAGGGCAACTCGAGGCCGAACAAGGCCACGATCATGATCCTGTTGCCCGGTGGCCCGCCTCACCAGGACATGGTCGATCTGAAACCGACAGCCCCCTCGGAGATCCGTGGCCCGTTCCAGCCGATCCGGACCAACGTGCCAGGAATTGACCTGGGCGAAACGATGCCGCGGACGGCGGCGATCATGGACAAGATGGCCATCGTTCGCTCGCTCCATGGCGGACTCAACGACCACAACGTGCACATCAACCTCACCGGCTGGGAAACGCATCCCCAGATGGGCGACAGCCCGCACCGACCGGGGTTCCCCCTGGGTGGCTGGCCCTCGCTGGGTGCGGTGGCCTCGAAGATCCATGGCCCCATCGACCCGTCTCTTCCGGCCTTCATCAGCCTCTCGCCACCCAACGCCGAATCGACGACGCGGGCCAGCCTGAACCAGTCGGGCTTCCTGGGCATCGGCCACGCCGGGTTCGAAACCAACCGCAGGAAGCGGGACGACATTGTCTACAAGTCGGGAGTCTCCAAGGAGCAGGTGAACGCCGACGCCGAGAGTGACGCCGACATCACGCTCAAGGGCATCTCGCTCGATCGACTCGGCAACCGCAAGCAGTTGCTGAAATCGTTCGACCGGTTCCGCCGCGATGCCGACTCGCGCGGCGTGATGGACGGCATGGACACGATCACCCGGCAGGCCTTCGGCATCCTGACCTCCAGCCGACTGGCCAATGCGTTGAACTTCCGGGACGAACCCGCCGAGTTGGTCCGTCGGTACGGGATCTCCGACGCCGCCACCCCGGTCCACGGTGGACCCGAGTTGCTCAAGCAGTTCCTGGTGGCCACCCGGCTGGTCGAGGCCGGATGCCGCTGTGTGACACTGGCCTTCAGCCAGTGGCCCCTGGAGAGAATGAGCCGCGGCGGGTTCAACTGGGACTGGCACAAGGAGAACTTCCTGAATGTCCGGGCCACCGTCCCCATGCTCGACATCGGGCTCTCGGCCATGGTCGAGGACCTGCACGCCCGTGGCCTGGCCGACGACGTGTCGGTGGTGGTCTGGGGCGAGTTCGGCCGGACACCGCGGATCAACGCCAATGCCGGACGCGACCACTGGCCCAACGCCAACATGTGCATCATGGCCGGTGGTGGCATGCAAACCGGACAGGTGGTCGGATCGACCAACCGGCTGGGCGAGGTGCCTCAAGACCGCCCCGTGCACTACCGCGAGGTCTTTGCGACGCTCTACCACAACATGGGAATCGACCCCGAAACGCTGACCCTGGAAGACCTGCGGGGCCGCCCGCATTACGTCGTCGACCAGCGGAAGCCAATCGGCGAGTTGATCTAGCCAACCCGGCAGTCCCTAAAACCGTCAGATTCCGCGTATTCCGCGTTTGAATCGGCAAGCTGAGGGGTTTACGGTAGATGGTTGGAGGGAGCCGTCGCTGCCTGTTCCACCGCGGTTCTACGGAGGGTGACCCGCTCGGAACAATTTCCGAGGACACCCTCTGATGCTGATCACGTCCTGGCTTGATTCCCTCCGTTCCTCCGTATCACTCCATCGTCGTTCCCGTGGTCAATCAGACCGCCGGGCACCCCGAATGGCCAGCGCGGCGGAATATCTTGAAGACCGCTTGATGCTGTCCTCGGCAACGCCGGACATGTCCAGGATCATCGACACAGCCGAAACCGCCTCGCCCGACGATTACGCGATGGGTGAGATGCTGGTCCGATTCAATCCGGGTTTCACCGACGCCGAAAAATCCANCGCCGTCGACAANCTTGGCGGCAGCATCCTGCGTCATTTTGACAGCATCGACNTNGCCCACGTGAAACTNGATGANCCCGCCGNNACCATCNCCNGCGACATGCAACGNTTCACCGCGGACCCAATCNTCNCNTACGCCGAACCCAATTATCGCGTCGTTCCGCTATCGACCCCCAACGACCCTGGTTTCACCGCCCTGTGGGGACTGAACAATACCGGCCAGACCTTCGGCACAGCCGACGCGGATATCGATGCCGTGGAGGCCTGGAGTGACTTCACCGGGACCGACAAGGCGGTCGTGACAGTGATCGACTCGGGAATCTATGACACGCATCCCGATCTCGCGGACAACATGTGGATCAACCCGGGCGAGATCGCCGGAAACGGAATCGATGACGACAACAACGGTCGCATCGACGACGTCCACGGATACGACTTCTCGGATAACGATTCGGACATCTTCGACGACGCGTGGTCGGGGCACGGTAGCCATGTCGCGGGGACAATCGGAGCGACCGGGAACAATTCGGCCGGCTTGGTGGGAGTGAACTGGGACGTGTCGCTGATGGGGGCAAAGATCGCGCCCAATGCGTTTGATAGCGTGATTATCGATGCAACAAACTACGTCACGACCATGCGACAGAACTTCGACATCAACATCACCGCGATCAATGCCAGTTACGGAAGTTTCTTTTTTTCGCAGTCAACCAAGGACAGTATCGCGGCGGTCAACGCTGCCGGCGTGGTCTTCGTCGCTGCTGCCGGCAACGGTTGCGATCCGATCTCCAACTGCGATTGGATTGGCGACGACAATGATGTTCTGCCGGCATACCCGGCCTCGTACGACCTCGACGGGATCATCTCCGTCGCAAACACGGACCACAACGACAACAGGGCGACGTCCTCCAACTTTGGCCTGGTATCCGTCGACCTGGGCGCTCCCGGTAGCAGCATTCTCAGCACCGTGCCAACGTGGGTGGACGGCAGCGGCTACGGCTACAAGAGCGGCACATCGATGGCCGCTCCCCAGGTCACCGGCGCCGTGGCACTTCTCCGAGGGCTGAGACCATCCCTGACTGTCCAGCAAACCAAGGACGCGATCCTGAGCACCGTCGACCCGATTGCCGCCCTCAACGGCATCACGGTCACCGGGGGCCGCTTGAACCTGGCCGCTGCAGTCACCGAGGTGGCTGGCAACGTGGTTGTTTCGGCCCGGGAAAGTCTCACGGCCAACATCAACGATGACGGAAACGGTGACGAATTTGTCGTGAAACGAGATGGAACCGACCTGGTGCTCACGATCGACACGGTCGAGTCCGACCGCGTCGCGTACTCGGGCGTCACCGGTGTCGCCATCCTGGGATCGGCCGACGACGACACCCTGACAATCGATCACACCGGCGGCGTGATCGACGTGCCTGTGATCTACACGGCATTCGACGGAGCGAACACACTCCAGGTCATCGGTGACCTGGATTACACGTTGAGCAATACCGAACTGCTCAGCCCGGGTGCTGGCAACGTTGAGTTGGCGTATGTCGATTCGGTCGAACTGACCGGCGGTGCCTCGGCCAACACGATCAACGCCTCCGCGTTCACCGCCGGGGCGGTTGTCCTCAACGGCCTGGGCGACAACGACATGTTGCTGGGTGGTGCCGGGCACGATGAACTCAACGGAGGAACCGGCGACGACACGTTCGTGGCAGGAGACGGCAACGACACCCTGTCTGGCGGTGATGGCATTGACCAGATCCAGCAGGCCGGAGACATCAGCCAGGTCCTCACCGACACGATGGCCACAGGACTGGGAACCGACTCGATTGCGGAAATCGAGGAAGCACAACTCACCGGCGGCGTTTCGGCCAACTCGCTGAACGCCTCGAACTTCTCCGGCGGCGTGACCCTGCTGGGACTCGACGGCAACGACTCCCTCTGGGGAGCCGCGGCTGACGATTCACTCGACGGTGGGGACGGCACCGACCAGATCCAACAGACAATCGATGCCGACCAGGTGCTGATCAATACCCAGGTCACAGGGGACGGCACCGACACCCTGGAGAGCATCGAACACGCCTGGCTGATTGGAGGCAACACGAACAATTCACTGGACGCCAGCGGTTTCTCCAATGGGCCGGTCACGCTCGATGGAGCCGGTGGTGACGACACGCTGACAGGGTCCAGTCAGAATGATTCCCTGGACGGGGGCACGGGCAACGACCTCGTGCTGCAGGTCGCCAACACCGACCAGGTGCTCACCAACAGCACTCTCACCGGACGTGGCAACGATGTCCTCACGGGAATCGAATTGGCGAGCCTCACCGGGGGCACTGCTGGCGACAGGCTCGACGCGGCCGGCTTCTCCGGACCGGTCACGCTGGACGGTGGGCAGGGCAACGACACCCTGGTGGGGGGTGACGACGACGACATTCTCACCGGCGGCCCCGGGACCGATCGGGTTGAACAGGCCGCCGACAGCAACCAGGTCCTCACCGACAACAGCCTGACTGGCAACGGCAACGACACGCTGATTGCGATCGAACGTGCGTTGATCACCGGTGGTGCGTCGGACAACACGCTGGACTCCAGTGGTTTCACGCTCGGATCGGTGACCCTCCAGGGACTCGCCGGCGACGACACGCTGTTGGGGAGTGGCGGGAACGACCTCCTCGATGGCGGCACGGGCACCGACCAGGTGCGGCAGGTGTCCAACAACGACCAGGTGATCACCGACAACAGCCTCTCCGGACAGGGAAGCGACTCATTGGCCTCGATCGAGCAAGCGGTCCTGACCGGTGGCGCCGGCCCCAACAGCCTGGACGCCAGTGGTTTCACCTTCGGCGGGGTGACACTCGTCGGCGGCGATGGCGATGACACGCTCGCCGGATCGTCCTTCTCCGACACCCTCGATGGTGGCCTGGGAATCGACATGATCGAGATGACCTTCGACGGCGACCTGGTCCTGACCGACACGACTTTGAACGGTCATGGCAACGACACCCTGATTGCGATCGAGCGGTTCCACCTCAGTGGTGGCGACAGTGCCAACCGCATCGACGCCTCGGCCTACACGCTGGGATCGGTCACGCTCGACGGCGGCCTGGGCAATGACACCCTGGTGGGCTCCAGCGGTGACGATTCACTGATCGGTGGACTGGGAATCGACACCATCGAACAGGCCACCGATTCCAGCCTCGTGCTGACCGATTCGAGCCTGACCGGATCCGGAACGGACACGATTGCGGGATTCGAGCAGGCCGTGTTGTCCGGCGGACCATCAGACAACTCCCTGGACGCGTCTGGTTTTACCGCCGGGCCGGTCACCCTCTCGGGTGGAACCGGCGCCGACACGCTCGCCGGATCCCAGGGCGATGACCTGCTGGATGGTGGCGACGGCACCGACCGAATCGTTCAATCCTCCGACTCGCATCATATCCTGTTCAACGGCCTGTCACTCGGGCATGGCACAGACACCCTGGTGGCGATCGAAGAGGCCCACCTTATCGGCGGACCCGGCGACAACTCGCTCGACGCCAGTTCCTTCACGCTCGGCCCGGTGACGCTCTCGGCCGGCGACGGCGATGACACGCTGTCGGGCACCTCCTTCGACGACCTCATCGAGGGAAGCACGGGAATCGACACGGTCCACCAGGTCAGTGGAAACGACCAGGTCCTCAACGATACCGCCCTGACCGGCCAGGGGCACGATGTCCTCTACGGGATCGATCACGCCGTGCTCTGGGGCAATGGCGCGGCCAACGACATTGATGCCTCGGGATTCATGGCCGGTTCGGTGACGCTGATCGGTCAAAGCGGCGACGACACGTTGCACGGTTCAATGAATGACGACTCGCTGAACGGGGGCCCGGGAGTCGATTGGCTCGAACAGGTGACCGACTCGGATCAAACGCTGACCAACGGAACGGTCAGCGGACACGGCACTGACGTGTTCGTGGCGTTTGAACGCGTCCGCCTGGGCGGTGGCCCCGGAAACAACCGGCTCGACGCAACCGACTACAGCACCGGGCTGGTCACGCTGGAGGGGTTTGCCGGCGACGACACTCTCATGGGCGGCCAGTTCGACGATCACCTGGACGGAGGGGCCGGCACCGACCTGGTCGAACAAACCGCAAACGTCGACCAGCAACTGACCAACGGGCAATTGACCGGTCGCGGCAACGACGTGCTGGTGTCCATCGAATCGGCCACCTTGACCGGGGGCGAGTCGGCCAACCTGCTGACCACACTGTCGTTCACGATCGGTCCTGTCACGCTCAACGGAGCCGGTGGCGACGACACGTTGATTGCCGGTCCCGGAGACGACGTGATCAACGGGGGCAGCGGAACCGACCTGGTTCGGCAAACAACGGATTCCGACCAGTTGCTCACCGACTCCCTGCTCACCGGCCTGGGAAGCGACACACTCTCGGCAATTGAACGGGCCGAATTGACCGGTGGCCTGCTGGGCAATCGCATCGATGCCACCGCCTTCACCTCCGGACCGGTCACCCTCAACGGCAGTGCTGGCAACGACACCTTGCTGGGTTCGGCTGGTGACGACGTGATCGACGGGGGCACGGGGTTTGACCAACTCGAACAGACCGTCGATGGCGACCAGGTCCTGACGTCATCGAGCCTGACCGGTCGTGGTGACGACATCCTGTCGAACATCGAGTGGGCAGTTCTCACCGGTGGCGTCTCCGACAACACGCTCGACGCGCTCGGCTTCGACACCGGCAGCGTCACGCTCGCGGGAGGCGAGGGCAACGACACGTTACACGGATCACCGGGAAATGACCGGATCGAGGGCGGAGATGGAACCGACCTGGTCGTGTCGTCCGGTGATGTCGACCAGGTGCTGTCCGACACCATGATCGCCGGCGCCGGCAACGATGTCCTGGTCGAAATCGAGACAGCCCATCTCACCGGTGGCGACTCGGCCAATTCGCTGGATGCCAGTGGTTTCGGAGGCAACACCACCCTGGAAGGCGGCGACGGTGACGACACGTTGCTCGGGGGAAGCGGAATTGATCTGCTGCTGCAGATCGCCGACGCCGACCAGGTCTTGACCACCACATCGCTGAGCGGACTCGGGCAAAACACGCTCGCCAACATCGAACAGGCCCGGTTGGTGGGAGGCGAGAGCGACAACCTGCTGGATGCGACGGCATTCACCCCCGGGCCGGTCACGCTCGACGGGGCCGGGGGCGACGACACGCTCCATGGATCAGCCGGAGACGACAACCTCCAGGGAGGCACCGGCACCGACCGGGTCGTCTCGACGGGAACCACCAACCAGGTGCTCACCGACACTTCGCTGATCGCCGACAGCAATGACACCCTGGCGGCGATCGAGGAGGCCGAGTTGTTCGGTACTTCCACCGACAACTTCCTGGACGCCAGCGGTTTCAGTGGCGACACGACCCTGCACGCCAGCGACGGCGATGACACCCTGGCCGGGGGGATCGGCACCGACCTCGTCCGCCAGACCATTGATGCCGACCAGTCCGTCTCGGACTCTCAACTGACCGGCCAGGGCACCGACCAACTGACCGGAATCGAACTCGCCTGGCTCACCGGCGGTGGCAACGACAACACCCTGGACGCCGGCGGTTTCTCGGCCGGTGGCGTCACGCTCGACGGCAGCGACGGCAATGACACTTTGATCGGAGGCACCGGAGACGACCAGTTGATCGGCGGCGACGGCATCGACCAGGTGCGACAGGACTCCGACAACGACCAGGTGCTCACGGACTCGTCTCTGACCGGGCGGGGCGATGATTCGCTGTCGGGAATCGAGACAGCGGAACTCACCGGGGGAGGCAGCGACAACCTGCTGGATGCAGCCGGCTTCACCTCCGGATCGGTCACGCTCTCGGGACTCACAGGCAACGACACGCTCCGTGGCTCAACCGGTGACGACAACCTCGACGGTGGCTCCGGGACCGACCTGGTCGAGCAGACCGTCGATGCGGACCAGGA
>PBOU01000187.1 GCA_002724415.1 Planctomycetaceae bacterium
AGGACGCCGCTGACGAACTCGCCATGCAGTGGAAACGGCTGTTCGGGGTCAACATCCAACGTGCCGCGACCTACGACAAGATCCCGGCCACCAGTCGCCTGGCCGTACTCATCGGCAGCCGTGACTCCAATCCGGCAACCACCGGCCGCATCGCCGGGTTCAAATGGCCCAAGCTGTCCGACCAGGGCCTCCTGATCCACGAGATCCCGACCCAGGCACCGCCACGCGTCCTGGTTGTCGGTGGCGGAAGCCCTGCCGCCACCTTCTGGGCCGTGTGTGAACTCGGTCACCGCCTCGGCGTCCGTTACACGTTCCGCCAGGACTTCTTCCCACCGCAAAGACCGTTCCAACTCCCCCGGTTCAACGTCGTTGAAGAACCGGAATTGAAAACTCGCACGTGGCGCACCATCAACGACTTTGCCATTGGGCCGGAGTCCTGGGGCCTGGCCGAACACAAGAGTTTCATCCGCCAACTGGCCAAGATGAAATTCAATCGCATACTAATCTCTGTTTACGCTTGGCAGCCGTTCGTTGACTACACGTTCCGTGGTGTCCGCCGGCAAACAGCCCTTCACTGGTTCGGTGAAGTCCTCCGGGTCGACGGCGACACGCCCGGACGCGTCGCCTTCAATGGAGCCAAGATCTTCCAGAACCCCGACTTTGTCGGAAAGACGACCTACAAACAAAAGATCGCCGCCGGGAAACAATTGATGACCGGAGTGATCGACGCGTCCCACGCGCTGGGCATGACCGTCGGGCTGTCCACCTCGGTCCTGGAATTCCCCAAGGAGTTCGCCAGCGCCCTGCCTGGTTCAGCCAAGGTTCATCAACTCAAGAGCCTGACCATCGGCCCTGGCCCCACGAACAAACCGGACGACCCGATCGTCGCCGACCTGATTGCGACACGGATCCGGGCTTTCCTGACGACCTACCCGGGACTGGACGCCCTCTACGTGTCTGTTCCTGAATTCCCCGAATGGAACGCGCACGCCGAGGCCGCCTGGCAAGAACTCAACAGGCGAAAGAACCTTGGCGACCACACGCTCGCCAAACTTGTTGCATCGGCCCGCAGCCGGAAACTGATTGCCTCCGGCGACCGTGGTGAAGCCTCGATCAAGGGCAATGTCGTGGGCATGGCCTTCTTCTGCCGACTCTTTGATGACGGCAAACTCCTCAAGAAGGCCAACGGCAAAAAGGTGGAACTGGTCATCAGGCAACCCGACCCGGCACTCTTTCCAATCCTGGACCGGGTGGTCCCCACCGGCGCCAGCACGCTGAACTTCGTCGATTACACGGCCCGGCGGATTGCCGACAGCAAGGAGTTGCTGGCCCTGTTGCCTGCCAAGAAGGTCAAGGCCAGCCTGATCATGACCCTCGCCGATGACAACGTTGGAGTGCTCGCCCAGTCCACCACGCAACACATCGACACGCTGACCCAGGAAATCCGCAAACTGGGCTGGGACGGTTTTTCAACCCGCTACTGGATTCCCGGCGAACTCGACTCGACGGTCCACTACCTCTCGCGGGCGTCATGGGACGACAAGACCACGCGAGTGTCGGCACACCACGACCTGTGGGAAGGGATCCTTGGCAACCGCGCCGGCAGCGAACGATTGCTGATCGGCTGGAACCACCTCGAGGATGCGACCCACACGCTCGACAAGAACGCCATCGGTTTCGGGTTCCCCGTCCCCAACATGTTCCTGAAACACAACAGCCCCGGCGAGCCTCCCAAGTGGTTCAACGACGTCAACGACCACTACACCCAATGGATGATCGAACTCTACCGCGTCCAGGGAGCACCGATCCATCGCAACGGTGGCAAACAACTCCTGTTTTATTACGCCAAACGCAGTGAATTCAACGTGGCGTATCTCGGAGCGGTCAAGGCCCTGAAAGCCGCTGCGACCGCACGCAAGGCCAAGGACCTGGACACTGCAATCGAACAGATGGAAACCGCAATGGACCAACTCAATGGCGCCATGACCAGCCTGGCCGACGTCGCCCAGGGCCAGAGCGACCGCGGACTCATCGCCACCCTGGCCAATTTCGCCTACCGACCACTCGTGGCCGAATACGAGAAACTGTTGGACGAGGCCGACCAGTAGGACGAAACGCTTCAACCGGGTTCGGAGTACTTGGCCAACGCATCACGGTCGAGCGTGATCCCGTGCCCCGGACGGTCCGGCGCAATCGCGTGACCGGCCTCAAACTTCACCGGCTCCACGGCCAGCCGGTTCCACGCCAGGTCACTGAACTCCAGGTACAGACACTCCGGCAAGCTGGCTGCCAGGTGGACCCCCAGTTCCATCAGCGTGTTCCCCAGGGAAACCGGGACACCATAATCACCGGCCAGGTACGCCGCCGCACGTGATGCCTGAAACTGGCCGTGGATGTTCAACACGTCCACACCACGACTCTCCAGCAATCGCCGCTTCCCGTGGAAGCCCAGGTATTCGCCCGTGTTGATCCGGGATGTTCCAATCTCAGCGGCCAGCATTGCGTATCCCGGGTAATCCTCGCGGGTGATCGGGTCCTCGATCCAGAAAATGTCAAACCCCTCGTCGTCGTACCTTTTCATTCGTGAAATCGCTTCCTTGGTCGACCAGGCCTCGTTGGCATCGACCATCACGTCAACGCCAGGCCCCAGCACATCACGGACCGTGGCCAGTCGGCCAAGATCCCATTCGACATCCGGGTGCCCCACCTTGATCTTGATCGCCTGCATTCCCATTTCCGCAAAATGCCCCATCCAGGACCGAAACTCTGACTCGTCGAGGTGGAAATCCAGGGTACTGCCATACGCTCGCACCCGCGGATCGGTGCCACCAAAGAGCCGATAGAGAGGCAACTCGGCTTGCTGTGCCGCCAGATCCCACATGGCAGTCTCGGTCGCCAGGCCCAGGGCGCTGGCCCCGACATTCCCACCTCGCGGTCGCCCGATCCGCATCGCCATCCCGAGCGGCGACTGCCCCTCAACAGAAGACCAACCGTTGTAACGATACTGGCCCTCCAGTTGAGCCAGGGCAGAAATCGGCATGCCCTGCTGCAACTCGAAACCCACCCCCGTTCGGCCGTCGTCGGCCTTCAACTCCAGCACCGTCATGAAATGTTCGGTGAAAATCACCTGGGAATCCCCGATGGGGCGATCCAGCGGGATGCGACACCGGTGAATTTCGAAGTCAACAATTTTCATCAGAAGGTTTCTCCTGGTTATGGCTCACGGCACGAAATACTTGTAGATGCTCGTCGCTCCCAACACGGTCATCGAAAGACCTGCGACAACCGTCACGACCTTCAGGGCCACGCTCATCCGCAACGCCCTTGGCATCCGGGTGCAGTCCACCCAGATCATGGCAAAGCACCACAGGCCACAGGTGGCAGCTCCGCTCACCAGGCTACCCAGCGTCAAACGCCCGATGATGTCTCCAGCCAACGACTGAGGCAACCACGTCAACGTCAGGCCACCGATCGTGCAATACGCCATCACCACCGTTTTCATACCGCGAGCCGACAACCGTCTCGTCACCCCCGGAAGCAGCACCGCGCCGGCTTCGCGCCAGGTGTGCCGGTAGACCTCGAATGCTCCATACAATGTGCCAATGAACGCCAGGAACACGCCTCCACGAAACACCCATTTCAACTGAGGATGCAGCGCGGTCAGAAAGCCCTCCTGGTGGATCAACAATTCCTTGTCGACGGGAATCGCGTGCTTGGGATGCAACACCATGGCCCCCAGCATCGCGAACAGCAACGTGATCAGGATCACACAGCCAAAGGAGCCAACCGCGTCCACCAGTGGGACCCTGCTCCAGTTCCTGGCCCGCTCCAGGATTGTTCGGTCGGAGACAGCCCGTGCCAGGCTCTCTTGCGACACTCCACCGCGGCCGGCCAACCCCCACCCTTTTTCGCGGGACATCCCGATGTAGCCAATGTAGTCGTATGCGCCACCGCCCACCGCAGTCAGGTACAACGACACTTCGAGCCATGGACTCCGGCCGCTAAAACGTGACGCCAATTCCGGGTCACCGTGCACCCATTGCGGATAGTCAGCCACTCGCGGCACCAGCAACCCCACGATCGCGTCACGCAGATCCGGCCCCAACACCACGACCGCAATCACGACCAGAACGACCAGCACTCCAAGCACGCCGATCGACACCTTTTCGACGACGTCGTAGTTGGACATCACCGCAAGCAACAAGCAGACAAACAGCACCAGTGTGGCCCAGCCGTTGGAACAGAATTCGAACCAGCCCCACGGCCCAACATCACCACCGGTCGTCGGCATCCCGGACAGCCGGTGAATGTAACCGGCCAGCGTCTCGGGAATCGCCGAAAACGCAATCGGCATCAACCCCACCGCCGGCAGCACCACCAGCAAGGGAAACCACATCGGCGGACCGGGGAGTTGCTTCCAACTCTCCAGGGGGTGCTCCCCCGTCAAAGCAAAGTGCCGTCCAGCCGTGTAAACCTGAACCGCCTTGAATGCACCGCCGTAAAAGAAACACCACAGCATGGCGTAAGAAAAAATCGCACCCCCGCGAGACGCGATCACCAGTTCCCCACTGCCAATCGTTACCGAAGCAATGATCAGTCCCGGCCCCATCATCCGGAACAATCGCCCCGGACCTCGACCGCACATCGCTTCAGGCAACTCGGGGTAGATCTCACTTGTGGCTGAAAAACTCGCCACCGGATCTGTGTCGGAAATTGGCTCAGTGGTCATCGCGTCTCCACTTTGCCAGATGCCTCGTTGTCTCGCCAGCCGAAGTCCCTCGGAACACTCTCCCTGCCAGCCTCGAGTCCCCGTTGAGCCCCCCGTCGACCTGCTATACTATCCCGCAATGCTCCATCCATTCTCCAACCCATGGGCATCGTTCGCCGCGATCGTCGCCCTGCTGTTGCCCCTCGTCCCGGCCCGGGCTGCTGCACCGACGCCGCAGGACCTGGAATTTTTCGAAAAGAAGGTCCGACCGTTGATGGTGGCCCACTGCCTGGAATGCCACTCCGGTGACGATCCCGACGGCAAACTCAACATGGAGTCACTCGGCGGCCTGCTGTCTGGTGGCCTGCGTGGCCCCGCCCTGGTACCCGGCAAGCCCGACAAGAGCCTGTTGGTGACCGCGATCCGGCACAACGAAGAGTTGAAAATGCCGCCGAAGCAGAAACTTTCGACCTCAAAACGAGCCATCCTGACGGCCTGGGTAAAACGTGGCGCACCGTGGCCCAACGCCAAGTCCACAAACACCCCTCTGGCCAGGCCGAAGACCCCCGGAGGACCACTCTTCTCCAACGATCAACTGAAATACTGGGCGTTTCAGCCCCTGGTCGCCACCAACGTCCCATCGAATTCGGCCGGACACTGGGCCAACAGCGCCATCGACCAGTTTGTGCTGGCACGACTCAACGCCGCCGGACTCCAACCCGCACCACCCGCGACACGACTGGCATGGCTACGACGCGTCACCTTCGATCTCACAGGCCTGCCCCCCACTCCCGAACAAATCAACCGGTTCCTGACCGACGACACTCCCGAAGCACGAGCCCGGGTCGTCGACCAATTGCTGACCACCCCGTCCTACGGAGAACGATGGGGGCGACATTGGCTCGACGTCGCTCGCTATGCCGACTCGAACGGCCTGGACGAGAACCTCTGCTACGGCAACGCCTTCCGATACCGCGACTACGTCATCGGCGCGTTCAATGAAGACCTTCCCTACGACCAGTTCGTACAAGAACAACTGGCCGGAGACTTGATGAGCGAGGAGGCCGACATCGAAACAACGCTGAAGAGGATCATCGCCACCGGCTTTCTTGTGCTCGGCCCAAAGATGCTTGCCGAGGATGATCCCCGCAAAATGCAAATGGACATCATCGACGAACAACTGGACACCATCGGAAAGACATTCCTCGGCCTGACCTTCGGCTGTGCGAGATGCCACGACCACAAGTTCGACCCGATCCCGACGGCCGACTACTACGCATTGGCCGGGATCCTCAAGAGCACCAAGACGATGGAGAACTTCCGAGTCGTCGCAAAATGGAACGAAACTCAGCTTGCCAGCGCCGAGAGTCGTACCGCCCAGGCCTTGCGAGAAAAGAAAATTGGCACGGCCAAACAACTGCTCGCCACATCCATCCAAGCGGCCAAACAAGACATCCTGAAGTCCTCAAGAAGGCGAGCCGGCGATTACCTGTTGGTGGCCACCGTCACCTGGATGAAGTCTCAGTTGCTCACCGGTCGNAAACCCNTGGGNGACACNCCCANGGGAATCAAGCAACCNGGTGTGATTGTCCGTGAAGCCGAATCCTACAACCGNGGAAATGCGGCAAAACTGGCCACAGGCTACGGAAAAGGGATTGGAGTNATTGCCAGNGGTTCCGGCCTGAGCACAGCCGAATACGACGTGACGGTCGAAAAGGGCGGGACGTTCCGGCTTGAGGTTCGACAAGCGGCCGCCCAAAGCCGTCCCTGCCGGATCCTTGTCAACGGCGGCTTGGCCCATCCCGGTGCCCTGGGACGCACCACCGGGAGNTGGTACCCCGANACACAGAAATGGGGCGTCGAAGCCCTGGCNGAACTCAAGGCTGGCAAAAACACCATCCGAATTGAACGGCAGGGGCCGTTCCCTCACATCGACAAGTTCCTGCTCGCCCCGATCACCGACACCGGGACCGGCCCGATCCACACCCTGTCCCAACTGGCCTCCAAGATCGCCAATCGCGACGCCCTTCAACCCGCGATCCTGCAGCAATGGGTCGCACATCTGACGGCAACCCGAAACGACAAGTCCTCTCCNCTNGCCCTTTGGCACCACGCCGTTTCGGGGAGCACGTCCAGTCCGCCCACCACAGGCCCCAGGCTGGGCCAACACGCCAAGCATCCCCTGGACACCCTGGCAACCAGCTACGCGGCACTGTTCACCATGGCCAACGACCTCTGGCTAAAACAGGTGAACGACAAAAACACAAAGCCCCTGGCAGACCCGGAACTCGAGTCATTACGAAACGTGCTCTACAGCCCCTCGGGGCCCTACAAGGCGAGCAAGGAAATCGAAGCCGCCTTTGACAAACANACAACCAAGCAACTGGATATGCAACGCGCGTCGCTGAAAGCACTCGAGTCGGCCAAGCCAACACTGCCAACGGCAATGGCCGTTGCCGACGGCCCAACCGAGGACCTCAAGGTNCATATCCGCGGCAGTTACCTGACGTTGGGCCCGATGGCCCCTCGAGGTTTTCCCCGGATCCTCGCCGGTGAGAAGCAGGCGAGATTGCCCAAAAAAACCAGCGGCCGGCTGGAACTCGCAACATGGATGACCCGNCCCGACAACCCCCTGGTCCCNCGGGTCATCGCCAATCGCATCTGGCGATGGCACTTCGGNCACGGACTGGTCCGTTCGACCGACAATTTCGGAACGCTCGGCGATCGTCCGACCCATCCAGGACTCCTCGACTGGCTCGCCTCTGAACTGATTCGTCGCAACTGGTCAATGAAATCGCTGCACCGTGAAATCCTGCTCTCGCAAACCTATGCCATGAGCACGCGTTTCAACCCGAAGGCAGCCGACATCGACCCCGAGAACCNACTGCAATGGAGAATGGACCGACGGCGTCTTTCGGCCGAAGAAGTCCGCGACTCGCTTCTTTTCGTCGGTGGCCGACTGGATCGACGCATCGGAGGCTCGTTGATGACAGTCAAGAACCGGGCCTACGTCACCGGAACCGGCCACAACATGAAGACCGACGTCTACCAAAACGACAGGCGGAGCATCTACCAACCCGTGGTCCGCAGCGCCCTNTTTGAGGTCTTTCAGGCTTTCGANTTCGCCGACCCGAGTTTGCCNAACGGCGATCGTGTCACGACCACNATTGCNCCCCAGGCACTCTTTCTGATGAACAGNCTGCTTGTCGACAACCAGTCNAAACATATCGCCGATCGCATCCTGGCGGCCAACGACGACGACCCCGCCCGACTCAAAAGACTCTACGAATCTCTACTGGGACGCACCCCTACCCCCAGAGAGACCAACCAGGCCGCAACATTCCTCTCCGAGTATCGCCGGGCGGCCGTTGAAGACGATAAGAACAGCAGCGACAAAAAGGACGACGCCCAGGCCGCCCCACCACGGGTTCGTGCCTGGCGGGCCCTGTGCCGCGTCCTGTTGTCCAGCACCGAATTCGTCTACACCGAGTGAACCCACCTCACCTGCAAGTCGCCGCAATGACCAACACCTCGCACNGCTGCAATCAGTTCACCCCNGTGGGTACCCGCCGGGACATGCTGACATCCTCGGCCACCGGATTCGGGATGTTGGCCCTGGCCGACCTGATGCACCGCCAGGCCGTCGCCAACACGTCCACTGAAGGAAACCCGCTGGCGCCCCGTGAACCCCATTTCACGCCAAAAGCCAAACGCGTGATTTTCCTGTTCATGCACGGTGGTCCCTCTCATGTCGACACGTTCGACCACAAACCACAACTGGACAAGGATCACGGCAAACCACTGCCATTCCCCAAACCGCGAATTGTCTCCGGAGCCACGGGCAACTTGCTGAAATCGCCCTGGCCATTCAAGCAACATGGAGAAAGTGGCGCCTGGGTCAGTTCCGTCTTCCCCAAGATCGCCGAGATCACCGACGACCTGTGTTTCATCAAGTCGATGTACGGATCAAACTCTCGACACGGTGGAGCCTTGCTTGAACTCCATACCGGCAGCGACACATTCATTCGCCCCAGCATGGGTTCCTGGATCAACTACGGACTGGGGACCGAGAACCAGAACCTGCCCGGCTACATCACCATTTGCCCCAGCTTGACCCACGGAGGTGTCAACAACTGGAGCTCCGCGTTTTTGCCAGCCGTGTACCAGGGCACGCCGATGGGCGACGCTGCCACTCCGGCGGAACGGGCAAGGTTCCCGTTTATCGGCGGAAAATCGAAAGTCCGGCGGCGACCACTCCAACGCCTCGAATTGGACCTGCTGAACAAAATCAATCGCCAACGCTTCAACGACACCGGACCGGACTCGGACCTCGAGAGCCGGATCGCCTCCTTCGAACTCGCCTTCCGCATGCAAAGCGAAGCACCGCAATTGCAGGACATCGGCAACGAGCCACAGCACATCCACAAGCTCTATGGGCTCGACAACGACGCCACCAAGGACTTCGGCCGACAGTGCCTGATGGCCCGCAGATTCTCCGAGCGAGGTGTCCGCTTTGTCCAGGTCTCGCACAGTTACAAGTGGGACCAGCACGGTGGCCTGAAAAAGTCTCTCCCTCAAAACGCCCTGGAGGTCGACCAACCGATCCATGGCTTGATCAGTGACCTCAAGCAGCGAGGCCTCCTGGAGGACACCCTCGTGCTCTGGGGTGGCGAATTCGGTCGGACCCCCGTGGCCCAGGGCAATGATGGCCGCGACCACAACCCGCATGCGTTGACCATGTTCCTGGCCGGTGGTGGCGTCAAGCCAGGAATCAGCCATGGCGCGACTGACGAATACGGGTACTATTCAGTCGAAAACAAGGTCCACTTCCATGACCTCCACGCTACGATGTTGCACCTACTCGGACTGGACCACACCAAGCTCACCTATCGGTATTCAGGACGTGACTTCCGATTGACTGACATCCATGGAGAAATCGTCAACGAAATTCTCGCCTGACCGCCGCTATCCCTAGACAAAGTCGCTGCCCGCCAGCGAAAAGGACTCCTCACCATGCTGACCCTCCACGGCCATCACAGCACGTTTTGTGACGGTGTTTCCCGCCGCAGTGCTCTACAGGTTGGCAGCCTCGGCCTGGCCGGAATCGCCGGTTTGAACCTGGACCAGGTGCTGCGAGCTCGTGACACTCAGCCGACCGCTGTCCGGAAGAACACCTCCGTCATTTTCATCGAACTGGCTGGCGGCCCCACGCAATTTGAGACCTACGACCCGAAACCCAACGCGCCACGCGAATACCGCGGTGCGTTTGGAACGGTCCAAACCAACCTTCCGGGCGTTCTTTTCAGCGAATGGATGCCCAGGCAGGCCGCCCTGGCCGACAAGCTGGCGGTCATCCGCTCGGTCCACCATCCCAGCAACAGCCACGACCCCTCGAGCCATCTGACCCAAACCGGTTACTACAAACGTGGCCCCAAGGGGGGAGTCAACCAGATGCCCGCGTTTGGGTGCGTGGTCGCCAAGGTCAGAGGCCCCAACGCTGCGACCCTTCCCCCTTACGTCGCGGTCCCCCGCATCATGCGAAACGGCGGGCCGGCTCACTTGGGAAAGAGCTTCAACCCGTTCGAAACAATCAGTGACCCGTCCCGCAAGGATTTCAAGGTCCAGAACCTGGCACTCAACAAGACCCTCAACCGCAACCGACTCAGTGATCGCAAAAGCCTGCTGGGAGCGTTGGACGCCCAGCGACGACTCGCTGACCTCCAGGGAGCCTCGCAGGCCGTCGACGATTTCACCTACCAGGCCTTTGACCTGATCACCGGCAATGCGGCGCGGGTCGCCTTTGACATCGATGCTGAACCCGAAAACGTTCGCGACGCCTACGGCCGCACCCCCAACGGCCAAAGCCTGTTACTGGCCCGGCGATTGGTCGAACACGGTGTGACCTGCGTAACAGTCCGTGTCACCGGGTGGGATGACCACACCAAGATCGCCGACCGGCTCAAACAGAAGGCTCCCAGCTACGACCAGGGAGCCGCGGCTCTCGTCAACGACCTCCACGAACGTGGACTGGCCGACGATGTCCTCGTCGTATCGATGGGAGAATTCGGTCGAACACCTCGTGTCAACAAGAACGCAGGCCGTGACCACTGGGGATCGGTAATGAGCGTGATGTTGGCGGGTGGTGGCCTGCAAACAGGCATCCTGGGCGCGTCGAACTCGCGGGGAGAGGTTCCGGCGGCCAACGCGTACCGCCCCGAAAATGTGCTGGCCATGATCTACCGCCATCTGGGCATCGACCCGGGAATGACGTTCAACGACTTCAGCGGACGTCCACGGCACCTGCTGGAAACACGAGAATTGATCAAGGAATTGGTGTGACCGATCGGCCCGACAGACCGGCAGCAGCCGACCACCTCCAACTTGATCCGATCTTGTGTCGAGAACGCCAACAACGCCTCATCCGGGTGATGGTCTCGCGCGACATCGAGCGTGTTGTCCTGGTCCAACCCGAACACGTTCAATACCTGACCGGTTTTCGCACTCCGCATGTCCTGCTCAAGACCGTCACAGCACTCGATGTTGACGGGCATTGCACGCTGGTGGCGCCCAACTCCTGTCCGGACGACACGGCTGCCGACACGGTCGTGACCTTCGAAGCACAGTGGCACTCGACCCTCAGGCAAGAGCAACCGGAGGAGTCGTGTCGCGCCTTGACTGACGCTCTCCACACCCGCCCGGTCACCGGGCATGTCGGGGTAGAATTCTCCACGTTCGGTCCTCATTTCCACGCCGCCTTTCACCCGACCGGTTCTGCCCAACTCCTGGATATCGAACACGACCTCTGGCAATTGAGGCGCAACAAGGACCCCGATGAACTCGCCATGATCGGTCGGGCTATCGAATGCACCGATGCCATGTACCAGCGGGCCCGCGAGATCATCACTCCCGGAATTACCGAACTCGAGGTCTTCAATGAGTTACACGCCGCAGCGGTTGAAGTGGCCAGAGAGCCCTTGACCGCTCTCGGCAACGACTACCAGGCCAATTCGCCCGGCGGCCCACCACGTCCCCGACCAGCCAGGGCAGGGGAGTTGTTTGTCCTCGATCTCGGACCAGCCTACCGCGGATATTTTGCCGACAATTGCCGCACCGTATCGGTCGACGGACGCCCAACCGACGATCAACTCAAAGCGTGGCAAATGATCGTCGACACCCTCGAAATGGTCGAACGGACCGTGCGCCCAGGCGTGAGTTGCCGGGATGTCTTCCAGGCTGCCCAGGACATGCTTGACGAGTACCGCGTGGACGCCTTCTCCCATCATCTTGGGCACGCTTTCGGATTGTTCCCTCATGAGGGACCTCATCTGAACCCCAACTGGGACGACACGTTTCAAGAAGGAGACGTGTTCACAGCCGAACCGGGGCTGTACGGCCCGGAACTCAAGGCTGGCATCCGGCTCGAACAAAATTACCGCGTCGTGGCCGACGGCATTCAACGGCTCACAACACACCCGCTGGAACTCACAATCGAATAACCCGACGACCTCCCGTCAGGCAATTCACATCCCCGGTGAGTCCGCGGCCAAATCGAGGGACAGCGACAACCGCCGTTTCCCCGGCGGCCGCTCAAACAACTCGATGCTCCCGGCTTTCGAGTCGACCATCAGCCGATTCACTCCCGCGTAATTCTCCGGCACTCGGATCGTGAACATCAGATATTCCCGGCTGACCGATCCGCCCGCATCGATGTAAGTGAAGACCGGGCGTTCCAGAATCCGCCCCTGCGCAACCAACGTTCCAAACGGCTGGTGCAACCCAGTCGTGCCGAACTCAAGGCCTCGAGATTTCACCCGACCATTCTCGCGGTGTCTCCAGATGTTGAGCCATGGATAATCCCTGGTCTGCCACGTGTACCCCAGCAACAGCCCCGTCTTTGGATTCACTGCGGTCACCCAGCCAAACTCGGTCTCGGAATCAAAAATGAAAGACGACACATCGTGAACAACTCCTCGTGTCTCGTTGTTCACAAACCGCCGGAGGTCAACACGCTGGCCTTGCACCTTCTGGCGCGGCCATAAACTGGCACGCTCAGAACTTGCCGGAATCTCGCCTTCCTGCAAAAAACCAAATGTCGCATTCGTATCGATCAATGTGGTCTCATCCAGAAATGGTGCCGCAATCGACGGGTGCTGCACCATGTTGTAGATCCGCCCCAGGTTCCTGTTGTTCGTCACTTTTTCGTGGACTCGGGCTACGCTGGCACTGCGCGACAACCGAATCGTGCGGACTACCGAAAGACCAGCCAACGGCATCCGACACTCCATCCGTAAATGAGGAAATTCCTCACCAGGCCTCGGGGCTCGTGACAGTTTCCAGTTGATCCGTGGTGCCTCTCCATGAAACGGCACCCCTCGCTCCGCCTCGGCTTCCGACGGCGCCCCCCATCTATCGAGACACAAGAAGTGCCCTCGCAGATAAGGCTTATCGGGCTGCACCGGTTCCAATCCGTGAATCGTCCAGTTCAGTGGATTCACTGCCTCACCGGCCAACCGAAATTCAATGATCCCGCCACCGGCGGTCGTGACCCCCAACGCCACCCGCTGGTTCTTCAGAATGACCGCGCCCGGTTGGGCCGCATGGCTCAAACCGCAAAACATGATCAGCAACAACAGCAGTCCCGCCACCACTCCATGCCCCCTGACCATCACGCTTCCTCCTTCACGTTGATCGAACCCTCGCCTTAAGCATTGTAAGCTGTACCATCACAAGCAACGATCATCGATACAAGTTGGGAGACCCTGCGATGGACCTCAGTGGAAAATGGGCACTTGTCACCGGGGCCGGACGAGGAATCGGCAAAGGCTGTGCATTGCAGTTGGCTGGCAAGGGCGCCGACCTGCTCGTCAACGATCGACCGGACAGCACGGACCTGGCAAAAACCGTCGAGGAAATCGAAGCGATGGGGCGTCGCTGTGTCCCCATTGAAGCGGACGCTTTCGAGCGAAGTGGTTGTGAACAGATGGTCTCATCAGCCATACAGGCCGCCGGACAGATCGACATCCTTGTAAGCAACCCCGCTTACAGCCAACGATGTTCGTTTCTGGAGTACCCGCCCGAGATCTTCGAGCAGACACTCCGAGGCACGTTGCTGGCTGGGTTTCACGTCAGCCAACTGACAGCACGCCACATGGTGGAAAGGGGAGGGGGGGGCAAGATCGTTTTCATCTCGAGTGTCCAGGCCTACCTGCCAATCGCCCACTGCGTTGCCTATGGTGCCGCCAAGAACGGTCTCAACCACATGATGCGGACAATTGCCGTCGAGTTGTTTAAACACCGAATCAATGTCAACGCCATCGAGCCGGGCTGGATCGACACTCCCGGCGAGCACGAAACATTCGGTCGCGAACGAATTGAATCGGAAGCCAGCAGCCTGCCGTGGGGCCGCCTGGGCACTCCCACCGACATCGGCAACGCTGCGGCCTTTCTCTGCTCCGATGAATCCGACTATGTCACCGGCACCATCCTGCGAGTCGACGGAGGCTTCGTTTACCGGGAATGCCAACGCCCAGAGACCGAATAAACAAAGACACACCACCGGTCGAGAGGCTCTCCTGAGAGACCCACTCGATCCGGTGGTGCGGCTGCGGTGTCCGAGTCTTCCTGTCCCCGGTCTCTCCCCCAATCACTCGCTTCATGCACAGTGATCGACAGACCACCGCTCGCCTCGGTCTCCTTTGCCCGGCTCAACCCGGCACCAACAAACATCTCTCACCATGTTTACCCTGACACCACCGACGCCCGTCTCCTGGGGCAGGGGAGGCACGGAGGCCGGTCACAGGACGCGGACGCCGATGATGCCATGGGAACGAGTTTCGAGTCGACCGCGAGCGGCCGTTTCACTCGAACTGAACAATCACGGCGAACAAGCCCCCTCTGGGACTGGCGGCTTTTCTCGACGCGTCTGCTTTTTCTTCCGAGAACGCAATCGCGTCTTTCGGGCAACTTCCGCCTCACGGACCAATTCAGACAATCGCTGCTTCTGAGTCGTCGTCAGGACGGCCAACATCTCCTTCCGTTCTTGCCCACGCAACTCCTCAAGTTCCTCCGTCAGTCTCTTCGTCTGGACCCGATACGTCTCCTGGATCGAGTAGATCTTCCGTTTTTGGATTGAACTGACACCAATCTTCCCGAAATACCTCGGCAAACGACCTCGTCGAGTCGCCTTCTTCGGCACCCTGCTCGAATCCTTCGTCGGAACGTCTCCTGCCAATTCGCCCATGGACTCGTTCCGCCCCGATTCCTGGAACGACATCGAACGAACAATCCTCACCGGCACTGTCTCGAGTAGCCCCGACGGGTTCCGTCGACGACCAGACTCCGCCAACCCCGGGAGGACGGGTGCACCCGAAGTCACCGTCGACACCAAAGTGGCTGGTCGCCCCCTCTTCAACTCCGTCACCGGAGCCTTCGGCAAACCATTCGCCCCCTCGGCCGTCGGCACCACCGGCCACATCACCGTGGCCCCCAACGCCGCCAGCCCCAAACTCGCCGCCAGCACCCCCGGCATCCGGGATGATGCCATCTTCCGAAAACGGCTCTCTCGGCGGTTGATTTTCCGTCTTGCTTGTCCCCGTCCGCGTGTGATCTGGTTCATGCGTCATTCCTTTTCTCGCTCAGAACCTCTCATTCGTCTCACCACACACCGTGCTGCCTCCGGCAGCATCAACGGGCGAGACGGTACACACCGCAGCCGGCTTCGCCTGTCTGTTGGTCCCGTGACTGGACATCGCTCAGCGACACTCTCGAAAATCCAACCACAGGAATGTAAACAGTTGTATCCTACTTGACACTCTTTTGGCGCAAAACGCAAGCACAATCTGGAAAGATTCCAAAAAAAGAGCATCACCACGACCTGAAGACGGCTCACTGAACTCTGTCAGGGACGTCTCCGAGGGCACCTAAAGCGACAGATACCCGTTGGACTCCAGGTACGCGACAACCTCGGCCGCCAACTCTTCAATACTTTTCGTATTGGCGTCGAGTACCAATTCAGCCGCCTCAGGCGCTTCGTACGGATCATCGATTCCGGTAAAGCCCTTGATCTCACCGGCCCGCGCCTTGGCATACAACCCCTTGGGATCGCGCGCCTCGCAGGTCTCCAGCGAGGCGTTGACGTACACTTCAACGAATTCTCCCTCGCCCATCAGCGACCTGGCCTCATCACGATCAGCGATGTAGGGAGAAATAAAGGCCGTCAGAGCGATGGTGCCCGCATCGACGAACAACTTGGCCACTTCACCAATCCGTCGGATGTTTTCGGCGCGATCCTCGGCACTGAAGCCCAGGTTCTTGTTCAAGCCGTGGCGGACATTGTCCCCATCCAGGACGTAGGTGTTTTTTCCTTGGGCGTGAAGGAGATGATCCACCTCATTGGCAACAGTGCTCTTCCCTGACGCACTCAATCCCGTAAACCAGATCACTGCCCCACGATGACCCGACAACTGCTCACGCGCAGCCCGTTCCACCCGTGTTTCGTGCCATGTGATGTTCGTCGCTTTCTGTTCGGCCATCTTTCTTCCGCTCCAGTGTCCGCCTTGTTGAATTTGTCTCGCGTCGCTGAACCGACACCGCACGCTTGCCAACCCATCGCCGAGAACATCCCGATACTAAGGCACACCACGCGGCAAGAAAAGTCGACGCCCAAGGCGATTGTTTCCCGGACGTCGACAACACACCACTGGTGAACACTCCATCAAGCTGCTAGTTTGGATTGTTCGCCTGCACGAGCCCAACCGTCCATCCCTTGGCGACCGTTGCTGGCTCAATTCCTCACTTTCTGGGAAACCCGTGTCACGTGAACGGCCCTGATTTCACCAAGTCCGACCTGCTCCCGGTCATCGCCCAGGACGCCGATGACGGCGAAGTCCTGATGCTGGCCTACATGAACCAAGAGGCCTGGCAAGAAACCTGCGCCACCGGCCGAGTCTGTTACTACAGTCGCAGCCGCGACAAGCTGTGGAGAAAGGGTGAGGAAAGCGGCAATTTCCAGGAAGTCCGGGCGATCTACTACGACTGCGATGCAGACACAGTGCTGGTCAAGGTGACACAGCATGGTGGTGCGGCCTGCCACGAGGGTTACCGCAGCTGCTTCTTCCGACAACTCGACACGGCGACCGGCGATGTGACTGTTGTCGGCGACCGCATTTTCGACCCAGCCGAGGTCTACAAGACGAACGACTGAGCCCATGACAGACTCTGCCGCGACCACTGACACCACGGACCGAAACGTCCTGAAACTGGGCATCCCCGCCGGAAGCCTGCAGGAATCCACGGCGGCCCTGTTCCGACAGGCCGGCTACAACATCCGGTTCTCCTCACGGTCCTATTACCCATCGATCGACGATCCCGAGATCGAGTGCCTGCTAATCCGCGCCCAGGAGATGGCTCGCTATGTCGAACAGGGAATTCTCGATGCGGGAATCACCGGACATGATTGGGTCCTGGAAACCCAGGCGGACGTGATGGAAATCTGCGAGATGGTGTTCTCCAAGGTCAGTCGCCGAAAGGTGCGGTGGGTCCTGGCCGTCCCGGAAGAATCCGACATCAATTCCGTCGCCGACCTCGCCGGCAAACGGATCGCCACGGAGGCTGTCGGCCTGACCCGCAACTTCCTGGCTGAAAACGGAGTCGAAGCCACCGTCGAATTTTCGTGGGGGGCCACTGAGGTAAAACCACCCAAGCTGGCCGACGCGATCGTCGAAGTCACCGAAACAGGCAGCTCGCTCCGAGCCAACAAGCTCCGCATACTCGAGACGGTGATCGAGAGTTCCACCCGACTGATTGCGAACAACGACGCGGCCGCCGACGACTGGAAACGAACCAAGCTCAACAACATCGCCTTGATGCTGCAATCGTGCCTGGACGCCGAAGACAAGGCCGGGCTAATGATGAACGTCCGACGGGCCGACCTGCCCACGATCCTTGACAAGCTCCCGGCTCTCCAACAACCCACCATCTCGTCGCTGTCCGACCCCGACTGGGTGGCAGTCAACACGATCCTTGACGACAACACCGTGCGGACTATCATCCCCGCACTCAAGGCCGCCGGAGCACGGGGAATCGTCGAGTACCCGATCAACAAGATCATCGACTGACCCATCCGCGAGGCGGCAATGCCCACGGACGAGACCACGGCCCACGTCGTCAAGCTGGGCGGCAGCCTGCTGGGCTGGCCCGACACGCCATCCCGCCTCGCCGAAATTCTCGCGAGACCGGGAATGCACCGACCACTACTGATCGTTGGTGGCGGCCCCACCGCCGACATCGTCAGGGCCTGGCACCGTGCCCACCAACTCAGCGAAACTCAAGGACATGAACTGGCACTCAACGCAATGGGATTCAATTCCGGGCTCCTGACCACAGTCCTGCCTCGAACACTCATCGTCACCAGCCGAACAGAGGCCACCGCCGCCTGGGCCTCAGGCCACCTGCCGGTGCTCGACTGCGATGCCTTCCTGGCTCACGAGGAACCGGCACAGCACCTTCGACTGCCACACACGTGGGACGCCACCAGCGACGCCATCGCCGCCTGGGTCGCCCTGGCATGGCCCGCGTCCCGGTTGACACTGCTGAAGTCCATCGACCTGCCCGAACACACCGCGCCGGCTCAACTTGCTGCTGCCGGACATGTCGACGGCTGCCTGGCCGACTGGATCGACCGCCTCCCGCCAACCGACTGGATCAACCTGCGTTCCGCCACGACTCAACCGACCCGGTGGTGCCCCCGAGTCGAGCCACCAACTCCCTGACACGCCGCTCCTCGACCGGCAGGTCACGACGGCCGTCCTGGCACGCTGCCGACCGGACGGCGACCAGGTCCGGCTCCACGGCGGACACTTCATCCAGATCCTCTATCGAAACGCGACCGGCCAGGGCCAACAACAAGCCGGCATCCCGAGTCGTCCCCCGCACTTCCTCGAGTTGTTTTTGTGAGAGATGGTGGGTCAGGCTGCCTCCCGACTTGTCCCAGGTGTCAATCAAGACCCCGGCACAATCGGTTTCGATGGCCGCCGCCACCACGGCTTCAAGGCCGGGGGCGCCACAAACACGAGCGTCGGCGTAGGCGACTGCAATCCACCGGCACTCGCCTCCCAACCGGTCACGCACCGTCTTCCAACGAGTCACCCAACCGTCATCGCGACCGTCACCAGCAAGATGGGCGAGTCCCAACTTGGCAAAATCCACTGCAGGCAGAGTGAATTCGGCGACGGCCTCATCACTCCAATCCGCCACCTCTCCCATTGCCATGCTCGTCGCAACACCACGCGAACGCCCCCAACCGGCCGCCTCGCCAACGACCTCCGGATCGGCCATCCCCAGGGCCCCCCGCGAGGGTTCTTTCAGATCCAACACGGCACAGCCGCCACCAATCGCCGCACGAGCTTCCGCGAGCGACCGAACGCTCACCAACAATCCTGGCCCGCAACCGGTCACTTGGCCGCTCCCGTCGAATGCACCACAGCCCTTCCGGCCAGGGCGCCGGTTGGCTTTCCTCGATAAACCGCCGGCCGCCCATTCACAAAGACATACCGGAACCCCTCGGAGAACTGGTGTGGATCCTCGAACGTGGCTGCATCGCGAATGCGTCGTGGATCAAAGACAGCCACGTCGGCCACCATCCCGGCCCGCACCACGCCACGATCAGTGAGGCCCAGGATTTCGGCAGGCAACCCGGTCATGCTTCTCACGGCCGCCGGCAACCCCAGCACTTTCTCGCGAATGGCGTAATGGCCCAGCTTTCGTGCAAATGTCCCGTAGCTTCGAGGGTGAGGGCGATCGGCACCAGGCAGGTAAGCCCGTCCATCCGAGGCGGTCGCCACCCACGGAACCTGCATGATGTGTCGCACATCTTCTTCGCTCATACTGAAGTTCACGATCGCGGCACCACCGTTCTTGGCCACCTGCACGGCCACCTCGACAGTCGTCAACTTCTCCAACTCGGCAATTTCTGCCACGCTTTTGCCCACCCAGTCAGAACGGGGTGAATAACGAGCGATCTTCAAGACCTGCCCATTCTCTTTTCGGCTGAGATTCTCCGCGATCGCCGCACGCAATCTCACACCGATTTCCTTGTCATCCAGTCGCCGGATCAATTCCTTGCGCCCGCCCGCCCGGGCCCATGTTGGAATCACCGTGGCATCCAACGATGTACTCGAGGCAATGTAGGGGTACTGATCGGCGGTCACCTTCTGGCCTTTTTTCCTTGCAGCTGCAATCCGTTCAGCCGCACGCCGCACCAGGCCCCAGGACCCCCGCCCGCTCGACTTGAAGTGCGACACGTGCACCGGCAGACCTGCACGACGACCGATCTCCATCGCCTCGTCCACCGCCGCCAGCAGTCGCACGTTCTCATTACGGATGTGGCTGGCATAAATCCCCTTGTGCCGCGCCACCACCTGGGCCAACGAGACCAATTCCTCGGTGTCCGCATAAGTGCCGGGCACGTAGATCAATCCAGTCGACATGCCCCACGCACCGTCCGTCATGGCCTGCTCGGCCAACAATTGCATCTCCTTCAGTTCCGCCTTGGTGGCGGCCCGTCGTTCAGTCCCGACCACCTGCCGCCTCAGCGCTCCATGCGGCAACAGGTGCACCACGTTGGCACCAGCCCCCGCCTGATCAATCTTCTGATAGTAGTCACCCACGTCGACAGGCCCGCCCCCGCAATTGCCGGTCACGATCGTCGTACACCCTTGCAACAGATAATTGACACAAGCCCGCGTCCTGGAATCCACAACCTGGCGGTCACTGTGGTTGTGCAGATCAATGGCACCGGGCATCACGACCAGGCCACGACAGTCCAACCTCCACTCGGCCGATTTCGTCTCGAACGTCCCCACCGCAACCACCCGGTCGCCGCGAATCGCCACATCACCGGCAAACCCCTGTCGTCCCGTGCCGTCGTGAATCGTCCCTCCCACCAGCAACACATCCGCCACGACCGGATCTGCACTTCTCACCGGCGTCGACAACCACGCCAGGCTCGCCAACACGATGAATCCAAACTGTCGCATATCCACCCCTCGGCTTGTTCGGGTTGCATTCTGCCACGCTTGACCTCGACCGGGCCACCGACTGCAATGCCCGTCGTCGTCGCCATTGTATCGCCACGAGCCTCCGGCGACAGCGACTGGAGCCAACCCGACCATCAACCAGGATCGACCACCACATGGCACTTCCTGACACCAGCCGCCGCAACCTCGCCGAAGACTACTCGATTTGCTCACTCCCGGTCGGGCTCTGGCAACTCTCGGGAGGTCACGGACGAATCGACCGAGAACTCGCCACCGAGACGCTCTTTGAGTATTTCGACCATGGCTACACCACGCTCGACATGGCCGACCACTATGGCCCCGCCGAGGACATCTACGGAGACTTTCGCCGCCGACTCCGTGAACGACGCGGTGACGAGGCCAACGCCCGACTGCAAGCCATGACAAAATGGTGCCCGTCACCCGGACCGATGACCCGCGACGTCGTCGAAGAGGCCGTGACAACCTCTCGGCGACGGATGGACGTCGACTGCCTTGATGTCCTGCAATTCCATTGGTGGGACTATGACGACCCACGCTACATGGACGCCCTGGGACATATGGCCGACCTGCAGTCAGCGGGCCAAATCCGACACCTGGCACTAACCAATTTCGACTCGCTTCACCTGGCCAGGATCGTGAAATCGGGCATCCGCATCGTCTCCAACCAGGTGCAGTACAGCCTGGTCGACCGCCGCCCCGAACGGGAACAACTGGCACTGTGTCGTGAACACGACATCCATTTCTTGACATACGGCACTCTCTGCGGTGGCCTTCTTTCCGAGGCTTACATTGACTGCGACGAACCNAGNCCCTCCGNCCTCGAGACCAATTCAAAAAAGAAATACAAACGGATGATCGACGCCTGGGGCGGCTGGNAACTGTTCCANCGGTTGCTCGGAGGNCTGTCCNCGGTNGCCCGACGACACGGTGTCGNGGTGGCCAACGTCGCCACCCGAGCAATNCTCGACCAGGATTGCGTGGCCGGAGTGATCATCGGGTGCCGCCTCGGACTCAGCGAACACCGTTCGGACAACGCCCGCGTGTTTGACTTCAGCCTCGATGACAACGACTGGGAGATCCTGGATGAAGCCACGCAGGGCCACAGCGACCTGTGGACCAGCATCGGAGACTGCGGCGACGAATACCGTGGCTAGGACAGGGCGGCGCCGGTTCACATCGCCCACCACCCATCACTTCGCTACGGGCAAGAGTTCCATCAGTGCCAGCGACGCCCAGCAGGTGCCACAGATTGAAATGAACTGCGACTTCTCGTGCGGGAAACCCGATTCGAAGTACTTCTGAATGGCCTTGCTCCGCGTGGTCACCAGCCAGGACCCATCCGCTCGCACGGTTCGCAGCAGGAAACGGCACCCGGCCTGGTATGACTTGCGGCTCACCCTGGTCCCGGCGACTTTCAGAGCATACAAAGCCTGGCCGGTCGCGTAAGCATCGCTGTCCTTCCCGGGCAATTGCGACCAACCACCGTCGGACCGCTGCTGAGCCATCAATTCCTTGGCCAGCCTCTTGAGATCCTTCGTTGACGCTTTTGCCCACTTCGCGCCCAGCAGACGAAACACCCGATCCTCGTTCGTCTTCGCCTCGGCCTTCAACAACCACTTGAGGGTCCTTGGTGTCCTTTCGGCCAGGTCATCAGCCCCCTGCTTGCCGGCATACAGTTGCAACCCACGCAACGACAGGGCCGTCGCCGTGAAGTGGCTGTCCTCCAGGGGCGGCCGGTGAGTGCGGATTCGCCAACTGCCGTCATGACGATGTTTGGTCTTGAGATACGCCACCATGTCCCTGGTGACCGAATCGGGCTTGTGGCCGTCGGCATGCAACCCCCAGAGCGCGTAACCGGCGTTGTATGCACCTCCCGGCACTCCTTCACCCACCCGCACCCTGGCGGCTCGCGCGGAGAAATATTCGAGCGTGAAGTCCGACTGTTCACCTGCTGAGTCGTCATCGACGGGCACTCCTATTCGCCGCGCCCTGGCCACGGTGATTGCCGGCAACGCCTGGTGGTGACAGCTGAAACAGTCCCGTTTTTCGACATACGTCGTGGCGCTCTTTTGCAACAGCGGCACCGTCCGCCCCAGCACTTCCCGAACCGCATCGGCCGACACCGACGGTTCCCCCGCCCGAGCAATTCCGACCAACACGAAGCCAACAAGACCCGCACTCACCCAACCGAACAGATCATGTCGCACGGTCATAGCACGCCGTCCTTGAATTTTTCAGTGGTTCGAACCACACCCACCCTCACCGCACCCGCCCCCCCCACACCCGCCCGACTCAGGATCGAACATTGGCGAAAGCCTCACGTCGCGACCAGTGTCCCTGGACAGCCCAACGGCAATCCGCTCGGATTCCTCACCGACCTCACCGAGGCAGTAGACCACCACGGTTCGCCCGTCGACTAGCATCTCGACATCCACCGGTTCCAACGCCGAATCCCGTTGGCGAATCGCTTCAATCAGGTCGTCCAGCTCAACCGGAACACCAGCCCGATCCTCGACCGATGCCAGCCGCAACACCTGGCCCGCCGGACTGACGTCGTCGACCAGGCGAGAGGCAACGCTGGAGAGCAACTCCCCCAGTTCCTCTCCCCGTTCCGTCTGGACCACCACCTGGTCACCCCGACGGAACTCCACCCCGTCCTCGCTGGTGAACAAGGCCACCCATCCGAGCCGACCGTATCGAACCAGGCAGGCCCTTCGCGTCACCACACCGGCTTCACTCATCGTTCAGCACCCATCGCGATCTTCATGTCTGCGTGTCAACTCCCCGGTACACAAGTGTCAACTCCTCGCCCGCAGTGTGCAATGCCTGCTCCACGTCTTCGGCAGACTCTCCCCGAGCAAAAACGAAGCCGGGATACGCTCCCCCCTCCGGCCAGGCAGCCAACTCCTGTCCCGGATGGACGGTAATCGCGACCCGTTCCACTCCGGTGACCGCAGCAGCCGCTTCGACACCGTCGACTCGCACGAGGGTACCACCGCCCTGAACCGGCAACATCAAGACTCCAGCCGCCGTGTCAACCCGTTTTGGCAAAGGGGCGCGGTCCCCCAGGGCGTGGTGCAACAGGATGTCTTCCAATCCCAGGCCGGTCCCGAAACGCAAAACATCCGAACACAACCCGCCGATGGCCCGGGGATTCACCTCGATGACCACGGGACCAGATTCGGTCACCCGCAGTTCCACATGCACCGCACCTTCGACGAGCCCCAGTGCACGACACGCTGCAGCGGACACCTGGCCAAGCTCCGCCTGAATCGCTGGCCCCAAGCGAGATGGCGTCAGATAAATCGACTCCTCAAAATACGGGCCTTCAAGCGGATCGGGCTTGTCGAACACCGCAAGCACTTCCAGTACTCCACCACGCAACAAACCTTCAACAGCAACCTCGGGGCCACTCACGAACGATTCCACCAAAAAACCATCTTCCAGGTCACACCCCTCTTCTTCAGCCACGATCGACTCAACCCGGGACACCGCAGCACTCAGGGCAGCAGCGTCATCAACCCGGATCACACCTCGGCTGGCTGACAACGACAGGGGCTTGACCACGGCTGGAAAACCGAATTCGGGCGAACAATCGCAGTCGTCCTCGCCCCAGGCCCTCCACTCAGATTCCGGGCAGGGCACATTCCCGGCCACCAACAACTCGCGTGACCGCTTCTTGTCACGCGCGGCGGCCACCGAAACCGGGTCGTTGTGCGGCAACTCCAAAGTTCGTGCCACAACCGCTGCGGCTTCGACCACCGCGTCATCGATGCCAATCACCGCATCGACGTGAAACTGCTGGTGAAACGCCAGCACGGGAGCGACACAGTCTTCCGGCACCGAAAAGGGAAGAGTGAGAAATCCGGACGGGTTCAGCTGCGAAACCGAACTGGGCTCCTCGGACGCCACGGTCAACTCGACCCCGCACCGTGCAGCGGCCGCCAGCAGTGCCGGCGTACGATACGTCCGGGTGGGCAGCAACAGCAACAACCGGGGCATGGCGCACCAGAAAATGGCCTCTCGCGACTACTTTCTCGACGGGGCGTAGTACGGATTGTTTCCGGATGCGTGATCGGTCGTATCCATGATCTCGCCGACCTCGGGAACTGCAGATCGAATCGCGACCTCCACCCCTTGCTTCAACGTCACGTCGGCCATTCCACACCCCTGGCAGCCGCCCCCCATCTGGACATAGACCATGTTGTCCTTGACGTCGAGAAGCCGGACAACTCCACCATGACTGGCGACTGACGGGTTGATCTCGCTGTCGAGAACTCCCTGGATCCGGTCACGCAAAACGTCAACCGGCGGAATCGATTCACGAATTTCCGGACTGACAGCGGGCTCGCCCGAGGCAATGTGTTCACGTATGGCTGCCCCGACCTGTTGACCAACCTCCGGCCAGGTCGCCGGACCATACTTGGTGATCGTGATGCGATTGTCGGTGATCAACACCGCGGCGACCCCTTCGATGCCAAACAACCGGCTGGCCAGAGGCGACAACTCGGCCGCCTCGGCACTGCCGAAATGAAATGACTGGTCGGGGTAAACCGGCCGATCGACTGTGAATCGGCACATCGTGGGAACCGTCATCGGTTCACCTTGAATTTTCACATCACCCGCCATGTCTTCCCCCTTTTTTCACCAAACCGGGCCACTTGTCTGCCCATTTGACCGTAAGTTAGTCGACTCCTGCCAACACCTCAATCCCGGGAACCGTTTCTTACGATTCAACCGCCTCCGGACACGCGGCCCCCGTGAAACTCTTCCAGGGCGGCGTTGGCCGACACGATCGCAGCCAGTTTCTCCTGGATCGCATCGACCTGGCTGCCGGGCAGGACCATGTACAGATCCTCATCGGCCAATCCGGTGTAAACCCGGTTTCCGATACATCCGAGGTTGGTCACAAATCGCGTCTCCTGCATCACCTCCGGAATCGCCGCGCATGTGGGACGGCCCATGGTCGGCCCACCATCAACTCCGGCAGCCGTTGCCGCCTCGGCGAGGATCATCATCTGCCGTGGTGTCCCTTGCACGATCACCGCGTCCACCTCGCAGGGCGCCTTGTCCAGAGGGGAATAAACCACCGCCTCAAACGACTCGGTTCGATGCGGAATGTCCGGGACCTCCTCCATGCGGACATACTGCAACTCGACCATCATCCCGATCATCTGCTGCTGGCCCTCAGCCTCAGCCTCAGGGAGTTCGACACCGTGAGTGAACGCGCCAATCGGACACGAGAAATGATCTTCCGGAACAGTCGCAAACACATTCCCTTGTGCCGCCTGCTTCCAATAGCTGCATCCGGAAAGGGCTGTCGCTTCGACCCTACTCACTCCCTCCGGAATTTCCGTCACAAAGGACACGGCCACGGGAGCATCAGCCACCCCCAGCAAGTCCTGCAAACCGCCGCTCATCTCAACAACTCCTTTTTCCGGTTCATTCTTCAATCACAAGAGACTCAAACTGAGTCCCAGTCGGCTCTGCTCAGCAAAACCAGTCTTCGGTGAGACGTGGCGCCGCCCGTCCCGCAATCGTCACAGCAACTTGATCCGGCGTCAATGACACTCCAGCCAACTCCGCCACATGCAAAAATGTCTCCGTCCCCGAATGACCAGCCTCCGCAGCGTTTTCGACCAGGTGCGCCACATCGCGCTGCAAGACATCCATCTCGGGGTCCGGATGAACCCAGTTCCAGGACAACGCTTCTCTGTCCAATTCTCGTCGATGCGGCATGAATCCGGCGTGATTCTCAAGAAGCGACCCCGGCGGCACCAACAAACGAATCGAGTACTGAACCGGATCGACATGAGTGACCAACCCCTGCCCGCCAACAAATTCGAGAATCTCTCGAAAATCAGCCATTGTCGACCAGGGAGTGAAGGGAACCCATGTCGGCCTCATCGGCAATCCCGCCTCCCGGCACCGTCTCAACGCCTCACCGACATCCTCTCGTCCATGCCCCTTATCGAGCGTCTGGAGAACACGATCACTCAACGCTTCCACTGCCGAAACCACGAATGTTGCACCACAGGCAACCAATTCCTGCAACACCTCGCCACGTTCAACCAGGTGTTCGATTTTCGCTGTGAAATCGAACGTCACATCCGGAAACGTCTCGTTCAGGGCACGGGCGACGCGAAGTGCGTGGGTTGGCCCGTTGAGGAAATCGGGATCGGCAAAGGTGATGTGCCCGGCCCCCGAGTCAACCTGTTGAGCCACATCAGCCAACACCACCTCGACGGGCACCGCCACGAACTTCCCACCATAGACCGGAGGAATCGGACAATGCGTGCAGAGGTGACGGCACCCTCGGCTTGCCTCGACACTGCCCCCCTTGATCGTACGGAGACGCCCGGAATCATCGACCAATTCGAGTGCGGCGTAACGTCCCAGTTCCGGCAGGCTTGTCCGATCAGGAACAGGAAACTCCTGACGCTTGACATCGACCTGGACACGGTCGCCGTCCTCGCCCCGTTCCCAACTCTCGAGCAATGAAACCAGCGAATTCTCACTTTCACCGCCCAGGCAGGCCGCGGCCCCCACGTCCTCGAGGATCGCTGAATTCAGCACCGCGTACAGCCCCTGGAACACCACGCGACAATCCGGGTTTTCCTCCAGGACCATGCCGGCCACGCGAACCCCCAGTTGCAACGCCGTATGCATCGGCACCGCGATCACCACCACAGCAGCGCGACGAATCTCAGAGCGAGACAACGCATCGACCGACACGTCCCGACAGACCGGTTTGAACCCGGCCCGACTCAGAAACGCCATGGGCCACGCCACCCCCAGTGGCTGATGCCCCAGTTCGTAACACGACACCAGCAGCACACCACCACGACCTCGCATGGCCTCAGAGGTCACGCGCGGAACCGACATTCACGGCCTTTCTGAAAGCGTCGCCACGGGCAGTTCATCAGGCGAGGATCTCCTGGATCACCCGCGCGGGGAACACCGACGTCAGGCGTTCCTTCAGGCCATTCCGCGAGTAGTACAGTTCCTCATGATGCATTCCCAACTGGTCCAGGATTGTCGCATGCCAATCGTGAACCGTGACCTTCTGATCGGCTGCCTTCAGCCCGATCTCGTCGGTCGTGCCGTGAACATGGCCCCGCTTTATCCCACCGCCAGCCAACCATGTGACCATCGCGTTCTGGTTGTGATCGCGACCGGCCTTGAGAACATTCTTGTCCCCGGGAAGCTGAGCGATTGGCAATCGCCCAAATTCGCCGCCCCACGCCACGAGCGTGCTGTCGAGCAAACCGCGTTCATCCAGGTCCTCCAGCAATGCCGCGATCGGCTGGTCGGTCTTGCGACAGGCTGCCGGCAGCCCCGTCCCAATATTGGTGTGGGTGTCCCAGATCTGAAAATTGATAAAGAGCTGGACAAACCGAACCCCTCGTTCGATCAGACGACGTGCGATCAGACAACGACGACCGTACGAATCGGTGCCCTTGGCCCCGACGCCATACCGCTTCTGAGTCCCTGCGGTCTCAGCAGTGATATCCAACGCGTCGGACGCGGCCAACTGCATCCTGGCGGCCAATTCGTAACTCGCCAGGCGAGCATCCAATTGCGGCTGGCCAGTGCGACGCCGGCGATGAATGCGATCCAACCTGCCGATCAGGTCGCGTTCCAATTTCACGACACTCTCCGACTCCTCGTACTCGCGATCCAGGTTCAAGACGGGTTTCCCGGTCGACCGGAACCGGGTCCCCTGGTAGACAGGAGGGAGAAAGCCCGATTGCCAATTCTGTACACCGTTGACCGGCAATCCTTCCGGATCATCCAGGACGATATAGGCGGGAAGATTCTGATTCTCGCTGCCCAGGCCGTACGTCACCCATGACCCCAGACTCGGCAGGCCGGGACTCATCCGTCCGCAGTGAGCGATAAACAGCGCTGGCTCGTGAGTCAGGTTGGTCGTGTACATGGAACGAACAAGGCTGATGCGGTCCACCTGGGTCGCCAGGTGGGGCAACAACTCCGAAACATCCATCCCCACGTCGCCATGACGCCGGAAGCGGAACGGGCTCCGCATCAGTGCCCCCGCAGCGCCGGGGTTCTCCACCTCGCCGGCAATTTTGTCGAAATACGACTTGCCGTGATTCCGAGTCAATTCCTCCTTCGGATCAAACAGGTCCATCTGGCTGGGCCCACCATTCATGAACAGGTGGATCACGGCCTTGGCCTTCGGCTCGTAATGAGAACGCCGGGGACGTTGATCGGGAAACGCGGCGGCGCCACCAGCCGCCTCAGCACCCAGCAGCCCGTTGGTCCCATACAGGTCCTGGCTGAGCAGCCCCGCCAGCGCGGCCGTTCCAATCCCGCCGGCGGTTGACTCGAAGAATCCCCGCCGCGACATCTCCTGTGGCATCGCCATCGTCCTTTGTGATCGATCCGGAATCATCGCCTCTCCCTCTCCCCTGTCATCGGCACATCGATCAGTCCAGGTAGACAAACGCGGCTGAATTCATCACCGCGTGACACAGGTTGCCCAAGGCCCGTGTCCGAGCGGTCGCCCGGTCGTTCTTCAGCTTCGCGGCCCACTCCCCACGCAATTGTTCCAACACCGGAACGCTCGCGGCCAATTCCTCGTCACCGGGGGCCCGCCCCAACGCCACACGATAAACCCGGATCACCTGCAACTTCGCATCGTCCCCAACCTCTCCCTCAACCCGTTCGGCAAACCGATCGGCCAGTTCGCGAATCGACTTGTTGTTGAGCAGGTGCAATGCCTGCGGGGCGACAATGGAAACCGGCCGTTGGATACAGTTGGGATTCATCCGAGGAAGATCGAAGTTCTGCAGCAGGGTGGAAATCTGTGTGCGCCGCTGCAACAGGAAAATGCTTCGCCGCCACCCTCGTGGCCCACGCACGGCCGTCACCAGGCCATCTGCACGGGACGTGACGGCGTCACCCGGCCCGAACTGCCGGGTGTCCAGTTCCCCTGAAACCGCCAGAAGAGTGTCCCGCAGGCTCTCGGCATCAAGCCGTTTCAAGCTCATCCGACTCACGAGTCGATTCCCCGGGTCAAGCTGCCTTTGTCGAGCGGTGACCGCCGAGGACTGCCGGTAGGCGGTTGACGTCAAGATCAGCCGATGGATCGACTTCATTCGCCACCCATTCCTGACCAGCTCGACGGCCAGCCAGTCAAGCAATCCGGGGTGAGTCGGGCGTTCCCCGGTCTTGCCAAAATTGTCGAGCGTGCCAACAATCCCCTGGCCGAAATAGTGCTTCCAGATCCTGTTGACAATGATCCTGGCCGTCAGTGGATGCTCGTCGCGGGTCAACCAACGGGCAAAGGCAAGACGACGCCCGGTCGACTTCGCGCCCGGATAGGGAGCGGTGACATCCAGGTCGAATCCAACCGGCGACAAAACCTCCGGAACTCCCGGCTCCACCTTGCGGCCCGGCGTCAGGTAGTTCCCACGAATCAGCACGTAGGTCGGGGATGGTTCACCGCGGTCCCAGAGTGCCCGAACAAACGGTTGCGATTTCTTTTGCCCCTCCAATTGCTTGATCCGCTTCTCGGTCGCCGCAACCGCCTTGGCATACCCCGGTTCCAACTTCTTCAATGCCTCATCGTCGATTGTCTTCAGCGACGCAAACTTGTTGGCGAGGTATTTCTGGACGACCGATCGCTTCGCCTTCACAGCCGCCAAAGCGCCACGCACATCCTCACGAATCGACTTGGGCAACTTTTCCAGCCGGGCGGTGAGTTGACGTTTGCGAGCCAGCTCCGCCTGCTTGGCCAGTTGAGCACGAGCGACCGCAATGGATTGAGCGATGGCCTGGTTGTGAGAATCCACCTCCCGTTGTTCTTGTGTGCTGACAATCTGCATGTGGCGAAAACCAATCGGACCACTGCTGAACTGCTTGGTGCCATACGGTTTCAGCCAGTCGTTTTCGTCCAGGGCCCCCTTGAAGACAGCAGCCAACCGATAATAGTCGCGCTGGGGAAGAGGGTCGAACTTGTGAGAATGACACTTGGCACATTTCAGTGTCAGTCCCATCACCGAGGACGTCAGCACCTCGAGTTCCGCATCGATCACTCCTCTTCGATCCGGGACAAAACCGGTGATATTGGCATACGTCGCGTCTGGCACGAACCTCAAGAACCCGGTGGCCACGAGGTTGTCGGCAATCTCCTGGGTGATCACCTTCGCACCTCGATAGTCGGCCAGTTCGTCTCCGGCGATCTGTTCGAGCAAAAACCGGCGGTACGGCTTGTCGCCGTTAAGCGACCGGACGACATAATCCCGGTACTTGTAGGCCGCCCGCCGGATCGGATCAGCATTTTGAATCCCGTCGGAATCCGAGTACCCGGCGAGGTCCAACCAAAACCGGGCCCAGCGTGCTCCAAAGTGAGGCGAAGCCAACAAGCGATCGACATGCTGCTCCCACGCCACTTCTCCCTGGCCGACACCCCGCGTCTGTCCAAGCACATCACCAAGACTCGGCGGCAACCCCGTGACATCAAAGGACGCGCGGCGCAACAGGGACAACGAATCCGCCTCGGGTGAAAACGACAACCCCTTGGCTTCAAGGCGATTCAGCAGGAAAGCGTCGATAGGATTACGGACACGCTTGGAATCAACCACCTTCGGCGTGGGCACTGCGTGAGGAGCCTGAAAAGACCAGAACTTTCGTTGCTCATTCGTCACCACCGGAGACTGCCCCGACGTGGGAGGATCGGGAACCAGGGGCATCCCGTCGGCTATCCACCGGGTGACTTTCTCGATTTCGCCGGGCTCAATCACCTTGATACTGGCCGCCACCAGGTCACGACGAGGCGGCATCGTGCCGTCGTGTATCTTTTTCAACAGCAGGCTGTCTTCGGGCTTGCCCAACACTGCCGCCGGCCCCGACTTTCCCCCACGCAGGATTGACTCACGAGACCGGAGATCGAGCTTGCCCTGTTGGCTTCGGCCACCGTGACAGACCACGCAGCGCAACTGCAAAACAGGGAACACATCGTGCTGGGTCACAATCGTTGGAAGACGGCCTCCCGGACCAAACGATGCTCCAGCCGCAATCCATTCCCGGATCGACTCAACGTCAGCCTTCTTCAGACGCCTGTCCTCATCCGGTGGCATCGACCCCTCATGAACGTGTTGAAACAGCAGGCTCTCCAGTGGTTTGCCTGGCGTGATCACCCGCCCAGTCTCTCCACCGCGGATCAACGACTCGCGCGTCTCCAACCCAAATTGCCCCTTCGGTTTTTCACCGGAATGGCACTTCAGGCAAGCGACCTTGAAAATCTCGCGCACCCGAAGTTCCAACTTGGTTGGCTCGGCTGCCCGACCGTCCAGGGCCATGGCCCACACAACAGACACCAGTACGGCGAGTCCGGTTTGAATTCCATTCATAATCCAGATCTTACCACCTGCAGCACCGGCACCGAAATCCCGACACGGCCCCCGACCACCATCGCCCGCCACGCAATCAACGCGGTCTCGGACCGGGGTGTGCCACGCCACACAGGTGTCCCGTCCAAGAACCCGGTTTTCCCGCCAACATCCAACCCGAACATTGACCGGACCTACTGACAGGCAATGATTCCTTGCCACCACTCCATCGGGGACTTTTCCAATGGTCGACACGGCGAGAGACGCAACCGGCACCCCCAGGCCCCGGCTCCCCGGTGTAAAACGAACTCCGCAGACGACCTCCAGGCAGACCATCGGCGAATACCTGATCCAACGACTCCAGGACCACGGCGTCGAGGACATTTTCGGCATCCCTGGCGACTTTGTGCTGCAATTTTACGGGATGCTCGAAGACAGCCCCATTCGTGTCATTGGAACCACCCGCGAAGACTGCGCTGGCTACGCCGCTGACGGGTACGCACGAGTCCGTGGCCTGGGATGCGTCTGCGTCACCTATTGTGTCGGCGGCCTCAGCGTCACCAATTCGACGGCCGGGGCCTACGCCGAGAAATCCCCGGTCGTCGTCATCAGCGGCGCCCCTGGAGTCGAGGAACGCCACAACGACCCCCTATTGCATCACAAGGTGCGCGACTTCCAGACACAGAGAGAGGTATTCGAAAAAATCACTGTGGCCTCCGCGTCATTGGAAGATCCGCTGACCGCCTTCCGTGACATCGACCGTTGCCTGGAAGCGGCCGTCCGCTACAAACGGCCGGTCTTTCTGGAATTGCCGCGAGACCGTGTGACCACGCATTCGCTGTTCCCCCACGAACCGCAAAGCGAACCACTCACCAGCGATCCCGACGCGTTGCGAGAAGCCCTGGAAGAAGCAACCAGACTGATCAATTCAGCAGCCCGGCCTATCATCATCGCCGGAGTCGAAATGCACCGTTTCGGACTCCGCGAAGAACTTCTCGAATTGTCCGAAAAGCACCACCTTCCGATGTGTGCCACGTTGCTGGGAAAATCGGTTGTCAGCGAAGCCCACTCCCAGTTTGTTGGAGTTTACGAGGGTGCCATGGGCCGTGACCGGGTTCGCCATTACGTCGAGAAAAGCGACTGCGTCATTCTGCTTGGAACCTTCATGACCGACATCAACCTGGGGCTCTACACCGCCAATCTCGATCCCGGCCATTGCATCTACGCCACCAGTGAAACGCTTCGAATCCAACACCACCATTTTCACGACATCGTGCTTGAAGACTTTGTCCGTGGACTGCTCGACTCGAATCTGAAACCAGTCCGCCGGCCACTTCCCAGTCGAAAACGCCCCCGGGACCGACCCTTCCGGCCAAAGACCGGCAAACCGGTCACCAACCGCCGTCTTTTCGCCCGGATCAACCAGATGCTCGACGAATCGATGGCCGTCATTGCCGACGTCGGAGACTCACTGTTCGGTGCCGTCGACTTGCATCTCTCCAGGCACACCCAGTTTCTCAGCCCCGCCTA
>PBOU01000188.1 GCA_002724415.1 Planctomycetaceae bacterium
GGCATGGGCGGCGGCATGGGTGGTATGGGCGGCGGCATGGGTGGCATGGGCGGCATGGGCGGCGGTGGCGGTGGGTCACTGACAGTCCAGCAACCGGTGCAGGCCATTCTCAACGTCACCACCACGGTCAGCGTGCCCGACGGTGGCACGGTCCTGCTGGGTGGCGTGAAACGCCTCCGGGAGGGGCGCAACATGGCCGGTGTGCCGATTTTGAACAAGATTCCCTACATCAGTCGCCTCTTCAAGAACTCGGGTGTCGGTCGCGAGACCGAGAGCCTGATGTTGATGGTCACTCCACGGATCATCATCCAGGAAGAGGAGGAGGAACTCCTGGGCATTCCACCAGAGTAATTCTGGTGGAAGCACTGATTCGGGTCTAAGCCAATGGGCTCCGGCTGAAACCCGTACGGTGTGTGTCCGAGGGTGGCAGGCCGTCGTAGAGTTGCGGGACTCTGCGGCGGCCGCTCCCTTTTAAACGGTGGACAACTCGTCTCGTTTGGATCCAAGGCATCTGCTACCGTTCCGGCCCGCATTCTCAATGGTCGGGTCTGCCATGGAATTCACTCCCAAGTCGTCCCCACTCAAAGCGGCCATTCTTCCGCTGGTCTGTTCGTTGATGGCCCTCGTGGTCCTGGGCGCCTGGGTGGGGGGACTGCTTCCCCTGGAGATTGGTCGTGGCACGGTCGTAGGACCAGGGGGAGGTGTGGACGATCGCCCAACTGTTGAGCGGCTGGTTCTCCGGGATTCGACGGGGGCTTTGCACCAGGTTGGTGGAGTGTCACAGTCGTCGGCGACCGTCGTGGTGTATCTCTCCTCGACCTGTCCGATCAGTCGCGGATTCCTGCCGGCGATTGAACGGTTGCACCGGGCAGCGGCACGACGCGACGTGCGGGTGCTGGCGATCCAGGTCGATCAGGCTGTCTCGCTGGCTTCTGAGTTCGAGATCAGTTTTCCGGTGTTTTCCGAGCAGGAACAGACGCCCAACACGTTGCTCCGCAAACAACTCAAGCCCACGCATGTCCCCGAAGCATTCGTGATCGATGCAACTGGTCGTTTGAGTTACCGTGGCCGGATTGACGATCGTTTCATCGACCTGGGGCGTCGTCGGGCCGCCGTGAGCAGCCGCGATCTGGGCCGGGCCATTGACCGGGTTCTGGCCGGCCGAGCGAGCCGACTCGAACGAACCACCCCGGTCGGGTGCGTCCTGGAACCATTACGCGCGCCCCCAAAGCGTGGCGTCTCGAAACAGGTGAAATCGACCGGCGAGATCACGTGGGCCGGCACGGTCGCGAACCTGGTGCATCGTCGTTGTGGGCGTTGTCACCGTCCGGACACCGCGGCTCCCTTTTCACTTCTGTCGTACCAGGACGTGGTTGGTCGCCGTCGGCAGTTGCTCGAGGTCGTGACCCGCAGGATCATGCCTCCCTGGAAGCCTCGCCCTGGTTTCGGCCATTTTCAGGACGACCTGCGGCTGAGCGACGAGGAGTTGTCGCTGTTGCGAGACTGGCTGGAATCGGACTTGCCGCGGGGTGATGTCGCCAGCGAACCGGAAGTTCCCCGGTATGCAGGTGGCTGGGAACTGGGCCGTCCCGATCTGGTGTTGACGATGCCCGAGCGTGTTTCGATCCCTGCCGAGGGACGCGACCTCTACTGGTATTTCGTGATTCCGAGCGGGTTGAAAACGGACCGGATGATCTCGGCAATCGAATTTCGACCGGGCAATTCTCGGGTGATCCACCATGCCAGTTTTCGTTACGACGACACGGGCACAGCCCGGCGACTGGATGCGGCCGATCCACGGCCCGGATACCGCCGTTACGGTGGCTGGGGATTCGGTGGTGGTGGGACGCTGGGAGGCTGGGCGGTCGGTGTACAACCACGACACCTGGGCCCGGGGCTGGGGCGTCCCATAAAGGCGGGCTCGGACTTTGTCCTCCAGGTGCATTACCATCCCAGCGGCCGGCCCGAGGCCGACCAGTCTCGATTGGGATTGTACTTCGTGCCGGAGGCGACCGGGACGTCCGAATCCATCACGCCGGTGGTCGAGATTCTCGTGGGAGAGATGTCGCTGGAGATTCCCGCCGGCGAGCCGAATCTGCATCATCCGGCGGTGTACACCCTGCCGGTGCCCGTCACGGTCCATTCGGTGTTGCCGCACATGCACTTGCTGGGCCGTCGCTGCCGGGCATGGGCGGAAACGCCCGCGGGCCAACAGGTGCCGCTGGTTGCGATTGACGAGTGGGATTTTCACTGGCATTCCCAGTACCACCTGGAACAGCCCTTGCGGCTTCCCGCCGGCACCCGGTTGATTCATGAGGCGTGGTATGACAACAGTGTGGCGAATCCGTTCAACCCACATTCGCCTCCCCGCCACGTCACCTGGGGAGAGGGGACCGACCAGGAAATGGGGTTGCTGTTCCTGGATGTCACGACCGATTCGCCAACCGATCGCCGACGGTTGATCCAGCACAACCAGGGACACTTCCTCGATCAGTTCCGCCGGTTGACTGGCGGGCGATGATCGATGTCCGGTGCAGGACATGGGGTGATCGTGTGCCGAGGAATTCCGCTAGAGCGAATCCTGGTTTTTCGCGTCGGAGCGAGAAACCGCCGCGGTCGATGATTTGCCGACGGCGCGTTTGAGCGCCTCAAGAACGCGGTCCGGAGATGCGAAGACACCGTCGAGCACAATCGGCTTGTCGGGTTGTCCAGCCGGATAAATGGCATAAAACGGAATCGCTTTGGCCGGGTTGCCGAGTTTGACCAGCAGGGCGTCGATATCGGGCGACTCTCGCGTCTTGTCGGCCTTGATGGCGACAATCTTGTTGCTGGTGATGAATTCGCGTGTGACTTCTGCGTCCAAGGCGACCGCCTCGTTGAGCTTGCAGGTGATTCACCAGTCGGCGGTGAAATCGATCAGGACCGTCTGGTTGGCGTCGAGATGTTCGGCAAGAGCCTCGTCGGAGTACGGGCTCCAGAACCCATCGTCGGGATGGTAGAAAGAGCCGAAGGAGACCAGTCCCATCAGAACGCCGAACGCGACGGCCTCTCCCCAGGCCCGGGCCCGACGGATTCTCGGCTGGGTCAATGGCACCCGACCGATCCACCAGAAGGCGGCCCAGAGGGAGAACAGGAACAGCATCGTGGGGACGACGATATCGGGATCGACACCCGAGAGCACAAACATCGGGTAGATGACGGTGCCCAACAGAACGAATCCCATCACGTGCTTGAAGGTCTCCATCCACATGCCGGGCTTGGGCAGGAAGGCGATCAGCCTGGGGAAAGCCCCGATCAAAATGTAGGGAAATGCCATGCCCAGTCCGACACTCATCATGACGGCATAAGTGACCCCGATGGACTGGCTGACAGCCCAACTCATGGCCGGCACCAGCATCGGGCCGGTGCACGGTGTGGCCAGGATGGTGGTCAGGACACCCTTGGCGAAGGCGGCCCCGAGTCCCTCCTGCCCAGAGCTGTCCCCCGAACCACCGAAGCCGGGAACGGGGATTTCCCAGACACCCAGAAAACTCAATGCGAACACAAAGACGATGGAGGCCATCACGATGTTGAAGGCGGCACTGGTGAATTGTGATCCCCAACCGGCTCCGATCACTCCAACAAGCGTGGCCAACACCAGGAAGACGCTCATCAAGCCGAAAGCGAAGGACAGGTTCAGCAGAAAGGCCCGGCTACGGTTCTCACCGGCCTGGGTCACGAAGGACATGATTTTCAGGCCGATCACCGGCAGCACGCACGGCATGAAGTTCAGGATGAACCCGGCCACGAAAGCGATTCCAATCCAACTCAACATGTTTTCCGAGTTGTCCGGTGATGCCGCGGTCACCTGGCCGGCGTCGTCATCGGTCGACGCGTTTTGCGAGCGGTCACTGGAGAGCTTGTCACCGGGGCCGACCTGTCCGAGGGCGAACGAGACGCGCCCTTTCAGGCAGCCCTTTTCGTCGCAGTACTGGTAGAGGACCTGTCCCCGTGTTCCGTAGCCCGAGTCGGTTGCGGCCTCGGTCACACGGTAGGTGCGGCTCCATGTCACCGTGCCATGGAACAGTTTTTGCGTCACGGCGCCGGTGGGCAACTGAATCGCTTTCTCTTCGAACGGCCGATCTTCGGCGAAACCGGCGTCGATGGCCGTGAGTCCGCGGAGACCCTTCATGGAAATGCGCGTGGGCAGGCCACCGTTGGCCTTGTCCTGGGTGAGAGCAAAGATGTGGAATCCATCGGTGAGGGTGGCTGTCAGTGACAGCGTGACGGTCTCGCCGGGCTGTGCCATTGGGGGGGACAATTCGATGTGCCAGGTCACCGGGGAGGGGTGTTCACCGCCTCCGGTTTTTTCCGTTGGTGTGATGTCCAGGGTCAGCGGGTGCGAGTCGCTGGCGGCTTCGCCGGGGAATGCCGGTCCCTGCCCGAGGGCCACTGCCAGCGGAAAGGTTTCCGGTGGCAGGCAACCGCTTTCATTGCACATGCTCAGCGTGATGGAACCACTGACGGTCGCCTTTGCATCGGCGGCCCGTTTGAAGACCTGCCGCCAAACGACGCGGCCGATGTGTTTCTCCTGGCGGAAATCGACCTTGCCGATCTTTGTGACCTCGACCTTGGGAGGATGGTCGGGTTGGGGGGCCGAGGTGGGAGCGTCCAGCCCGGCGTGGTCGGTGATCTTGATGGCTGTCGAATTGGGCTCGTCACCAATCGAATAGGTGTAATACCCCTCGGGGACGATCACCTCGATGGCCAGTGTCACCGGGTCACCTGGCTTGGCCGTTGCCGGGTGCAGCGATGCGGTGATTTTTGGTTCGGCGTTTGTCGTGGGGCCGTCACCCAGGTCTCCGAACGGCTGGAACAACTCGGGCCCGGTTGGCTGGTCCTGGGACCACGCCGGGGTGACGACCAGCAAGAGTATGAGACAGGTCAGCCAGCGTGTCATCGTGTCACGTTCTTTCGTTGGGCGAACACATTGCTGGCCGCATCTTAGTTCATTGGAAACGACGCTGGCAATTGGCCAAACGGGTCATCCGTGGCACACTGTCTAGTAGAAGTTCGTGCGTCGTCGAAGAATCACACGTGTTCCGATTGTCCCTGGTCCTGTTTGTCCTGCCTGCGGCGTCGTTGGCCGCCCAGCCGCGGGTTGTCGCCTATGACGATCCGTTGCCCTACGGGCAGTCTCCGGTTGATTACCTGGGTGACGCGACTGCCGATCCTGTTGCGAGGTTGGATGCCCGGTTGGCCAGTGGCAAGACAACTCTGCGGGTCGTGCCGCGGCGCGGCTATCTCGACTCGGTTCTCGGTTGCCTGGATGTGCCGGTGTCTTCGCAGTTGCTGGTGTATTCCAAGACCGCGGTCAATCAACGCCTGGTCACGCCAAAGACGCCTCGAGCCATCTACTTCAACGACGAGGTGTCGGTTGCGTGGGTTCCCGGGACTGCCGAACTGGAACTCATGGCGTTCGATCCACTCAAGGGCGCGATGTTCTACGTGCTACAGCAGCCAGATGGGGCCGCAGGGGCACGGCCGAGGTTTCATCGGAAGTCGAGTTGCCTGGCGTGCCACATCGGCCGCACGACACTCTCGGTTCCCGGCGGCATCATTCGTTCATTTCTGGTCGAATTGACCGGCAAGCCACTCGAGGGGTACTCGCGGGTGTCCGGTACGACGCCGATCGCCAACCGTTGGGGTGGCTGGTATGTCACCGGTCGTTTGGGGCGTGTGACTCACATGGGCAACCTGGTCAACCGTGAGGAGAACCGTCGCCACCGTCGGGAGGCGTCTTTCCGAGCCAGTCTCGATCGGCTCGATTCCCTGGTTGATCTCACCGGTTACCCTGCCCCCCACAGTGATGTGGTCGCTCATCTCGTGCTTGACCATCGGCTCCATGGGCAGAATCTCATCTCGCGTGTGACCTACGAGCATCGCCTGGGACGCCGTTCTGATGCCGAGGACCGGTTGTTGCGATACTTGCTGTTGGTGGGCTCCCCTCGATGGGCCACGCCTGTCAGTGGCACCAGCGATTTTTCCAGATGGTTTCAGCGGCAGGGACCACGGACGGCCGACGGTCGGTCACTGCGTCAGTTGGATTTGGCCGGTCGACTGTTTCGTTACTCGCTCAGCCACCTCGTCTATTCCCCCCAGTTGGCTGCTATGCCCGCGGCGCCGCGCGGGCGGCTGGGACGGAGGCTGCAGGCGGTGCTGACGGGGCGTCCTGCTGGTGGACTTGAGAAGTTGCTCACTCCTGGCCAACGTGCCGACCTGCGTGACATCCTGGTGGAGACACGGGAAGATCTGCCACCGGAGTGGCGAATGAGTGCAAAGCCGTGAGGGATGGGACAATGAAAGAGGCGAGGAGGCGGTGGTCGTGGTTGGCCTGTGGGTGGATTGGACTGGTTGTTGCCGGGTCGGTCCACGCCTTCGAGGAGTCTCCCACGACGGCCTCGGGTGTTCGTGTTGCCGATGGATTCGAGGTGACGCTGTATGCCGACGACAACCTGGCCAGCAACATTTACTCGATGACGATTGATTCTCGGGGGCGCGTGGTCGTTGCCGGTCCGCGTTACGTGAAAATCCTTCATGATCGTGACGGGGACGGTCGGGCCGAATCGTTTTCGACATTCTCGGATGTTCCCACCGGTGGTGCCCAGGGGCTGTTCTTTGATGGCAATGATCTGTTGGCGACCGGTGACGGCGCGCTGTGGCGTTTGCGTGATGCCGACCGGGACAGTCGCGCTGATGGTCCGCCCGAGCGGATCTTGAAGATCCGTGCAGGGGGTGAACATGACGCGCACGCGATCCGACGTGGTCCCGACGGCTGGTTCTACCTGTTGGCCGGAAACGGGGCCGGTGTGACTGCTGACTACGCGTCGTTGAAATCTTCGCCGATCCGGTCGCCATCGGCTGGCACGCTGCTGAGGTTGCCGCCGACATTGCAGGGGAGCGAGATCCTGGTCGACGGTTTTCGCAACGCCTACGATTTTGCTTTCAATGGCCAAGGCGACATTTTCGTTTACGACAGCGATGGTGAGCGAGACGTGTCCTTGCCGTGGTACCGTCCCACTCGTGTGTTTCATGCGCTCCCGGCACATGGAGCCGGATGGTTCTCTCGCAGTTGGAAGCGTCCGGGCTACTTTCTTGACATGCCTCCGGTGGTGGGGGCATTCGGTCGTGGATCGCCCACGGGGGTTGCCTGTTACCGGCACACGGGGTTTCCGGAACAGTATCGAGGCGTGGTTTTTGCCTGCGACTGGACTTTCGGACGCGTGATGGCGGTGTCCCCTCCAGGACCGCGCATGTCGGGGTTGCCCGAACCGATCGAATTCATGACCGGCCGCGGGCATTTTGGGTTTGCTCCGACCGATATCGCCATCGGGCCCGACGGATCACTCTTCGTGGCGGTGGGGGGGCGTGGGACTCGCGGCAGCGTGTACCGGGTCACTCACCCGGCTTCGACCCGGTCTTCCCTTCCGCGTCGTGAAACCCCGATGGGGACGTGCCTGGGAGCGGCACAGCCGTTGGCGAGTTGGTCGCGATCGCGGTGGTTGCCGCTGGCAAGGAAACTGGGGGCGGCGGCATTTCATGCGGTGATTCTGGATGCGGAGTACACGGTGCCCCGTCGTGTTCGGGCGGTCGAGATCCTGGTCGACTTGTTTGGAGGCCCGGAGTTTGTGGAACTGGAAAAACAACTCGATGGTCTTCCGGCGGCCGTGCGGTCCCGGCTGGCGTGGGCGGTGGGGCGTGGACGACCCACCCATCCCGACGCCAGGCTCTTGAGCCGATTTCTGGCCGACGAGGATCCTCGAGTGGGCCGTGCGGCGTGCGAGGCCTTGCTGGGGATTTCAGGCCGCTGGGACTGGGACACCGTGGAATCGGGATTGTTGACCCAGTTGGACAGTCCCGACCGCCGGACCCGGCAGGCTGCCGCATCGGTGGTGGCGCGTATGCCCGAGGCGGCCTGGCGACGGATCCGGAGTGAAGTGAGCCGACGGTCACCACGGGCGCGGGTGGCTGTCGCCCAGGGCGGTCGAGCGCATGTCCAGGGAGTTGATCGAGACGCGTTGTCCGTGGCACTGGAGGTGTTGACCACCAAGAACTCGCAACAGGTCTCAGAGGGGCTCAAGCTCGATGCGGCTCGCCTGGCGCAGTTGGCACTGGGAGATGTGGGGCCGGTGCGAGGCCGTGCGGCAGTCTTCGACGGTTATGGCGCGTTGCTGTCTCCCGCGGCACTCAGCCCGGTGGCGGGCGAGGTCAGCCGGGTGATCGATTCGGTGTTTCCCAGTGGCAGTCGCGAACTGGATGACGAGTTGGCCCGGGTGACGGCGATGATCGCCTCGGCCGAACCACGGCTGTTGGCCAAGTTCCTCGCGAGCCCGGACCCGCGGTCTCACCCGGTGACAGATTTGCACCTCCTGATCACAGCCGCGCGGATCCCCCTGGCCAGGACCAGCGTTCAACGCGAGCAAACCGCCAGGATCCTTGTGGGACTGCAGGCGAAGATCGACCGCGGTGGGTTGAACCAGGACAGCAACTGGGACGATCGCGTGGGTGAGTTGTACGTTGCCTTGTGCGAGAATGATCCCCGGTTGCCACGAGCTGTGCTCGAGACGCCCGGATTTGGTCTTCCGTCTCATGTGTTGTTTCTCGGCCGGATGTCCCGGCAGGATCGGGCACGGGCGCGGGAAGCATTCGTGGTGGCGATACGCAAGGCGGGCGAGGACTACCCGTGGACGGGCGAGGTCGTCCGCTTGCTGGGTGAATCGGTGGATCCGAAGAGTGTCGACCTGTTGAGATCGGTCCACGACCGGGCCGATGTCCGAGGGGCGGTTGTTGTGGAATTGGCTCGTCGTGCCACGGCCGTCGATCGCCAGCGATTTGTCAACGGCCTGGAGTCGTCGTCCCTTGAAGTTGTGGGGGCGAGCCTGTCCGCGTTGGCCAAGTTGCCGGCCGAGGTGACAGGGGAGGAGCAACTGGCACTGCTGGGAGTGGTGCGGCGGATGGGGGCAACTGCCCAGGAACATGGCCTGCGGTCCCGGGCCGTGATGTTGTTGCGTCGAAATACCGGGCGCCGGTTCGGTTTTGTGACCGGCAAGACGGGACGAAGGGCCCAGCAGAAGGCGGTCGCGGCCTGGACGGAGCACCTGGAGGCCAAGTATCCCGGTGAGGCGAGGAAATTGCTGGGGGCAGCGGCAGCGAGCCTGTCCGGCTTGAAGCGGCAACTGGAGGCAATTGACTGGGCCAGGGGTGATGTGACGCGGGGCAAGCGGATCTTCGCCAAACGCGGGTGCGTCCAATGTCACCAGGGGCGGCGGGCACTGGGGCCGGACCTGGCCGGTTCGGCAGGCCGGTTTTCCCGAGTCGACCTGTTCACCGCCATCGTGCTGCCCAGCAGGGATGTGTCACCCCGGTACCAGACCACGGTGGTCCAAACCGATTCCGGACAGGTGTACAGCGGGCTGATTGTCTACCAGTCGGTTGATGGTGTCACGCTGCGGACCGGAACCAATCGGACGATCCGGTTGGAACGCGGCGAGATTGAATTCCAGTCTCGCCGGTCCGAGTCGTTGATGCCGATGGGATTGCTCAAGGGGCTGGAAGATTCCGGATATGCCGACTTGTATGCCTATTTGGCGTCGTTGCGCAAGTAGATCTCCCGACCCGGTATTGCCGTCGGGGGAGAGTGGCGGAACAATAAATGGTGTTCCTGTCCTGGAGGGTGGTGATGTCCCAAGCGATTGCTGATCCTGAAGAACTGAAGCGGTTTGCCAATCTGTTGAAGCAGTTCAACACCGACCTGGTCGACCGCACCAATTCGTTGGCTGGCCACCTGGAGTCGCTGAGCGTGACGTGGCGAGACCAGGAGAACAAGAAGTTCGCCGAACAGTTCACCGAACAACTCAAGGGGATCAACCGTCTGGTCGAGGTCAACAACGCCTACATTCCCTTCCTGGTTCGCAAGGCCGCCCGGCTCGAAGAATACCTGCAACAACGGTGACCCCGGTCGGCTCACCTTGGGAAGTGAGCCGGGTGGCGGATTCACGAGACGATGAGTGGAGATGGGGCCAGATGAACGCACCGGCTAACGTCCAATCGCTCGAGTCTGTTCGCGAGTTTCGTGGCCAGTTGCTGGCCTTTGGCGAGCAGGCCACCGACTGCCTGGAGTCGTTGCACGCGCAGGTCCATCGGATGATCGACTGGCTCGAGCACGACCGGCCGGCCTACTGGCAGCAACAGGTTCGTCGTGGGTACGACCAGGTGGCCGAGGCCCGTCTCAGCCTGCAGCAGTGCCAGATGAGAACAGTGGGAGATCATCGTCCTGCTTGCATCGAGGAGAAACAGGCCTTGTCCCGGGCGAAGGGGCGACTGGAATACTGCCGGCAGAAGATCGAGGTCGTTCGCCGCTGCCAGCGGGTGGTCGAGGAGGAGGCCAACCAGTTTCGTGGCCGTTGCGGCCAGATGGACAGCCTCGTGCAACGGGAAGTGCCTCGGATGGCCGGGTTGCTCGACCGCATCCTGGCCTCGCTGGAAGCCTACGTGGCGGTGGCGCCACCAGAGGATTTGCCGCCGCAACCGACGTCCAACGACACGATCGCTCCTGGTGGAGACAACCGATGACGGTGGCCGATTTGCACACCGGCGCCGCCCAGCTGACCGACGCGCTGGTCCAACTCGAGGCGGCCTGGGGCCGCGTCCGACCGGCGTGGAACGACGAGACGAGTCGGCATTTCGAGGCCGAACATCTTGCGGCGATTTCGCCGACCATTCGCATGACTCTCGACGCCGTGAACCGCCTGGCCGATGTCCTGGCCAGGGCCGAACGCGAGTGCCAGGACGAGGAGCGCTAGGCACACACCATGTCGCAACTGCCGCCCCCCAAAGATCCTGGTGCCGCTGAGGCCCCATCCGGTCAACTGGAGCTTGCATGCCAGCAGGCGGTGTTGCAGAAGTTGCTGCAGGCCGTGGTTGATCGCGGGCATGCCGAGCAGGGCCTGAATGCCGAGCAGGTGGACTGGGCCAAGAGTGAGGACACGGAGTACTCGGCGGCTTGCCTGGCGCTGGACCAGAAGTTGGAAGACGATCGGGCCACGGTCATCCGGCAATATGACCTGGTGCGTGACGAGAGTCTCTCGGGGATTGACGCTGAAATCTCGGCGACACAAATCGAGTACGACGACCGTGTGACGGTCCTCAAGGACCGCGCGGAAGAAGAAAAGGCTCGGATTGATCAGCGACGGGATGAGGATCGCTGGATGGTCCAGGCGGTGCTCGACGACGCGGCCGAGGACAGTCCCAAGCACAAGTTCGACAATTTCAAGGAGAGGCTGAAGTCCAACCGCGCACAACGAATGGCGGATTGGGAAGAATTGGCTGGCCAGGTCGAGCAGGTCGCCGGGCAACTGGCCAACTGGGGATTGCCCCAGTCTCCCTCCACGAGCAACGGGTCGCGGCCTCCGAGTGATATCGACGATTGCCTGGATCACTTCATTGAGTGTGTCGACCGGGCCAATCATGACGTCCGGGTGATCCAACGACTCTGGTTGCCCCGGTTGCTTGTTGGTGGACGGGCCTTACTTCTGGGAGCGTTTTTTGCCGCTCTGATCGGCGCGCCGTTGATTCTCGGTGACGTACCATGGCGACTGGGGCTGCTGGAGAACCGGTCGCGGATGGAGGTTTCCGTCGGGATGTCATTGGGCGCAGCCCTGGTGGCAACTCTGGGGATCCTGGGCGTCCTGGCACTGGTGGTACGGAAACGCAGTCGGCGGCTGTGGGAACGGCTCGGAGGCCATGCGGCCGACGCTCGTCGTGCGCGACAGCACTGGCTGAAGGTCTCCCAGGAGGAACTTGGGACTCGACAGCAGGAGTTCCTTGGAAAACACGGACCGATTGTGCAACGCCGCAAACATGCGATCGGCCGGATCGAGGAAGTCCAGGCGGACCAGGCCGAGGCTTTGGCCAATCGTCATGCGGCCGAGTTGGCAGCGGCACACGCCGAGTTCCCCGAACGTCTCAAGGCACTTGTCGCGCGGCGGGAGAAGCAGGCGGCCGACTGCGAGTTGGAGCGACGCGAACGACTCGAGGAGATCGACCGCGAGTACCGGTCGATCCGTGACAAACTGGCCAGCGAACACGGTCACCGGCTGGCGGTCCGCCGTGAGGAGACTCAGCGGACTTTTGCCCAGCTTGCAGGGGACTGGGAATCAGCCTGTGGTGAGTTCGATTCCAACACCCGCTCGATGATCTCCCAGTGTGACGACCTGTTTCGGCCCTGGGCTGAACTGGCAGATGCCGGATACACGCCACCTGCAGCGGTTCCTCCGGCCGTCAGGCTGGGGACGTTTGAGGTCAATCTTGCTGCTGTCCCCGGTGGGGTGTCCGAGGACGAGAGGCTGAAGCCGGCACGGACGGTGATGTCGATGCCCGCGTTCCTGCCGTTTCCTGAACGGGCCAGCCTGTTGCTGGAATCTGATCGCCACGGCCGCGAGCCGGCGGTGGGAGTCTTGCAGACCACCATGCTGCGGATGCTCACCAGCCTCCCCCCCGGCAAACTGCGAATGACGATCATTGACCCGGTGGGACTGGGTGACAATTTCTCCGCCTTCATGCACCTGGCCGATTTTGATGAGTTGCTCGTTTCGGGGAGGATCTGGACCGAATCGAATCACATTGATCGTCAACTGGCCGATTTGACCGAGCACATGGAAGACGTGTTCCAGACCTACCTGCGGAACCAGTTCGCGACGATCGAGGAGTACAACGAGTACGCTGGCGAGGTGGCCGAACCGTATCGGGTCCTTGTGGTGGCGGGTTTCCCGGTCAATTTCAGCGACAACGCGGTCCGTCGCCTGGTCAGCATTGCCTCCAGCGGTGCCCGCTGCGGAGTCTACACGTTGATCCATGTCGACAGTCGACAGCAATTGCCGCACAACTTTGATCTCGAGGATCTTCGAAGTCATGCGAATTGCCTGGCGTGGACGGCCGAGGGATTTCGGTGGCAGGATCCGGGCTTGGCCTGGCTGCCGCTGACGCTCGAAGCTCCTCCGGAACCCGCGGAGTTTGTAGAAATAGTCCGCCAGGTGGGTGAACACGCCCGTGACACGAGACGGGTCGAAGTGCCCTTTGGACGGATCGCTCCGAAACCCGACGAGTACTGGGGCCGGGACAGTCGCCGGAGTCTCGATGTGCCACTGGGCCGCGCGGGAGCGACCAAGTTGCAAGATCTGCACCTGGGCAGCGGAACGTCCCAGCACGTATTGATTGCCGGAAAGACCGGGTCGGGGAAATCGAGTTTCCTTCACACGTTGATCACCAACATCTCCCTGTACTACGGCCCCGATCAAGTCGAGTTTTACCTGATCGACTTCAAGAAAGGGGTCGAGTTCAAGACCTACGTCACCAACCGGTTGCCTCACGCACGCGTGGTGGCCATCGAGAGTGATCGGGAGTTCGGGTTGAGCGTCCTGGAGCGACTCGACGAGATGCTCTCGGAACGGGGCAACCTGTTTCGTCAGCACCATGTCCAGGATGTTGCCGGTTACCGCGACGCGATGCCCGAGGATCCTTTGCCACGGGTGTTGTTGATCATCGATGAATTCCAGGAGTTTTTTGTCGAGGACGACCGGGTCCATCAGCAGTCCTCGTTGCTCCTGGATCGCCTGATTCGCCAGGGACGTGCTTTTGGAATTCATGTTCTGCTTGGTTCACAGACTCTCGGGGGAGCCTACTCGTTGGCACGCAGCACGCTGGGCCAGGTGGGTGTGCGGGTGGCGTTGCAGTGCAGCGAATCGGACGCGCACCTGATTCTCAGTGAGGAGAACACCGCCGCGCGCCTGCTGACTCGACCCGGCGAGGCCATCTACAACGATGCCAATGGCTTGCTGGAAGGAAATCATCCGTTTCAGATCGCGTGGCTGGACGAAGAGGCTCGAGACCAACGACTCGGGGTCCTGCGGGACAAGGCCGTGGCCGACGGGTTGGTTTCTGGTGAGATGGTGGTGTTCGAAGGGAACAAGCCTGCGGACGTGACGACCAGTCGCCCCCTGGCGGCGTGTTTGGCGAAGGCACCGGTGGCGGATTCGGTTAAGGCCCCCCTGTGCTGGGTTGGCGAGGCTGTTCAGATCAAGGCGTCTCCGGAACTGCGGTTTCGTCGACAAAGTGGCACGAACCTGGTTGTGGTGGGCCAGCAACAAGAGGAGGCGCTGGGAGTTCTGCAGGCGATCACGATTGCGCTGGCCGGGCAGTTGAATCCCTCGCAGGGCGGACGAATCGTAATCTGTGATGGCAGTGCCGAGGATGATCCGTTCAGCGAGGCGTGGTCGCGATTGGCCGATGAATTGCCCGGTGAAATGGAAGTGGTCCGTCCAAGAAAAGTGGCGGAGGCCTTGGGGAATTTGTCCGCGGAGGTTCTTCGACGGGACCAGGAGGATGACGAGGCTGCTCCGTCGGTCTTCCTGATTGTCCACGACCTGGGGCGATTCCGTGACGTCCGTCGAGATGAGGATGATTATGGATTCGGCTCCGGTTTTGGTGATGACACGCCTGCCAGTCCCGCCCAGCAACTGGTTTCAATTCTGCGAGATGGGCCCGCGCTGGGTGTTCATACATTGTGCTGGTGCGACAGTTACAACAATCTCAATCGCTGGCTCAGTCCGCAGACGTTGCGGGAATTCGAGATGCGGGTGGCATTCCAGATGAGTGCATCTGATTCCAGCAACCTGATCGATTCGGCTGCTGCCAGTCGGCTGGGCAATCACAGGGCATTGCTGTACCTGGGTGAACAGGGAGGTGTCGAGAAGTTCCGACCGTTTGCCCCACCGACCGAGGAGTGGTTGCTCGACGTGGCTGGCCGGTTGCGCGGAACCGCAACCGCCTGAGCGACAAACACTTCTTGTGACCCTCCTTGCAGGCAGGTACGATCGGTTCGAACTGGTTTCTGACAATGGGGATGTGTCAGGAAACGGTCCGAATGCTCTCTCACGCAGGAGATGCCCGATGCCGGCTCCGATCGAAGTCCATTGCCCGGAATGTCAGGCCACGTTGAAGTTGAAGAACCGCGACGCGGTGGGGCGGAAGGTGCCCTGTCCGAAGTGCAAACAGCCCTTCGTGATTGCACTTCCAGCCGAAGACGAACTGGAAGTGATCGACGATTTCGACGACTTTGATGAGTTCGACGATTTCGGCGAGTCGGATGATTTCGGTGATTTCGAGGAACCTGCAACGGGTGTGACTACGCCGGTTGCCGCGCCGAAAAAGTCGTCCGGGAAAAAGGTCTGGGTCATCGTCGGCTCGATCGTCGGTGTTGTGATCCTCGGCACCGGTGGGTTTTTCGGGGCCCGTGCGATGGGCTGGCTCGGTGGGAGCCAACAGGTCGTCCAGGACACGGCCCCGGCCGATGATCAAATGCCTGGAATGCCACCCGGCGGTGGAATGCCCGGAATGCCCGGTGGCGGGATGCCCGGGATGCCCGGGATGCCCGGTGGTGGGGCCTCGGCCCCCGGAGGGGCGCCGGGATCCGGAGAACCTCCGGATTCCGAAGAGGCCTCTCCGCCAGCGTCTGCAACCCAGGCGAAGAGTGACGACAATCCCAACGCCGAATTCGACACCCACTGGTTGCCACCCAACGCCGAGGTGGTGGGAGCGTTCAAACTCGGAAAGATGTGGGATGCGGCGGTGACACAGCAGATGCTCAACGATCCAACTCTCGGGCCTGATCTCAAACAGGCGATTGTCGAGATGAAGAAAGAAACGATTCTGGGCCCCGAGGACGTCTCGAAGATCACCGTTGGTGTTGCCGGTCTGACGGATATTGCCCAGGTGGCGCTGAGAGCACAGAACCAACAACTCGAGAACGATGATGCCGTCGAGAAGGTAGCGGCCGAAAAGCTGATTCCGACGATGGTTGTTCGGCTCCGCAGCGTGGTGACGTCCGCGCACCTGGCCGCCATGGGACAGAAGATGAAAAAGACCACGCTGGATGGCAAAACCGTCTTCGTTGTCCCCCAGGAACCGAATAAACCGCGAGTGCTGGTCTACCAGGTCGACGACAAGACGCTGGTCTTCAGCGTCGAGCGGTTCATCAAGCAACTGATTGCCAACGGCGATCCCTACACCCCACGGCCGGACCTGGCGTTTGTGGATGGCGACCAGGATTTCGTGGTCGCGGTGACCTTGCCAACCCCCATTACCCTTCCGCTGCCGCCGGGTTTTGCGACGTCGCCTGATGCGCAGACACCAGTCCTGCAGTCGCTTCTTGGTCTCAACGGAAAGCTCAAGGGACTGGGGCTGGGTATGGGGATGCTGGAGAACGGAAGCATGTCTCTGAAACTGCAGGGACTCTCGTCGGACGAGACCGGTTCCAAGTCGGGGAAAATGGCGCTGGAAGAGGCTCTGAAAATGGGCAAGCAGCTTCTGGCTCCCTTGAAACAGAACACGTTTATTGCCGAGCAGATCAAGCCGTTTGAAGCGGGTCTCGGAAAATCGAAGATCACCCAGGCCGGTCCGGAATTTGGGTTCCAGGCGGCATTCCCGTTGTCGTCGACACAAGGGGGGCTGCTGGCGGGTCTGCTGGCTCCGGCGATTCAGCAGGCGCGCGATGCGGCGCGCCGGACACAGTGCGCGAACAACCTCAAGCAAATTGGCATTGGCATGTTCAGCCATCGTTCGGCGCGGCAGTCCTTCCCGGATGCCGCGATCCAGTCAACGGACGGCAAGCCGTTGCTGAGTTGGCGGGTGGCCATTCTGCCCTACATCGGTCAGAAACCACTTTACGACAAGTTCAAGCTCGATGAACCATGGGACAGCCCGACCAACAAGGCATTGGTTGAGTCGATCCCGCTGGTGTATGTCTGCCCGGGAGGAGAACTCCAGAAAGGCATGACGACCTACCGGTTGGTCTCCTCGGGCAAGTCCGCCTACAAGGACGGCAAGCGGGTCGCCGACTCGGTCCTGTCGAGCATGGGGGGCCCGGAAAGAGTGCCGCTGGTTGTCGATGCCGGTGATCAGCACGCGGTGGCCTGGACGGCCCCCGACGTGTTTGCAGCCTCCGGCGAAATCGGCAGCCACCACCTGGGCGGAGTCAACATGCTTTTTGCCGATGGCCACGTCGACTTCTCGCCTGGCGACGGCCACGACGTTGCCGTTCCCATCGATCCCAATGATGACGGCACGAAGGACCTGGCCAAGTTCCAGGGGGCCTGGACGGTGACCGCAGCCAGCGTCGATGGCAACGCCGTTGCCAGCATGGTCAACCAGGTCTTCACCTTCCAGGACAACCAGTTGTTGCAACAGGTCAAGGCCGACCAACAACCGTTGCGGTCGAACTTTCAGATCGATTTTTCCGCCAATCCCCGGACGTTTGACTGGTTGCAGACAGGCAACCAGAAGTACCTGGGCCTGTACCAATTCCAGGGGAACAGCCTGAAGTTGACCGTGGCCTTGCCCGGCCAACCTCGCCCGCAAGGACTGAACGTGGCCGGCAAGGCGGTACTGCAATTGTCACTCAAGCGTCGTGCCGGCGTATCGGTTGCCAAGACCGATGCGTCACCGGAGAAACCGATGACATCGCCGGGGGCCAAGTTGACCGGCCAGGCCAAGGCTCTCTTCGAGGCCTTGAACAACCGGCGTCTGGTGTCGAGTTATCAGAACAAGAGTTTCTGGATCCAGTTGAATCCCGACGGGACAACCTTCGCGGGAATGGATGGTGCCGAGAGTACTGGAACCTACACGATCAAGAACCTGGAACTGGTCGTGGAGGGCGACAAGGGGGGCTTCCAGTCACTGCGGTTTTCATCGACCACCCCGAAGGTTGGCACCCTGTGCACGTTCATGATCAAGAAGACGGCGGATGGGACGGCCACGTTCGGTCCCGTGCAGTTGAAGATCCTGGAGATCCTGCCGGCGACACCCAAGCCGAAGCCGGCCAACGTGCTCGACGGCACCTGGCGAGTTGTTTCGGCTGTGGTTTCGGGCAAGCCGTCCGATTCGCTCAAGAACCGTGTCCTGTCGTTTGGCGAGGGCAAGGCGGCCTTGAATGTTGCCAAGCTCGATGCGATCGAATACCGGTTCTCCTACCAGGTCGACACCGAATCGGATCCGACGACGTTCCGGGTCACCAACGGAGACCGTGTGCTGCTTGCCGGTGTCTATCGTTTCCAGGGCAAGACGCTGCAGTTGTGCTTTGTCCGGGGCGACAAAACGCAGCCGCCCAAGGGCTTTGATGCCAAGGGGATTGGTCACACGTTGTACACCCTGGAACGGGTGGCTGTTCCCTGACTAGGGAACCGAAGACTCCAACTCATCCAGTGGAAACACGGGGCGGTTGACCAGCTTGAACGGCAGCCGCGAGATGTCGCTGGAGCACGGGCCCGGGGTGTCGACGGTGTAGGTGCGAGCGGTGACGGGATCCCATCCCTGGCGGTGGGCGACGGCGGCCTTGACGTTGACGACCGAGCAGTCCTCGGGATCGATTCCCTGGCTGCGGAGTTGGCCGAGATCAAACGGGGGTGTCCTGAGCGTGGTCAACAGGATCCTGACACCACCACACCGCACGACCGCGCAGGGACCCATCTGGATGTGAAGACCGGCACCGCTGGCGAGATGGCTGTGCGGATCCTCGAGCGTGAAACGGCCGTCACTGGTGGATTCGAGCGTGACGGTCAATTCGAGCGGCCCGTCGGTCAGGCGGCTGGTCTTGCCTCCGATGGACAGCGTGATGGTGGCCCCGGTATCGAGGTCCGAGACGGCCTGCACGGATTCGGGATCGTTGATGATCGCGACCGCGCCGTCGATATCGCGGGCGATGAACTCGGCGAGCATCGTGGTGGCGTCTCCGGGAGCCCCCCCACCGATGTTGTCGGAGGGTTCGACCAACACCACCGGGGTGTCGCCCTCGGCGATATGGCGATCGACATCATCCAGGCATGAGGCCAGGGGCGGGTCGACGACGTTTCCCTGTTGCCGGACCGAGATGGCATGGTCGACAAGTTCTGAGAGTCGGGCCGCGGCAACGTCGGGGTCACCAAACGTGGTGGCGGCGAAACTGACACCGGTGTCGGGCGTGTCGGCAAAGCTGAATCCGCCCATCACATTCACGGCCACGATGTCGGCCTCCTCGGCTTCGATTTGCCGGGCCATTTGCTCAAGTGTTTTCATCGGATCGTCGTCGGTTCCGGTGCCGGTGGGAGGCCACATCACCGGAGGGCGGGCCCAGACGGATCGTGGTGTCCGCTTGCTGGAGAGGATCTCATCGAGCAGTTTTGCCGATTCCACGGCGACCTGGTGTCCGTCGGTGTGTGGATTGCAGCGGTAGGAAATCAGGCCCTGGGTCTGTTCGATCGTTTCCCGGGAAATGTTTCCATGCAGGTCGAGCACTCCACAGATTGGCAGGTTTGCAAGCGACTCGATGGCTCGGATCCTTCGAATCACCTCGCCTTCCACGTCCGGACATCCCCGGCACACCATCGCGCCGTGCAGGACCAGGTAGATTCCGTCAAAGGGACCCGCTTCAATCCCTGCCGCAAGCCCGTCCCAGAAGATTTCCAGCACCTCGTCGTCGACGGGGCCACCGGGAGTCGCTCGCATGTCGATTGTCGGTGTCACCTGCCACTGGCGGTCGTCGGCGACCGACAGCACCCCGGCCAACGGCGACGCGTCTCCACGGGCCTCGAACAATTCATCCCCCCTGAGGATTGTCCAGTCCGACAGCGGCGTGGGCGCGTCGAGAAACGTGTGGGTTTCGTGAAAGAGACCGGCCAGCAGTACACGATGGGACATCGGAGTCAGTTCCGTGTGGAAGTTGTGGGTGACGGATTGTGCAGTGGATCAGCCGTTGCCAGTGGGGACTCGGGGAGTGGCTGGACGCCGGCGAGAGTCTTGATGTCCTTTTCGAGGAGACGGGAGACCTCGTCCCATCCGGGGCGACGGTTGTCGAGATGTTCAAAGGTTCGTGGCGCCCCGATCCGGACGGTGACCTTGTGGAATCGGGGCAGGTAAGACTCGGGTGGAAAAGCTTCAAAGGTCCCCTCGAGGTGGCAGGGAACGACGGGTACCTGTGTGCCAGCGGTCATCATACCGATTCCCGACTTGAAGGGTCTCATGGATCCGTCTCGCGTCCGACCGCCCTCGGGGAACAGGATGTAGATACTGGGCTCGTTGATCAATCGTGAACGGAGTTGCTGGATGGCGTGGGCCCCGACTTTTTTTCTCCAGACCGGAAGTGCGTTGAGCACGGTGGCCGAAAAGGCCGCCAGGGCCGGGGTGTGAAAGAAGACATCTCCAGCGGCAAGCGGGAACAACTGGTCGCGGAGTTTCAGTGGCAATGTGGCCCCCAGCACCAGTGCGTCGAGGTGGCTGGCGTGGTTGGCGACCAGAACGAAGGATGGAAAGTCGGGCAGGTTTTCGCGACCGTGAATTTCCAGCCGATGCATCAGTTTCAGCGAGGCACGGATCATCGTCCACCAGGCGAAACGCGCCACGTTGGCGACCAGGCCACTCTCGCGGTCGTAACTGCGGTGCCTGTCGGCCCCGGCGAGTTCGAGATCCCTGGCCGGTCGGAGAGTCCAGTCTTCCATGCTCCTATCCCCCCCAGCCACCGGTGAGGATCCGATGTGGACCTTCCGTTCCCAGCGGCCCGTCCGGTCCCAGGGCCAGTGACAGGTAGTGGTAAACCGCGGGAGGGACCAGGACGAGACTGTCGAAGCGATCGAGTAAGCCACCATGGCCGGGCAGGGTGGCCCCGACGTCCTCGACGCCGACGTCGCGTTTGATGGAAGAGAGTGTGAGGTCACCGAGTTGGCCGAGTACGCTGATCAGCAGTCCCAGGCCAATCAGCCATCCGGGCTCCGCGATCGGGGTGCCCCGGAACAACCAGCCGCCGGCAACGGTGACCAGCGCGGTCGTCAGGGCCGCTGCGCCGAGTGCCCCGGCCCACGTCTTGCGGGGACTGGTTGTTGGCAATATGGCCTTTTCTCCCAGCGCGCGGCCGATCAGTGCGGCGAGCATGTCATTGAATTCCACGGACGCTATCAACAGCAGCACCAGCGGACGAAAGTCGATGCCGGTGTGGGCCATGTTGGTCACGTTGGCCATGTTCGAGATGTAACCGAGCGAGTATCCCAGCAATGCGAAACCCAGCACGCCCAGGGCGACGCGCTGGATGAATCCACGAGGGCGATCGAAGGGGATGCTGATGATCACGATCATTGCTCCCACCAACGGACCCAGCGCGAAGAACAACCGATCGTCGGGCCAGTGGTCGATCGCGGCGGCTGTCACCAGCAGGATCCCCAGCACGACCACCGCGCAGATTGTCTTCTCGCGGAACAGGCCTGTCACCCGGGCGTATTCACGAAAGCACAACAGGCTCAAAACCATCACCGCCAGCATGGTCCAGAAGGCGCCGGCCAGCACCGGCACAAAGATCACACCGACCAGCCAGCACCAGCTTCGCCAGCGGCGAAATGCAGCGCTGTAGGACGTTCCACTGATACGCCCCCTGACCGCCAGGATTAACGCGCCGGAAACGGCCAACCCGATGATCACGCCAAGAACAATCGTGACGGTCAGTGGATGAGCCAGGGCACGCTCGTACCCGAACAGGTGATCCTCTATCGATCGCTCCAGGTGACTCTCTCCCGTCCCGGTCAGGCCCTCTCGAAACCTCCGTCACGACCGGACGAGCCTGCCCGGTTGCACCGGCGCCGTGACTATAACGTTCCAGCGTCTCAACAACAGCCCGGAACTGGTCGGGAACGGCGTTTCCGCCAGCAGGTGAGGCTGCTTATAATCCCGCCGCCCAACTCGGGTCCATCCTCACAACTCGTTTGTTTGATCTCTCGGGGAGTCACAACCGATGGTCCGCTTGAATCCTCTGGCCTGGTCAACACCGCGAACGGTCCTGCCGGGCTGGTTGGTATTGGCTGCCGCCATAATCGGATGGGGGGCGGCCGTCCCGGCCGCAGACGGTCTGGTCGAGTTGCGAGATCGGATGGTGCGAGTGAGCATCGAGGCCGAGGGGATTCGCGACAAGCGGGTGTTGCGGGCAATGCGGACGGTGCCGAGGCACGAGTTTGTCGGGGTGTCGCTGCGTCGCTTGGCCTACCAGGATGCCGCGTTGCCGATTGGTTATCGCCAGACGATTTCCCCACCGTTTATCGTTGCGTACATGACCGAGACGATCGCCCCCCGGGCAACAGATCGCGTGTTGGAGATTGGGACCGGCAGTGGGTACCAGGCGGCAGTGTTGTCGCAACTGGTTCGCGAGGTCTACACGATCGAGATTGTTGAGCCGCTGGGGCGGCTAGCGCGACGTCGGCTGCAGAAGCTGAAGTATGACAACGTCCACCCACGGATCGGGGACGGTTACAAGGGGTGGGCCGAGAAGGCTCCGTTCGACAAGATCATCGTCACCTGTTCTCCCGAGAAAGTGCCAGCGCCGTTGGTTGAGCAACTCAAGGAGGGCGGGAAACTGTTGATTCCGCTTGGCGAACGGTACCAGCAGGTGTTCCACCTGTTTGAGAAGAAGCAGGGACGGTTGGTGCAAACGAAACTCATCCCAGCGTTGTTTGTGCCAATGACCGGCATCAGTGAGTCACGTCGCCAGGTGAAGCCCGATCCACTGCGTCCGCGGATCGTCAACGGGGGCTTCGAAGCGGTCGAGCGCGTACCGGCGTCCTTGTTGTCCAACGAACCGATCGACCAGCCCAGCGGCTGGTACTATCGCCGCCAGGTGACGATCTCGACCGATTCACCGGTTGTGGGGAAGCGGTGCCTGGAGTTGACCAATCGCGACCCCGGCCGACTTTCCCAGGTGCTGCAGGGGTTCCCCATTGATGGGCGCCGGATTGGTCAACTCGAGGTCACGCTGAGACGACACGTGACGGAATCCACCCCGGGCCGCCGTCCGGGTGAGCGGCCGGGCCTGGTGGTCGTGTTCTTTGATGTCACGCGGCGGCCTGTTGGTGAGCGGCGAGTGGGCGGCTGGGGGGTCTCGGATGAATGGGTTCGGACACGCCAGTTGGTCAGCGTGCCGGCGCGGGCACGCGAAGCGATCGTGCGGATCGGACTGGGCGGTGCCGTGGGACACGTTCTGGTTGACGATGTGTCGGTCAAACCGAAGAAGCGTTGACAGGCTGGGTTGGGATTCTGGTGGTGGGAGTTGACAGTGAAACCGGGTGTGATGCTGTATGACGCCTCGGTCGGTGGCCGACTGATACTACGAGGTGAGGACCGGCGGTCCTTTCTCCACAATTTCTGTACCAACGACGTGGAGAGCCTGGTTGACGACGGGGCTTGCGAGGCGTTCGTGACCGACATGCGGGGGCACGTTGTCAGCCACGTGTGGATTTCGGCCCAGTCCGAAGAACTTTGGCTTCACGCGGTTGGGGCGTCTCTTGAAACGCTGAGGAGTCATCTCGAGAAATACGTGATCACCGAGGATGTGGGGATCGAGGACCGGACGATGTCGACATCCCGGGCGTTGGTCTGCGGGGTTGATTGCGAGGCGGCGGCCGACGCGATCGTGGCAATTTCTCCGGATCGGATCCATCGAGCCACCGTTGGCTGGGTGGGGGACCGAGACGTATTGCTCTGGGTGGAAGGTGAAGAGGATCAGGAATTGCCATTGGCTGCGGTGGCTGTGGGGGTGCCTGTCGGTTCGCCGGAGTCCTTCGACGCCCGGCGGATTGCGGCGCTGCTTCCGATCGTGGGCCAGGACATTGGCCCGGAAAACCTTGCGCAAGAAGTCGATCGCGATTCTCTGGCGATCTCGTTCGCCAAGGGGTGTTACCTGGGCCAGGAGACAATCGCGCGGGTTCAGTCGCGTGGACGCGTGAACCGGCTGTTGCGCGGGTTGGAGTGCGACGGTGGCTGGTGGCCGGAGACCGGGGCGGTCATTCGCGGCGAGCAGGAGACCGAGGTGGGCCGGGTCGGGTCGGTGGCTCCCCGTGATGCGAGTGAGGGGGGGCCGGCCGGTTCGGCCATCGCCCTGGCGGTGGTACGTCGCGAAGTGGCCGAGCCCGGTACGCAGGTCTGGGTTGAGACCGCCAGCGGTACACGGCCAGCTCGAATCGTGGGGCCAGCCGTCTGAGGGACGCGTGGTCGTCGACGGTTGCTACGCTCTGACCCAGACGCTAAAAGTCTGTGACGCGCCGGAGGCGGCTCCGGTGGTTTTTTCAGACCGTTTTGCAGCGAGACCTGATCGATGCCTGAACCGATTCGAGTGGCTGTGACCGGCGCGGCCGGCCAGATCGGCTATGCCCTGGTGTTTCGGATTGCCAGTGGACAGATGTTTGGTCCGGACCAGCCCGTGATTCTGCAACTGGTCGAAATTCCTCCGGTTTTGTCCGCTCTGGACGGCGTGGAAATGGAATTGGATGACTGTGCCTTCTCGACGTTGGCTGGTGTCGAAAAGTACGACAGTGATCACCTGGAAGACGGTTTCGGCGGTGCCAACTGGGTCCTGTGCGTCGGCAGTGTGCCCCGCAAGGATGGAATGGAGCGGGCCGACCTGTTGACGATCAACGGCGGCATTTTTGCTCCGACCGGCCGAGCGATTCAGGCCGCCGCCGCCGCGGACGTGCGTGTGCTGGTGGTGGGCAACCCTTGCAACACCAATTGCCTGATCGCGATGGCCAATGCCCCGGATGTTCCCCGTGATCGCTGGTACGCCATGACGCGGCTTGACCAGAACCGTGCTGTCAGCCAACTGGCGGCCCGGTCAGGTGCGGCGGTTGCAGACGTGCGGAACGTGACGATCTGGGGCAACCACTCGGCGACCCAGTACCCGGACTTCTACAACGCCACGATCGGTGGGCGGTCGGTCCTGGAGGTGGTGGGTGACGAGGCGTGGCTGCAGGGAGAGTTCATCAAGACCGTGCAGCAGCGTGGTGCCGCGGTGATCCGGTCCCGTGGTGCGTCGAGTGCGGCATCGGCTGCCAACGCGATCATCGATAGTGTCAAGAGCATCAACACTCCGACCGCGGCGGGGGACTCGTTCAGTGCGGCGGTCTGCAGTGATGGAAGCTACGGCGTTGACCAGGGGTTGATCTCGAGCTTTCCATTGACTTCCGACGGCAATTCCTGGTCGGTTGTGACAGGCCAGGAACACAATGAGTTTGGGGCCGAGAAACTCGCTGCCACGATCGCGGAATTGCGGTCCGAGCGTGACATGGTGCGGGACCTGCTGCCCGGATAGATCCCGTCCGGTCACCAGTCCGGCGATGACGGCGTTGGAGGTGAGAGCCGATGTCGCTGAGCGGTGACGACGCCCGGTACGTGTGGCATCCCTTCACGCCGATGCAGGCGTACGCGACGGAGGCTGCGCCGGTGATTGTTTCCGGCGAGGGCTTCGAATTGATTGACGAGTCCGGTCGGCGGTATCTCGACGGTGTCTCGTCGTTGTGGTGCAACGTCCATGGTCACCAGGTTGCCGAGATCGACCAGGCGATTCGTGATCAACTGGACCGCGTTGCTCACACGACCCTGCTGGGGCTGGGGAACGATCCCTCGATCCGGTTGGCTCGTCGGCTGGTCGAGGTGACCCCCTCCGGTTTGGACCACGTGTTTTTCAGCGACAGCGGTTCGACGGCCGTCGAGGTGGCATTGAAGATCGCCTGGCAGTTTCACCGACAAGCGGGTGCAGGTGGCTCACAACGCGACCTGTTTGTCGGCCTGGACGGGGCCTATCACGGGGACACGATCGGTTCGGTCAGCCTGGGCCAGATCGACCTCTTTCATTCGGTCTACGGACCGTTGCTCTTCGACACGTTGACGGTTCCTGCACCGGTCGCGTTCCGGCATCCCCGGGGAGTGACTGATCAGGAGTGGCTGGAGCACTGCGAGGAGGAATTGGAACGGGTGTTGCGGGCTCACCAGGACCGGATCGCCGGGGTGGTGATTGAACCGTTGGTGCAGGGCGCTGCCGGGATCCTGGTTCATCCCGAGGGGTACCTGAGACGTCTGCGCGAGTTGACCAGTGAACTGGGATTGTTGCTGATCGCTGACGAGGTGGCCGTCGGCTTCGGGCGGACCGGGCGACTGTTTGGATGCGAACACGAGGAGGTCGTTCCGGACCTGCTGTGCTTGGCCAAGGGGTTGACCGGTGGGTACCTCCCGCTGGCAGCGACACTGGCGACCGGGCCGATTTTCGACGCATTCCTGGGCGAACCGCACGAGGGCCGGACATTTTTTCATGGGCACACCTACACCGGCAATGCGCTGGGGTGTGCCGCCGCATTGGCGTCACTGGACCTGTTCCAGGTGAATGACGTCCTGGCCAATGTCGCCGAGATGACGGTCGCGTTGGAATCGGGGTTGGCCACACTGGATGGGCACGACCACGTCGGCCAGGTGCGTCAGCGAGGCGTGATGGTGGGGATCGAACTGGTGGCCGACCGGGATGGCAACGTTCCGTTTGCTCCCGAGCGACGGACAGGACACCGGGTGACCCTGGCGGCCCGTCGTCGCGGAGTGATTCTCCGGCCGTTGGGTGACGTGGTGGTGCTGATGCCGGCACCGGCGATGCCTGTCGACGATGTCGAGCGGTTGGTCGAGATCGCGATCGAGTCGATTGACGAAGCGACCAGGGCTACTGCTGCTGGTCGCTAGGATTCTCCCGGTCGCTCATCTCCCGAAAGAATGCTTCCGGATCGACCGTCTCGACCCCTTCCAGCGATTCGATTGTTCCCTCCGGGGCTGCGGTAGCTCTTTTGAGTCCCCGGGTGGAAAAATTCCGGTCTCCGATTCTCATTCGCCAGGTCCACAGCATGGTCAGCGCCGCGACGCCCACGACAACGCCCAGGAGTGTCAGTGCCCACCACAGGCGATCGGCGTCGCTGGTTGGCAGTTGATTTGATCCAGGCGAGAGGGTGCCACGGCGGTCTATTCGCTGGGCCAAAAGCATTGGGGCCGAATGGACTCTCAGGTCCTTTTCGACAATGTATTGGTCCCGCTTGAAGAAGTAGCCCACGAGCCGCACGGGGATCGGTGGCTTGATTGTGCGACCGACGGGCAGATCACCGGGCGGCGTCGTCAACCGGACACGGTAGGCGGTCGTGCCACTGTCGCTGGTGAAAACCAGTGCCTCGTACAGTTCAGTGATTCCCTGGTCGTTCTCGCGAATTGGAAATCGCATCAGTCGTCTGAGGTCACCGGCAATCGAGATCACCTGGCCCCGGAAGTGATCCGGTTGTTTCTGGAGGACAGGGAATGCCGCATCGCGTGCGACCGTTTCGAGGTAGATGTTCGGGACGTCCCGGGCCTGGGCGAGGATCTGGTGATACGGGCCGATTTCCTCGCTGCGGAGGCCGACGGAGTCGTCGGAAATGTTCTCGAGGATCCCGGGGGGAATAGCCACTGCGGCGGCAATTGTTTCCGGGGTGGCCGTGTCGTGTGAACTGGGATCGATGGGCGGATTCACCATGGAGCCGGATTCTGACCGCGGAGGGCCTGTCAACCAGTACCAGGAACTGGGCTTCCGGGCCCGATCGATCGCCGCCAGTACCAACACCAGCAATCCGACCATCGCCATCATTCTCAGCTGGAACCTGCGGCCGAGATAGTTCGGTGGTGGGCCTTCCGGCGTGGTCTTCATGGGGTTTCATTCTACGGGTGGAGGCTGTTCTTGCGAACCTCGTCAGTCGGTACTATGCTGGATTTCAACGGGGCCAATCGTCGCCCTTCCCCTCTTTCCACTGGCAGTTTCGTTACGGGCCCGCTTGCACCGGTCGCAGGTCGATCTCCGATTCTGATTCCTACGCCTGGAAAGCCGATGGCTGAGTCGCGAAATTTCTCGGTTCTCATGATGGTGTTTCTGTGTGCCGTCGTCTCATCGACGGCGTTGGCACAGAAGCCCGCGCCCAAGGTGTCTCGGGAGGCTCATTTTGTCGAGGCCCTGCGGCAGCGTGGCTATTTCGATTACGCACAATTGTATCTCGACGAAGCCGAGAAGAACCCGGCCACTCCGGCCGAATTCAAAGTGGTGATTCCTTACGAACGGGCAGTCACCTTTCTGGAAGCCGGTCGCCAGGCGGCCAGTCCGACCGAGAAGACGCCGCTTTATGACCGGGCGGTCGGGTTTCTTGACCAGTTCGTCAAAGCCAACCCCAACCACGCCCTGGCCGCTGATGCGAATTCCCAGCGAGGCCGTATTCTACTGGGCAAGGCGCGGGTTGAGGTCTGGCAATCGCAGTCACCGTCGAATGCCTCCAACCGGGCAACTTTCCAGGAGAGTGGGCGGGTCCAGGTGCTGGCCGCCCGCAAGATCTTCCAGGTGGCTCATGACCAGTACATGAAGGCCTGGAAAGCCTATCCGACGTTCGTTGATCGGGGGCAACAGGCCGATTTGTTCGAGAAACGCAAGCGGGCTGAAGCGCTGTACATGCGGGCCCAGTACGACCTGGCATTGTGCACCTATGAACAGGCCCAGACACACGACCGCGGCAGCGAACCGTACGTCAAGTTGGCCACCCAGGCGGCCAACGAGTTCGAGACAATCCACACGCGGTATCGCAGCCAGGTTCTGGGGCTTTACGCCCGCATGTGGCAGGGGAAGTGTTTCGAGGAACAGGATGACATCAACAAGGCCATGGGGATCTACAAGGAATTGCTGGGCCATCCCGGCGGTTCGGCCACGATGCGAGTGATCCAGGACCAGGTGCTGCTGTTCCAACTGATTTGTCTCAATCACGAAGAAAAAAAGGATTACCTCCTGGTAATCAACCAGTCGGCTGAATGGCTGGGGAAAAGAACGACGCGACAGCGCCGTGCTCCCGGGGCGTTAGGGATTCTCTGGGAGCAGGTTCGGGCGCAGGAGTCATTGGCTGGCGAACGCACGAAAGTCGAGAAAGATCGCAATCAACTGCTCACCGCGGCACTGGCAAACTGCCGGTTCATCCAGCGGTGGCCGAGCAAGTACAAGGATGTCGCGCTGTTCAAGATGCGCGAGTTGCAGGTGAAGCTGAAAGGCGCGGCGGTCGAACCGCAGGATTTCGACACGGCCTTCGGGTTGGCCCATGATCGTTTCAAGAAAATCAAGCAGCACAATGAAGCGCTCGCGGCAGCCAAAGCTGGCAAGAAGCCGGCCGAGGAGATCAAGAAAGTTTCCATCGAGCGTGACGAGCATCTCACCAGTACGCTCGAGATGTTGCAGACGGCTCTCGGACTGGTTGACCGTGAAACGCCCAAGGAGGATCTGGACCGGGCCCGATTCTACATGGCCTACGTCTACTACCAGCAGCGGCAGAACTACGAGGCTGCCGTCCTGGGAGATTTCATCTCGCGACACGCTGGTCCCAAGGCCGAGACCATGGCACTGGATGCGGCGGCCATCGCCATGGCCTCTCATGTTCGCTCCTACATCGATTCGTCCACCGAGGAACTCAAACAGCAGAGCCTGGGCTTGATCGAATCGACGGCGACACGGATCCTGTCGAAGTGGCCCGAGAGTTCTCGAGCCCAGGACACACGGTTGCAATTGGCGCAGGTCTACGAGGGCAAGCGACCGCTCGAGGCGGCCAAGCACTATTCGCAGGTGGCCGAGAATTCCGGTGTTTACGCCGAGGCGCAGACACGAGCAGGACAACAGTTCCTCCGGGCCTGGCTGGATGCCAATTCCGTGCCCTCCGCCTCACGGCCGCCGAAGAAGGATCTCGATGGTTGGCTGGCCTCCGCTCAACAACACCTCCGCAATGGAATCACTCGAACCGAGAAGTCCACACCCGAGACGGTGGCGGCACCGGAATTGTTGATCGCGGCGAAAGTGTCGTTGGCCCAGATTCTCAACAATTCCGGCAAATACCAGGCGGCGGTGGACTTGCTCGTCAAGGCTCCCCACGGGGTGATCGCCGCCATTGGCGTCTCCGACGAGGCGTCGCGTCCCGAGAAAGGTGTTCAGCGTCGTGAATTTGCCAGCCTCGCGGCGCAGTTGTTGCTCCGTGCCCAGATCGGGCTCCGAAAACTTGATGCGGCACAGACCGCAATGGAGTTGCTCGAGAAGATCGCTGGCGCTGCCGAGGGCGAGGCTGTCACCGAGTTGTACCGACAACTCGGCGACGAGTTGAAGCAGGAACTGGATCGCCTGGCAACCGCCGGTGAGAAACAGCGGGTCACCGAGGTTCTTGCGGCGTTCGAGGAATTCCTGGGCCGGTTGAGGCAACGAACCGACCAGACTTTCAACACCCTGATCTGGATTGCCGAGACCTACAGTGGATTGGGCCAGGGGGCCACAGGCCAAGCCCAGGCCACGACCTTCTTCGGCCATGCCGCCACCAGTTACCAACAGATCATTGATCGAGCCGATGCGTTGATTGGCGACGAGGCCAAACGGAAGAAACTGGTGCCGGGCGTGACTCTCCGGCTCGCCAATTGTCGGCGTCACCAGGGGAGTTTCGAAGAGGCCCAGAAGCTGATCGTTTCGTTGGCCAAGAGCCAGCCGCTGGCTTTGGATGTTCAGTTCGAGGCCGCCACGTTGTACCAGGCCTGGGGCAACTCGGGCCGGGCGGAACAATTTGACAAGGCGATTGCCGGTGTTGAATCCGAACGCGTTCTGGGATGGAGTCAAATTGCCCTCTACCTGCAACGGCTGATCGACGGTGGATCAAAGGAGTCGGATCGTTACCGTGATCGGAGATGGGAAGCGCGATACAACCAACTGCAATGTCGGATCCAGCATGCGGGGGCGGATTCGAACAAGAAGACCGACCAGTTGAAGCGGGCGAGGTCGGAAATCCAGGGGATGATGATGGTCACATCAGTGGTCGATCCTCGCTGGGCACCACGCTACGACGCCGCCTATCGGAAGATCCTCGAGGAACTTGGTGAACCGGTGATTTCCCTGGCCGAGTACCGCGAGAAGTACAAGCCAACGGTTGTGGCGGCAGTGGCCAAGGCACCCGTTGCCACTCCCACGGCGGCCGCGACTGGTGCTGCTCCCGTCGCGGGCAAGCCCGAAGGCTCGGATGAACCGGGAACAAATATGCTGGGCCTTATTTTTGCGGGTGTGTTGTTGGCCGGTGGTGGGATCGGGGTCGTGTTCATGATCAAGGGCTCCTCGAGGAAGAAACGGCCTCGTCGTCGGTATGCGTCCGACTTGGCACCCGAGCCTCGAGCGGCCGAAAAAAAAACGACTCGCTCCAGAAAGTCGGGGAAGCAGGCCACCTCGAGCCGCCGTGGCAAATCCTCGGATCGGCCCCGTCGCCAGAAGCCTCCAACGAGACCAAAGTCATGAGGCGTTTCAACATGAACCTCCAATCATTGGCGAGACCAGAGAACGCGGTGATGAAACGCGATCGAGTCGGAACAGTCCTGTCGATCGGCCTGGTGCTGATTGTCTGTTTGGCCGCGCCACGGCCGACACAGGCGATTGATCAGGTGATTCGCAGGAGTTCCACGACACCGACTCGCGGCAAAATTACCGCCATCTCGAAGACCGGTTTGACGGTCAAGCCCCAGGTTGGCGCCGATGTCACCGTGCCGGCCAACGACATTGTTGACGTGCGTTGGGATGGCGAACCGGCCAAGTTGATCACCGCCAGGGGAGCCGATCGGGCGGCTCGTTTCAAGCGTGCCCTGGAGGGGTACGCGGACGTGATGACCGATCCCAAATCCAACTCCGCCAATATCAAGTTGGACCTGCAGTTCTTGATCGCTCGAGCAACCGCCGGGCAGGCGCTGGCCGGAGCGGGGAAACTGGCCGACGCCAAGGCCAAGCTCGAAGCATTTCTTCAGATGGGGGGGGCCAACTTCCGGTACTTCCCGGCAGTGGGATTGCTCGGCCGTGTTGAATTGGCCCTGGGGAACCACGATCAGGCCAAGGCGCAATTCACGACGTTGTCGGCCGCCCCGTGGTTGGACTACAAGATGGCCGGCCAGAGTGCCCAGGCGAAGGTCCTGTTGGTTCAAGACAGCGTTGATGAAGCGCTCGCGGCTTTCCAGAAAGTGATTACCCAGGGCGGTAACAGCACCGATGCAGCCGTGAAAGGCCAGAAATTTGCCGCGGTACTGGGCAAGTCGACCTGCCTGTTACGCAAGCAGGGGCAAGCTTCCTATGAGGCTGCTCTCAAGGACCTCGCCGGAGTGCTCAACGAGGCGTCAGACACCAACACCGGGGTACTCGCCGAAGCCTATCTCAGACAGGGTGATTGCTTGAGGCTGTTGGGGCGTCAGAAGGAAGCGGTGCTGGCCTACCTGCACGTCGACTTGCTGTTTGCTACCGAGGCGACTGTGCACGCCGAGTCATTGTTTCACCTGGGAACGCTCTGGTCGGCCGTGGGCCATCCCGAACGAGCCTCCTCGGCCAGGGAAAGATTACGAAGTGACTATCCGCAAAGTCCGTGGACAAAAAAACTGGCGAAATGACCCGAGGCAGACGTTGCCCATTGAATGACGCCTGCCCGAATGGACCAAGACAACCAATACGATTGGATCACTGGAGATGAACATGTCCGACCTCCTGCTTGCACGCCGAACAGTTGCGTGGATGGCTGCCAGCGTGTGCCTGGTGACTTTCCTGGCCCTCGGGCCAGCTTCCGACTCCGCTCTGGCCTGGCAGGACGATAAGAAGGCCGAACCACCTGCTGCCGCACCGGCAGATGCCGCAACACCGGCACCGGCAGCAGCACCGGCAGCGGATGGTGCTGCTGCGGCTGGTGATCCGACGGCAGGGGCCGAAGGGGAAGCGGCCGCCCCCACCTCCGAGAGCTTGTTGACCAAGTCGATCGGATCACTGGGGTACTTTTTCGGCCCGATTTTCCTGTTGCTCTCTTTCACACTGGTTGCCCTGGTGATGATGAACGTGTTGCAGATTCGTCGAGACGTCCTCCTGCCGCCGGAGTTCGTTGATGATTTTGAAGATCAATTGGACAACAAGGACTACCAGGGGGCATACAACACGGCCCGCGATCACGACTCGATGGTTGCACGCGTGTTGACCGCCGGCCTGACAAAACTCAACCGCGGTTATTCCGAGGCGGTCGAGGGAATGCAGGAGGTCGGTGAAGACGAGAACATGTCGCTGGAGCACCGCCTGAGTTACCTGGCATTGATCGGCTCGATTGCCCCGATGATCGGCCTGGCCGGAACAGTGACCGGTATGATTGCTTCCTTCGACGAGATCGCCACGGCCACGCAGGTGGAACCCTCGAAATTGGCCGACGGGATTCAGAAGGCCCTGTGGACCACCCTGGTTGGCTTGGGCATCGCGATTCCCGCGATGGTCGCCTACAGCATTCTCCGCAACCGTGTCTCGAGGCTGGTGTTGGAGGTGGGCATGGTCAGTGAAGGACTGATGGCCCGGTTCCAGACTCTTGGCCGCGGAAAGTCCGCCGGCGGTGGCGGAACTGCCCCGGCTCCGGCTGCACCACAAGAGTAAACGGTTTCGGAGACCGGGCGTCCGGACTGCTGCAAAGAGGTATTGCTGATGCGAATCAACAAATCAGACGTGGCGTTGGCCGAGGTCGACATGACCCCGATGATCGACATCGTGTTCCAGTTGATTGCCTTCTTCATGGTGATTTCCAACTTCGAACAAACCCAGGCCGATGAGCGGGTGCGGTTGCCGGAGGATGTTCTGGCGCAGCCCCCGACGGTCAAGCCAGCGCACGAACTGGTGCTCAACGTGGGGTTCATTCGTGACGAGAAACACAATATCCCCGAACAGGGGCCGGTGGTGTTCTACAACGCCCAGTTTTGCCGCGTCACCGATACCGATTCTCCGAGCGAGTTGCTGATCTACAACCGGATTTCCAACAGCGCTGAAACCCGTCAGACAGTGCCATTTGCGTACCGGCTCGAGCAGGAAAAACGCCTGTTTCATGGTCGCGGTGTGAGTCCGGCCGAGGAGGTGACGGTGGTCATCCGGGCCGATTCGCGTGTGCCAACAGGGATCGTCCAGAAATTGATCCAGATGTCACAGGAACCGTTCACCGCAGGTGACGGATCTTCGCAGGGTGGTTTTGCCAAGTTCGCCCTGAAGGCTGAACAGACAGCCGCCAGCCGTGCATTTCAGTCTCGGGGTAACTGATCGATGCAGTTCCGCAACCAGAAAACAGCCGAGAAAATCGAGCCGCAAATGGCTCCGATGATCGACGTCGTGTTCCTGCTGCTGATCTTTTTTATGTGCACGCTGAAGATCATCAGTCCCGAGGGTGATTTCAACATCAACATGCCGGCCGTGGCGCAGGCCCAGACGGAGACGCCGAAACTTCTGCCCGACTTCAAGGTGCGGTTGGTGGCCGATCCGGCCACCGGGCAGTTGGTTGAGGTTCGGTTTGGTCAGCGTAGTCTTGGCAACGGCGTCAACGCTTTCCGGCTGCTGCAACAAACGATCAAGGAGCAGATTGCGGGCAGTCCGTATGCCGATGAGGTGGAAATCGAAATCGATGCGGACTTCGACCTGAACTACGAGCACGTGATCAGCGCCGTCAGTGCCTGTACCGGCGAGATTGCGTCGTCTGGTGACGGGGGAGCACCGAGGATTTCTCGGTTTGTTGAAAAGATCAAGTTTGCACCGCCGCGGCAGAGTCTCAGGTCTCGAGCCGGCGGCTGAGTCCGGTCTCTGGACCTAGCCCCGCGGATGGCACTGTTCGTGCAGTCCCTTCAGGCGGCTGTGCTCGACCTGGGTATAGAGTTGCGTTGTGGCGACACTGGCGTGGCCGAGCAATTCCTGCAATTCACGAATGCCGGCTCCCCCGGCGAGCATGTGCGTTGCAAAACAGTGTCGCAGGGTGTGAGGACTGACGTCCCCGGAGATTCCTGAGCGGGCGGCATATTTTTTGACGAGATTCCAGAGGGTGATTCGCGAGAGTTGATTGCCGCTGCGAGTCAGGAACAGCCAGGGGGGCGTCTGGAGACCCGTCAGTGCGGGGCGTTCGGTGTCGAGGTATTCCGAGAGAGTGGCCCGGATTGCCGGGCTGGCGATGAACGCCAGTCGTTCCTTGTTGCCCTTTCCCAGGCAGCGGCACAGTCCCTCGACCAGGTCAATGTCGCGCAATTTCAGGCCGGTGACTTCCGAAGCGCGGCATCCGGTCGCGTAGAGCAGCCCCAGCAATGAACGGTCGCGAAGTGGGAAACGGTCGGTTGAGACCCGGCCGGGCTCGTCGATCAGTCGATCGACAACCTCGGTTCCGAGAACCTTGGGCAGCCGTTGCCACATCCGAGGTGAACGAAATTCGTCGACGGCGGTCTCGGTCAACACCCCGTCAAAAACCAGGAAACGGTAAAAAGTACGGATGGTACTGAGCCGACGGGCCAGTGAACTGGTGGCCAGTCGGCGGTCACGCAGTTTCTGCAGGTAGTCGCGGAGCGTCTCCGGATCGACGTTGGCCAGCGCTTTGTCCGGCGAACCGGATTGCTCACTCAACCAACCAAGAAAGTCCTTCAGGTCGCCCCGGTACGATTTCACCGTGTTGCTGGCCAATCCACATTCGGCTTCGAGATAGGCCAGGAAGGCCGACAGGTGGCTGTCGAACGGCTTGGGGAGCGATTCGGTGCGAGGCCGTTGGGCTGTGTTGGCGCGACGTGGCATATCTCCATGGTTCGGTCTCAGCCCGTGTCGGCTTGAGACGGTCAGGCTGAGCCGCTACGACCGGCCCAACGGTTGTAGTGGGCAGTGTGCGGCCTGAAACGAGACTCCTTCGTCAGAGTCCTCGAATCGCACGGTGACGGTACGGTTTCGGGCGAATCCGTCGACGGCGACGACGGTACCCCGACCGTAGCGGGGATGCCTGACGGCCATTCCCACCGCGAACCCCTGCTCCAGTGTTGCGGCTTCACCGGTTCCATTGAGCAGGGCCGCGCCAGTCGTCAACAGTGGAGAATCGGCCATGCCGGAGCGTCCCATTGTGTTCCCGGCATCAGGCAGTGGTGGCCTGGGGACAGCCGTGTCTCCGGGGATGGTATTGTCCCGCATGGAGAGTTGCATTTCATTGAGAAACTGGCTGGGAATCGTCGAACGGGACTGCCCATGCAGGTCACGCTGGGCAGCCAGTGTCAATGACAGTCGGTCGATGGCCCGGGTCATGCCGACAAACAGCAGGCGTCGTTCTTCCTCGATCTCACGGGGATTGTCGTCTCGCAATGACCGCTCGTGGGGCAACAGGTTCTGCTCGACGCCAGCAACGAAGACCGTGGGGAACTCGAGCCCCTTGGCCGCATGGAGGGTCATCAGGGTGACGTTGCCCTGTGATGGGTCGATGGCGTCTGTGTCGGCCACCAGGCTGGTGATTTCCAGGAACCCGGCCAACGACCGTTCATCACCGAGATCCTCGTCATACTGTGTGGCCAGTGCGAGAAGTTCGTCGATGACCGCCTGCCGCTGGATGTCCTGTTCGGAGGACTTGCCGAGGCCGGTTTGCCAGCCGGCGGTGTATCGGGTGCGGTCAATGATGGTCCGCAATAACTCGGCGACCGAGCCGGCATCGGCCAGGTTCAGGCCGTCGATCAGTTCATGAAATCGCAACAAGGCGGTGGTGGCGGGTTTGGAGAGATTGGGGATCTGCTTGGCGTGGGCGGCGGCTTCGAGCCGGTTGATTTTTTCTGTGGTGGCGTACCGGGCCAATTTGGATTGAGTGACCTTGCCGATCCGGCGTGGTGGCTTGTTGACCACACGCGCAAATGCGGCGTCATCGGCCGGATTCTCAATCAGTCGCAGGTAACCGAGAAGATCTTTCACCTCGGCTCTCTCGAAGAATGCCACACCAGCGATGACCTGGTAGGGAATTCCCCATCTGGAGAGTGCCTGTTCGAGTTGTCGCGACATTGAGTTCACCCGGTAAAACACGGCGCAATCGCCATAGGTGCACTCGTTGCGTGAAACCAGTTCATGGATCCGGGCGGAGATACCATGGGCCTCGTCCTGTGCCGATCCGTAAACCAGCAATTCGACAGCGTCTCCCTCGGGGTTTTGTGTTATCAGCGACTTGGCTTTGCGAAGCTGGTTGTGGGCGATGAGTTGATCGGCCGAACGGAGGATCGCGGCTGTGCTGCGGAAATTCTCCTCGAGTCGCACGACGGTGGCGTCGGGGTAGTCCTGTTCGAATCGCAGGATGTTGTCGACTCGAGCGCCGCGCCAGCCATAGATGGACTGGTCGGGATCTCCCGTGACGCACAGGTTGGGGTGGTCGTGTGAGAGCAGGCGGACGATGCCGTACTGGACGAGATTCGTGTCCTGGTATTCGTCGACCATCACAAAGCGATACTGTTGGTCGAGACGGCTGCGGAGTTCGGGATTCTCGGTCAGCAACTGTTGGACATGCAGGAGCAGATCGTCGAAGTCGACAGCGTTGGCGCGCAGCAGAAAGTCCTGGTACCGGGGATAGACGCGGGCGACGACCTCCTGGAAGTGGTTTCCCACTCGTGACACGGAATTGGCCTGGAGAGATTCCGCGGTCTGCTGTTCATTTTTGGCGCGGCTGATCCGTCCACTGATGCGGGCCGGTGGGAAATGGACCGCGTCGAGGTTGAGTTCATCGAGGACGGTTCTGACGACCTGTTTCTGATCGGTCGTGTCGAGAATGGTGTAGTTGGCCTGGAGTCCGACCAGTTCGGCATGGTCTCTCAGCAACCTCGCACAAAAACGGTGGAAGGTGCTGACTGCCACCGGTCGACCTCCGGCGAGTCGCTCAACCCGGGCCGCCATTTCCTCGGCAGCTTTATTCGTGAAGGTCACCGCCAGGATCTGCCGGGGATCCACGCCACGTTCAACCAGCCGTGCCATCCGGCGGGTGATCACGCGAGTTTTTCCGGAACCCGGGCCGGCGAGTACCAGCAGTGGACCTTCGAAGTGGTCCACGGCGGTTCGTTGTGCTGGGGTCAGTTGGTCCGGGGCAAGCGAATGCGGAGGTGACGAGTCTGCTGTGGCCAAGTTGTCCATCCGTGGCTGGGGCGTTGTGGGTATTTCCCGGCAGGCCCGAAACAGCCATATTGACCAATTTGGGGGGTTGGGTCAAAGATGGGCAATTGCTGGGATTGTTTCGATGGGTCAGATTGCGTAAGAGACGGGTGACGCTGTCGCCATATCCTTTCGTTTTACCCGGAGACGGCTTGAATGAATTTATCCGGATGTGGAATGGGTTTTTGTCGAAAAAGGGGGCAAACGCTGTCGATAAGAACCGACAGCGTTTGCCATCGCTGGGACCTCCACGACGGGTTTCTCCTCGATGGGTTACTGTTACAAAAGTCCTGAAACGCAGGACTGGATCCAGACACAAGTCATCCTCAAACTCGGTGGCACTTTTCATGACCATTTCTCGTCGCGTATCAGTCCTGCGGTTGTCTGCTGCCATTGGTTCGCTGACGGCCTTGATGGTTTTGGCCTTGTCGGTTCCTGATGTGTCGGCCCAGGCGAAGCCGTCAGGACCGAATCCGGGGTTGGTCGGCTTGCTGCCGGCCGAAGCTCCCTACGACCTGAACGAGGAGTCGTTTGAGGCGTTGACCGGCAAGTGGGCTCCGGTGCGGACAAAAGTGTCGAGCCTGGTCGAGAAATTGCATTCGGACAAATCGTTGGACGTGGTTGGGCAGCGTCGAGTCATCGAGGAACTCAAGGAGCAGATCCGCCTGATTCGTGGTGGAATCCAGCAGCCGAACAACAAGCCGGTCGTCCGAGAACTGGTGACGTTGCATGGTCGATTGGCTCGACGGGTGGGCCTGGCCGAGGCCTTGCTGGATGCGGTGACGATTTCCACCAAATCGGCCAAGCCGAAGGCGGCTGCTGGTACGCCACGCGAGAAGTTGGCTGGATCGGTCATGGTCCTCAACGCCTACCTGAAGTCGTTTGATACCGGCCCCACCTGGATAGACTTTCTCAGTCTCAACGAGGTGGCCGTCGCCGTGCAGAAGAAAGCTCCTGCCAAGCGAGACCTGGACACCCTGCGTGCAGCGCTCAAGACTCTCCAAACCAAGGACAACCTGGGCAACGCCGCGCAGATCAAGTTTCTCCAGGAGCCCCAATTTGAAGCAGTCGAGACTGGCCTGGCCGCTTACCTGGCAGTGGCTGGCAAGCCGATGGCGGCTCCCAAACCGCCAGCCAAGCCGCTGGATGACAAGACCCGCTCGGCGTTGCGGCCGCATCTGGTGACCTTGGCTGCTGCGATTGACAGTTACGAGGAGACGGCATCGCGAACCGCTGCGACTCGTGCCCGGAAGGCCTTGATGGCCATCCAGGGCATTTCCCGGTCACAGTACGAGCAACTTGGTGAAGCTCTCCGCCCGCACTACCTGGGATACAACCTGCGTGTCGTTGCCAGCGAGCAGTTGCTGGCCCGGTACGTGGCGCAGACACGAGTCGAGAAAAAACCCGTGCGTGACGTGATTCTCGAAGCCCAGGTCAGTGGCGATTCGACCACGACAGCGAGGGTGGGTATTGATCTGCTGCCCAGTCAACAGGGGGCCCGTTTCAATATGGTGCTCGAGGGCAAGACGATCACCGACACGCGTGCCGACAAGAAGGGCGCCAGCATTTTCACGCACGGTGAACACACCTTCAGTGCGACCAAGCTGGTGCACTTTGACGGGGACCGCTTCACGACCAAGCCGGCCGAGGTGGCTGTCGACGCCAACAACACGATCGTTGATGTTGCGGCAAAAAGTTCACTCGTCCGGAGGATTGCTCGCAAGAAGGCGATCAAGCTCACGCCGCGAAGCGAGCAGATTGCTGCTCAGAAAGTTGCGGCCGACGTGGCGCCGGAATTCAACGGTGAAGTGGACAAACAGTTCAAGCAGGCAACTGCCGACCTCGCCAAGCATGTCAACGGCCCACTCGACGAACTCAAGCTGGCTCCCGCTGGCCGGAGTGTCACCTCCACGGACACCGAACTTCGTGTCTCCAGCCAGTTGATGGGCTCGGGCGAGTTGGCCGGTGGAATGCCCAATCCGGCGGTTGTTTCCAAGAAGGGACTGGTGGTGCATCTCCACGAGTCGGCTATCAACAATGCCCTGGATCGGATGAATCTGGCCGGCAAGACGATGACCGAGGATGATGTCAAGGCGGAGTTCGAGAAGACCGTTTCGACATTCCTGGGCCGTGAGTTTCACTTCAAGTCCGAGGCAAAAACGAGTGGCGACAGTGGGCCAACGACGTTGATGTTTGCGGCTGACGATCCGATTCGGGTCCGAATTGCTGAAGGCCAGTTGAAGTTGATTATCCGCGCCGGTTTGAAGCAGGGCGGAGGCAAGGAGGACATTCCGCCACAGGTCGTGACAATGCCGTTTGACGTTCGGATCGCCGGCGAGAATGTGGCTGTCGCTCGCGGTTCGGTCAAGGTCTCGGCGGTGTCGCGTCCCAAGAGCCGCGCGAAGCAGATTGTCCGGGCCGGAGTCGTTCGCAAGAAACTGAGCGCGGCGGTGAAGAATCGAATGATCGATCGTCACTTCAACGTGACACGCGAGGGCGCTGATCCGATCAATCTCTCGGTGACTCGTGTCGAGGCAAACGACGGTTGGCTGAGTATTGTCTTTGAGTAATGCCGAGGGGCAGGGGCCGAATCGATGGAAACACGGACGTTTGGTCGGACCGGTCTGGACGTGTCGGTGCTGGGGTTTGGCGGAGCTCCCATCGGGGTGCTGGAGACCGGTCAACGCGAAGTCGACGGTGTGCTGGGCCTCTTGCTGGATCATGGCGTCAACCTGATCGATACCGCTGCGGGGTATCGTGGTTCCGAAGAGGCGATCGGGCAGTCGATCGGGAGCCGGCGAGACGACTTCGTATTGGTCTCGAAGTGCGGCCAGGCTTTTGACGATGTGCCGGGATCACCGTGGTCTGCCGAGGTGATCACCGCGACTGTCGACAGGTCGCTCGCAAGATTGCGGACTGATCATCTTGACGTGATGCTCCTGCACACCTGTGACCGTGAGGTGCTGGAACAGGGGGAGGCGCTTGGTGCACTGGTCCGTGCCCGGGATGCCGGCAAGGTCCGTTTCGTGGGATATTCCGGCGACAATCGGACGGGGGCATACGCGGCGTGCCTGGACGACGTCAGTGTGATCCAGACGTCCGTCAACCTGTGCGATCAAGTGAACATCGATGAGGTCTTGCCGACCGCTGCAGAATTTGGAGTTGGCGTGATGGCCAAGCGACCGATCGCCAACGCAGCCTGGAAGGACCTCAATGACCAACCGGGTTTTTATGCTCGTTATGCCGAAACCTACACCGAGCGGCTGGCACTGATGGCGTTTGCCCCCGAGGACATCGGGTTCGAGGAATCGGACTGGGCCGAAGTGGCCCTGAGGTTCACGCTGTCGTGCGATGTCCACACCGCGATCATCGGCACGACGAATCCTGATCATGTGCTTGCCAATATTGAAGCCGCCTCCCGCGGGCCGTTGCCCGAGGAAGCGATCGCCCGGATCCGAACCGCATTCGAGGAAGCGGTGGAGGACGCGGGCGAGAAATGGGCCGGGCAGACCTAGGTTGGCTGCCGGGGTGATCTCAATTCACCGCCAATCTCAGGCGACCTTCTGGTTGGGCTTCACCGGAGTGTCCACCGTGTCCCTGCCAGTGCGGCCGCTGGCGTCGGCGAGTTGCTTGAGACCCAGCAGGAAACGGTCCCGACGTTGGGTCAGCTTGGCCAGGTCCTCGGGCGAGTAGTCGTAGAAACCACCGCCGGTCTTGGTTCCCAGTCGGCCTGCGGCAAGTTGATCGCACAGCACTGGCGGAGGCGTGGTGGCATCACCGAGGTCTTGCCAGAGATAGCTGGAGATACTGTGAAAGACGTCCAGCCCTCCAAAATCGGCCGCCTGCAGTGGTCCGAGGAATCCCCATCGGAATCCCGGGCCTCCGGTCATGGCCCGGTCGAGATCCTCGGGACTGACAACTCCTTCCTGGACGAGGTGCAGCGCCTCGCGGAAAACCGCGAACTGGAGGCGGTTTCCGACGAATCCCGGAACATCACGCCGGACGTGAATCGGTTGCTTGCCGAGCGCGATGGCCAGGTCCAGCAGTTGTTGGATCAGTTTCGGATCGGTTTGTTCTCCGGAGGTGACCTCGACCAGGGGCACCAACTCGGCCGGGTTCCACCAGTGGAAGCCGGCGACTTGTTCGGGACGGCCGGTCGCCCGGGCGAGGGTGGTGATCGAGAGACCAGAGGTGTTGGAGACCAGCGCCGTGTGAGGAGGGGCGAGACGATCGAGTGTCGCAAAAACCTCGCATTTGAGCTCGATGTTCTCCGGTACGGCTTCAATGACCATGTTGGCCTGGCTGACCGATGTCTCGAGGTTGGTGGAGATGGCCAACCGCTGTTCACCGTCGGTGGAGACGTCGCTGGATTGCAATCCGGCAGCCTCGAGTGTCGTGCGACTGGTGGCGATCCGTTGAAGAGCTCGTTGGAGTGCACCGGAGTCGACATCGGTGAGAGTGACCTCGTGCCCGTGATCGGCCAGGCATTGAGCAATCCCGGCACCCATGGTGCCTGCACCCAGCACGACAACCCGTGCGGGTTGACCGGTCTCATTTTCGGTATCTGACATCGACGACCTCCTGTCGAATACCCTGTGCAGTCGCGCGCATTGTAAACGCGGACCGCTGGAGGGCAAGAAGAAAATTCGACCGGGGCGCGATACTACCGCTTGCCGGGTTTCGATGTTTTGGGACGCGTGAGTTTGAGGTCACCGGGCTGGATAGGGACTGTGACACCGGTCTGGGGAATCGGCCTTTTGAGTGTCCAGAGGATGCCCTGGATGACCAGCCTGCGGTACTCGGTTTTTTTCCAGTTCTCGTGGAAGTGCAGGCCGCTGAACCCAAAACTCCTTCCCCCGTCGGGACGGCTCCAGGCCCAGGAAACGGTCTCGGGCGTGCCGTTGATGGGCACTTTCAACAGGGGGGTGATCTTCGAGCCGTTGCCGACGAATTTCAGGCGATAATAGAACTCGTCCTTGACCTGGAACGGCTGGATGCCATTGAGCACCGGATGCGATGGTTTTGCGGGCGTGGCACGGGTGGTGACCACGGTGTACTTCCGGTCTGGCCCACCATGACAGCCGCCGAGCAACGACAGGAACGCCGGGATGGGTTCGGCCTTGCGGGTTCCAATACCCCAGTGCAGGCCGGCGAGCCCTCCGCCGCGGGCGGCGAGTTTTTTGAAGGCCGCCAGGCGTCTGGAATCGTCACTGATCCACTTGGCACCTTCGGAGACGAACAGGGCCGCGGCATCGGCTCCGTCCAGCAATTCCGGACCCTCCGGCCAGGGGGCGTTGGCCCGGACCACTATTGGCTGGATGCCGTGATGACGTTGCAACTGACGAGCAATGATTCACATCCCCGCCTGGTACTCGTGAGTCGAACGGGGGTGTCCATCTGGATCATGCCACAGAAGCAGCACGCGGGGTGGGGGCTTCACGGTTGGCTTCTTGTCCGCCTGGAGAACGCCGGGGAGCAGGAACAAGACGGCGAGCGTCAACAGTCGAGCGGGTCGTGTGGGAAGTGGTGTCATGGCGTCAACTCTCGATGGAATAGACGTTTTGGAAGCCACAGGAGGACATTCAGGAAAATGTGGTTTTGTTTGCAATTGGTTGTACGGAATTGTGGTCTGCCAGGCACTATTAAGTACAGGAGGTGGTCTTGGGGCAGATACGCTCCGTCACCACGCCCGGGTCTGTTCGAGATACAGTTCCAGCGAGGAAATGGAATTCATGCGGCTGACACTCAGAACCCTGCTGGCCTACCTGGACGATATTCTCGAACCCGAGCAGGCTCGGGAAATCGGAAAAAAAGCGACGGAGAGTCCATCGGCGTCGACATTGATCGGGCGGATCCGAGAGGTGACTCGGCGGCGGCGTCTGACCGCACCGGAGTTGATCGGCCCGGCCATGGGCTTGGAACCCAACGTGGTGGCCGAATACCTGGACAACACCTTGCCGATCGACGGCGTGAATGATGTGGAGCAGGTGTGCCTGGAATCCGATGTGCACCTGGCGGAGATGGCCGCCTGTCACCAGGTTCTGACACTGGTGCTGGGTGAACCGGTGACGGTGGTGCCCGAGAGTCGTGAACGGATGTATGCGTTGGGGGCCAGCCGTGTCGAGGACGTGCTGGGGGCCGTCGAGCCGGATTCCGACGAGGTGGCTGCGGTCGAATCTCTGGACAACCAGGGGGATGGCAGTGCGGGAGTCCCGAGCGAAGAAGAACAGGCGGTGGCCGACGCGGTTCGCCAGATCGCGACTCCTCCCTCCGCGTGGAAACGTGGCCTGCCCTATATCGTGGTTTCGGTGGTCGTTCTGGCCTGGCTCTCCTTGTTGGTGTTCGAAGGCCAGGTTCGAGTGTTGGACTGGCAGGCGGTGTCTGGTACCGAGAGTGAAACTCCGGCGGCGGTGGTGGACCTGGAGGATGGGGCGGGTGTGATTGACACCTCGCCGGATACAGCCTTGCCGGTGGCGGTTGAGTCGCCCGCAACAGATGCTCCCGGCCCCCAGGCGGCCGCGGTGGCCCCGGTCACCAGGTCGGACGAACCGGGAAACAGCCCGGATACGGGCCCGGATGTGAGCAAGCCCCCGGCTGTTTCGAGCAAGCCCGAGCCGCCGGTCGTCGAGCCTTCCAAACCGGTGGTTCCCGTCCCGGCGCCTCCCTTGCCACCGGTCCAGTACGCTTCGGCCCACGGAGTCTTATTGAGACAGGATGTCGACAGCGGTGGTTGGATGGTGTTGCCCCGGGGCGGACAGGTCCGTTCGGGTGAACGATTGGCATCGCCGGATCCATTCGTGGCGGATCTGAAGATCGAGAACCTGTCCGTGCGGATGAGTCTCCAGGGGAGTTCCGTCGTGTCGCTGGCCGGGGCGTCTGATGCCGTGTGCGCGGTGGCGATCGAGCGTGGTCGTGTCGTGTTCCATTCGGGGCCACCGACGGCGGGTGTCTCCGGGCCGGTCGTGGTTCGCCTGGCAATTGGAAAACGCAGCTGGCGGTTGGAATTGTCAGAACCCGACACGATGTGCGGGATCAAGGTCCACCCGAGATTCCCACAATCCTTCGAACAGGACTTCGAGGGGGACTGGTACCTGGGAGATCTCACGGTCGCCAGCGGAGCGGTCCGGTTGGAGTCGGAGTCATCCGATGCAGTGTTGTCGTTGGTCAAAGGTGACTGGTTGTCCCTGGCACCCTCGGATGTTGATGACGAGGGACCGAAGCCGTTGGCGGTTCTTCCCGGTTGGCTGGTCCCNGGGNCCCAGNCGGCTTCGGCCGTTCAGCGGACNCTGTCNACTCGCTTTGAACGAGAATTCGATCCCCAACAACCGATCCGTCTCAGCGTGGCCGCGGCTGTCAAATCGCCGTTGTCGGGGGTGTCGGCCCTGGCCGTGAGTTGCCTGGCTTTGACGGGCCAACTGGAGCCCCTGGTGCAGGNNTTGGCCGAGTCCAAGTACAGCGAATCCCGCCAGGGGGCGTTTGANGGCCTGAGGCAGTGGCTGGTGGGNGAGGCCGGAAGAAGTGACGTGTTGAAAGTCGAGTTGGGCCGCTGGTTCGAACGGACAGATGTCGAGACCGTCCATCGGTTGNTGTGGGGCTTTGACAAGGCGGATGGTGCTGGCCAGGAAACCTCCGAACAGCTTGTGGACTGGCTGGACCACGACCACGTTGCGATCCGGGAAATGGCGTTTTNCCATGTGTCGCGGATCACGGGCCGGAAATACGAGTTTCGGCCCGATGCCGCGGTGGGGCGACGGAGCAAGGCCGTGGCCCGCTGGAGGACTCACCTGNAACGTCACGGTGCACTCGTTGCCCCCTGATCACGGACCGACTTGAATTCGATTCATGACGACCATGCCTCCGACTTCAGACGGTACGGTTTCCAGGCTTGGTCGGATTCGTCAACTGCTCGAGTTGATTCGCTTCAGCCACACGGTGTTCGCATTGCCGTTTGCGCTGTTGGCGGCGGTGTTGGCATGGCGGGAGCCCGAGAATGGCTTCGCGTGGTACCAGTTGGGAGGGATNGTGCTGGGGATGGTCACCGCTCGCAGCGCGGCGATGGCCTTCAATCGCCTGGTCGACCGCCGCCTCGATGCCGAGAATCCTCGAACTGCCAACCGTCACCTGCCGGCGGGGTTGCTGGGNGTTGGATCGGTCTGGCTTTTCACGCTGATTTGTTCGCTGGGTTTCCTGGCGTCGACACTGTTGTTTCTGTTGGGGGATCCACCCAATTGGTGGCCGATCCGATTGGCTGTCCCCGTGCTGTTNTTCCTGCTGGGGTACTCGTACGTCAAGCGGTTCTCCAGCCTGTGCCATTACTGGCTGGCGGCCGCGTTGATGCTCTCACCCCTGTGTGTCTGGATCGCGATCCGGGGACCGTTGATTGCATCGGCTGAGGACCTGGCGATCCCGGGAATGCTCGCGGCGGTGATCTTCTTCTGGGTGGGCGGATTCGACATCATCTACGCCTGCCAGGATGTGGAGCATGACCGCCGGGCTGGTTTGTTCAGTGTCCCGGCTCGACTGGGTGTGCCGGCGGCTCTGCGGGTGGCGATGGTCAGTCACCTGGTGACGATCGGTTGCCTGTTTGGGCTGTGGATGGCCGCTGGATTGGGGCCGGTGTTCCTTTGTGGTGTGGTGGCAGTCAGTGTCCTGTTGGCCTGGGAGCACTGGCTGGTCCGCCCCGAGGATCTCTCGCGGGTCGGCCTCGCGTTCTTTCATATCAATGCGGTGATCAGCCTGGGACTGCTCGCAGTGGGACTGGCCGATGTGTTGCTTTTCCCGCTTGCGGCGTCGTGAGTTGTGTGGCGGNGTGGTNCGTTGCTGGCTGACAGTGAACGGTGCGTCTAGAATGCGGTTGGATAGAGTGGATCCAGACGCAACGTGAATGAGACGCTCATGACTTCGCCGGTTTTGCTCCCGAGCACTGACCCCCGGCTCCAGGCGATCGCCGAGACCGTCGAGTCGGGCGGGCGGGTGTCTTTTGAAGACGGCCTGTACCTTGATCAGAACGCCGACCTGTTGTTTCTCGGCCAATTGGCCAACGTGATTCGGGAACGCAAGAACGGCAACCTGGCGTTCTACAACACCAACATCCACCTCAACCCCACCAATGTCTGCGTGTACCGGTGCGTGTTCTGCGCATTTCGCTCGGATCTGAAAGCCGAGCGTGCTTACACGTTTGACGAAGCGATGATCCGGGAGCGGGTCGAGGAGGCCACCGAGGCCGGGGCCACTGAGATTCACGTTGTCGGTGGGCTGCATCACCAGAAGCCGTTTGAATGGTATGTCGACGTGGTGCGGGTGATCCATGACGCCAACCCACGGATCCACATCAAGGCCTGGACCGGTGTTGAAATCAACTGGTTTTCTCACATCACGAAACAACCGGTCCAGTGGGTGCTGGAACAATTGATTGACGCCGGACTGGGCAGCATGCCCGGTGGTGGNGCGGAGATCTTCGACGAGGAGATTCGTGGCCAAATTTGCGAACACAAGGCCGACGGGCAGTCGTGGCTCGACATCCATCGTTGTGCCCATCAACTGGGACTTCGGACCAATGCCACGATGCTCTATGGCCATCTCGAAGAGTCTCGGCATCGGGTCGATCACCTGTGCCGTCTTCGCGAACTGCAGGACGAAACCGGTGGATTTCAGACCTTCATCCCGCTGGCCTTTCATCCAGAGAACACCGGCTTGGAGCACCTGCACCTGCCCGGCGGACTGACGGATCTGCGGGTGATGGCGCTGTCCAGGGTGATGCTGGACAACTTTGACCACATCAAGGCCTACTGGATCATGCTGGGCGAGGAGACGGCCCAGGTGGCGTTGAGCTTTGGAGCCGACGACCTGGACGGAACGGTGGTTCACGAGTTGATTTATCACGACGCGGGAGCGGTGACCCCCGANGGCTTGACGGTCGAGCGGTTGCACCGGCTGATCCGCGAGGCCGGGCGTGAACCGGTCGANCGCGACACGTTGTATCGTCGCGTGGTGCGTGACGGTCAGGATTGGTCCATCGGATTGCCCGTGGACTCCGGTGGCGAGACCGTGTTGACCTGAAATGGAGAGGAGCGGAGTTCATGGCAGACAACTTGCCGCGGTCGATCACAACATCGATGCAATTTGAAAATGGCCCCGCGATTGGAATCAGCAACCGGTGGGTCAATGGACAGTACTGTTCGATCCTGACACCAATTGGGATCGTTGGGTGTGGAATTTACGACGTCGTGGTGCCAGCCGAATTCAACCAGGCCCTCGCCGTGGCGCAGGGAACGCCCGAATGTCCGTTGGTGGATCCCGAGGACTTGCTTGATGCGAGGATCGTTCGTTGTACGCCTCGGGCCGAGTCGATAGGAATCACGCCGGGGATGTCGGGACGGGAGGCGGTGGAACTGATGTTGCAGGCGACTGCCGAGGAGACTGCCGAGGAGACTGCCGAGGAGACTGCCGAGGAGACTGCAGGATGAGTGCTGTTGAAACCGATGCGGCCGGGCCGATCGCCGTCCGCACGATCGACCATGTCACGGTGGTTGTTGGTGACCTGGAGTCGAGCCGGGCGTTTTACGTCGGTGTGCTGGGGATGGTCGAGGTCCCGCGTCCGGGATTCTCATTTGATGGCCTGTGGTTCCAGAGTGGGCCAACCCAGATTCACCTGATCCTGGAACACGAAGGTTCCGGGCCGTCCGGTAACCTGGTGCCGGCTGAATTCCGGGGATCACGGACACATCATTTTGCCTTCCAGGTCGATGATGTCTACGCGTGTGTCGAGCGATTGCGAGAATTGGATGTTCCGGTTGTCGCAGGGCCCAAGGAGCGGCCTGATGGGGCCGTGCAGGTGTTTGTCTGCGATCCGGACGGGCACGTGGTCGAGTTGACCTCGATGTCGGCTACCGCGTAGCGAGGAAGTTGTCGCGACCGTTTTTCGGCCCGGCGGAGTGATTTTGCGGAAAAAGTAACGGCTGGACCCGGTCACGACGACCGATCTATACTAACGGCACTACCATCTGTGCCCGGCACGGTGTTCCGGGCAAGGCCCGCAATTGTTCACGAGAGTGGTTGGCGATCCATGAAGGCGGTGATTCTGGTATCGATCGGCGTGTCGGCCCTGGTCGGCGTGGTGGCACTGTTGGACATGGTGATGGGCCTGGCCGGTCAGTCCGGCATGGCACCGTTTTCCGGGCAGACGACAATGGACATCATGTTCGTCGTTGCGGCCGGCTTGATCGGCTGGATGGGCCTGGAGTCGTTGCAGGAGCAGAGCTAGGTTCGCGCGCGAACCACGTGGCACAAAACGGACCTAGATATCCAGGTCGTCAGCCTCGTCAGCCTCGTCCATGATCACCCGGTATCGTTCCGAGGCATCCCGTCCGAGCAACTGCCTGAACGTATTGTCGGCGTCCAGTTGGCTCTCGATGTCGACCCTGAGCAGAATCCGTTTGGTTGGGTCGAGTGTCGTGTCTTTCAACTGGTCGGCGTTCATTTCGCCCAGTCCCTTGAAGCGATCGATGACGATCTTGCGTCCGGACGGAGCAGCGGCGACCACCTGTTCCTTGTCGGCGTCGTCCTGGGCGTAGAATGTCTTGTTGCCGATCTCGATCCGGTACAAGGGAGGCTGGGCGATGAAGAGCTTCCCCTGCCGGATCAATTCTCGCATGTGGCGGAAAAAGAACGTCAACAGCAGCGTACTGATGTGGTAGCCATCGCTATCGGCATCCATCAGCAGGATCACGCGTCCGTAGCGGAGCTTGCGGATGTCGCAATCCGCGCCGACTCCGGTGCCGAGCGTCTCGACCAGGTCCTGGATCGACTGGTTGGACATGATTTTGGTGGTGGAGAGTGATTCGGTATTGAGCACTTTGCCTCGCAGGGGGAGCACGGCCTGGGTGCGGCTGTTGCGTCCCATCGCCGCGGTTCCGCCGGCGGAATCTCCTTCGACGATAAACAGTTCACTCTCCTCGCGACTGCCGGCCCGGCAGTCGTAGAGTTTTCCGGGCAGCGTGTTTCGTTTGTTGGCTGGTGTCTTGCGGCGAATCTCCTTGGCCGCATCCCGGCTGGCCGTACGGGCACGAGCGGCCAGGACGATTCGTCCGAGAATCGAATCGGCGACTGAAGGGTTCGCGTTCAGCCAGGTTTCCAATCCTGGCCGGACCATGCTCTCGACCTGCCCGGACAACTCGGGGTTGTTGAGTTTTTCCTTGGTCTGTCCCTGGAACATTGGATCACCCAGGAACACCGAGAGGATGGCGACAACTCCCTCGCGGATGTCGTCGTTGGTGATGGTCACCCCCTTGGGCTTGATATTGTGGACCTCGATGTAGTTCTTGATGGCCTTGGCCACTCCGCTGCGCAACCCGCTCTCGTGGGTGCCGCCACCATGGGTTCGGATGCCGTTGACGTAACTGCGGATTTCTTCGTCGGTTGCCTCGGACCAGTGCAACACGACCTCGATCCGGTTCCCTCGTTCGTCTTTGTCGATTGCGAAGGACAACTCGTGGACGGATTTCTTTTGGCCATCGGTGGTGATCTTCTGGAGATAGGCCTCGATCCCCTCGGGATGATGCAATTCGTGAGTTTCCCCTTTCGTCTCATCGTGAAAGAAGATCCTCAATCCGCCGTGGATAAACGAGATGTCCTCGAGGTGTTGTCGAATCGTTTCGGGATTGAACTTCGTGCGTCGGAAGATCGAATCGTCGGGCCGAAAGAAAATCGTGGTTCCATGTCCGCGAACCCGCCGAACCTTCTTGACCTTGGCCTCGGGCCGACCCTGGTTGTAGGCTTGCATCCACTCGCTTCCGTCTCGCTTGACGGTCACGATCAACTCGGTCGAGAGTGCGTTGACGACCGAGGAACCCACCCCGTGGAGCCCGCCGCTGCGGGCGTAGTTCTTGTCGGTGAATTTCCCACCGGCGTGGAGCGTGGTCATGATCAGTTCGAGTGCCGACGTTTTGCTCTTGGGATGCTTGTCGACGGGGATGCCGCGTCCGTTGTCGCTGACGGTGATTGAACTGCCGTCCTTGTGGAGCGTGACATTGATGCGGTCGGTTTCCCCGGCAAGGAATTCGTCAACCGAGTTGTCAACGAGTTCCCATAGCAGGTGATGCAGCCCGCGGTTGTCGGTGGTGCCGATGTACATGGCCGGACGGCGGCGGACCGCCTCGAGTCCTTCCAGAACCTCGATGTCCTTGGCCTGGTACGAGCCCGTGGATGTGTCGGCCGTCTTCGGACCGGTTTCCCGTTTCCGAGTCGGTGTGTTTTTCGTTGTTTTGCCAGAAGCGGTTGCCATCCTCATTCGTCCTCGTGTTCGCTCCAGTCGACCAGAGCGATTTCGGGTTGGATGATCTCGGTGAAACCTGTTCGCTTGGAGGTCTTGGTGCCGCGTCCGCCACGCGAGGTGATGGTGTACTTGGTTTGGCCAAAACTGACCACCTTGTCGTTGGTATTTCGTATCCTGAGCGAATCACCTGGCCGGGAAAGCTGACGGGCGCCGAGCACCTCGTCACCGGAGTCCAGCCTGATGCCCCGGACGCCCTTGCCGGGACCAGCCAGCACAGGGACATCGTCGATGGCGAAATGCACCAGCCGCGCGTCTCGTGACACCACAAAAAGTGTCTTGCCGGACGTGACCAACCCGGCATAGACGACACGGTCCCCGGGCTTGAGCCGACAGTAACGGCGGCCGTTGCGAGTTGATGGGGTGCGGAAAGTACTGAAGCTGTAACGGAGAACCTGTCCCGTGGCGGTGACAATCAACAGAAACGGGCCGGGCGTGGTCTCGCCCTTGACCGTCGCGTCGGTCGGAACAAAGCGGTTGTCAGTTGAAATCGCGTTAACCACCTGCACGCCGTCGGCGAGTTTGACGTGCTTGGAGAGCGGGTCACCGTATCCCGAGGAGGAAGGGAGGCCATCGATCGGGAGGGTGTAGGCGGTGCCGTCACTGGCAAGGATGACGGTCGAATCGAGCGTGTTGCCCGGGACGACAGCCAGGACACTGTCACCTTCCCGGACACGAGTCGATTCGATCTTGGCCAATCGACCCACTCGTTTGATCCATCCGTCACGCGTCACCACCACGTTGGTGTTTTCCCTGACGATGTATGTCTGGGCGTCGAATTCGACGATCTCGTCGACCGATCCGAGCGAGGTTTTCCGTTTGTCACCGAATTCTTTGGCGAGTTGTTTGAGTTCCTCTTTGACGACGTTCCAGAGTTTCTTGGGAGAGGCCAGCAGGGTCTCGATCCGCTCCGCCTCAGCCTGTTTCTCGCCCAGTTCCTCGCGGATCTCGTTGATCTCCAGCTTGCTGATCTTGTAGAGCATCAACTCGAGAATGGCGTTGGTCTGGATCTCGTCAAGCGGAAATGCCTTCATCAGCTTCTTGGCGGCGTCGGCTTTTCCGTTGCTGGAGCGAATCAATTTCAGGGCCTTGTCGAGGCCATCGAAGAGAACTGCAAAGCCCTGGAGGATGTGGATCCGTTTCCGGAGTTGTTCGAGTTGAAACTCGAAACGGCGACGCACGGTGGCAAAGCGGAACTGGTTGAAGTGGTTGAGCATTTCGCCCAGGCCGACCCGGCGAGGAACCAGTCCATCGGCATTGTCGGGAACGAGTGCGGTGGCATTGTAGGAGACGTTTTGTTCCAGGGCGGTGTGCTTGAACAGGTACGCCATCACCGCATCAGGATCGGCTTCAGACTTGGTCTCCAGGACAATCTTCAACCCGGATTCGCTGGAGGTTTCATCCACCAGGTCGGTCAACTGGGGCAGCTTGCGGTCGGCAATCAACTGTCCGATGTCGGACTTGAGGCCATCGGTGGCGACGCCGTAGGGCACCGAATGAATGATGATTCGTCCCGGGGAGTTCTTGCGGCTGCCCGCTTCTCGCTTCCATTCGCCTCGCACCTTGATCGATCCCTTGCCGGTCCGGTAAGCGGTGCGGAGTGTTTTCTTGTCGGTGACGATACGACCGCCGAGCGGAAAATCGGGGCCCTTGATGTAGTTCATCAGCTTGCCCGGAGTGGCCTTGGGGTTGTCGACCAGATGCAAACAGGCCTTGATGACCTCCCCGAGGTTGTGTGGTGGGATGCTGGTTGCCATGCCCACGGCGATGCCCTGGGTCCCATTGACCAGGAGGTTGGGGAACCGGGCCGGCAGTACGATCGGTTCCGAACGGGTGGCATCGTAGTTGAGCCGCGTGTCAACGGTGCGATACCGGAGTTCGGACATCAGCTCTTCGGCGATGGCCGTCAACCGGGCCTCGGTGTAGCGAGCTGCCGCGGCTCCCATGCCCATCACGGAGCCAAAGTTGCCCTGCCCGTTGACCAGCGGGTAACGCAGCGTGAAGTCCTGGGCCATACGGACCAGGGCTTCATAGACCGCTGTTTCTCCATGCGGGTGATAGTTACCGGTCGTATCGCCGCAGATTTTCATCGACTTGCGAGGCTTGGCGTTGGCCGCAAGATGCAGGTCGTGATACATCGCGAAGAGAATGCGACGTTGGACCGGTTTCAATCCATCGCGGACGTCGGGCAGGGCCCGGGATTGAATCACCGAGAGGGCATAATTGAGGTAACGTCTGCGGGTTTCCTGGCTGATTGAAACGTATTCGATCCGCAGTTCATCGTCGACCGAGCCTGGTGGATGGTCGCCAACGGGCTGGGTTTTCGACGATGACGACTTCCTCGAGCGGCCGTTTTCCTTTGTCGGCTTGGGCGCCAAACCTCTCTCCCTGACCCGTCGTCTGTGACGTTGGCTTCACTCGTGAAGTGTGTGATGAGGGCCTGTTGGCTCCCGCATCACCTGGCGGTGAGTGACGCGGTGTTAGATTGTAGGGATTCTGTCAATTTTTCAAGACCAAACGATTACAACGGTTGACCGAATCGTAACGCTGAGGCAGGCAGTACCGGCGCCGCAACCTGTTGTCATTCAATGATTTGTGTCTCATCACCTTAAGCGGTGCAAATCAACCAGATCGGTTCATCCGGCCAATCAGTACAGGCCGAAGGCACACCTGACAAGGACTGGCTTTCCAGGGCGACGTGAGTGCCGTGGGAGTTTGGTCCAAGTGACTTGTCGGCGACGTGGATAGTCCCGGCGACACAACTCATCAAGGCGAGACCCAGGGAGTCAGGACATGTCGGCCACGAGGACCAGTTGGTGCAGATCGACCACGAATGCGACGGTGAGTATGGTGGTGGTGACCGCGGTCGTACTGACCTCGATCGCATTCCCATCGACACGAGCCGATGAGCCGGAGCCGCGACGTTCCCGCGTGGCCGATTGGTGGCACAAGCAGTCGGTCATGTTTCGGAATCGGCACCGGGCGAAATCCAGGCGGGCAACGTCTCGCCGACAGCCCACTCCGGCCAAGACGCCCACGCAGGCCAAACCTCCGACCCCGCCGCCCGCGCTGAAGCCGGTTCCGCGACGAGTGGTTCGCAAGGTGGTGGCCCAGGCTCCTCAGGTGCCAGCCAATCAGCCGTCCACGGCTCCCATGACGGCTGGGTATGCTCAACTCAGCGCCCCAGCGCCCGTGCTGGCCAAGCGTCCGACACCGCCGCCCGCGCTGAAGCCGGTTCCACGACGAGCGATTCGCAAGGTGGTCGCGCAGGCTCCTCGCGTGCCAGCCAACCAGCCGCCCGCGGCTCCCACGACGGCTGGCTACGCTCAACTCAACGCCCCGTTGTATCCTGCTCCCCTGCAAAACATTCCTCACCAGGTTGGCGGAACGGTGATCACCAACCCGGCCCTGGCACCCCACGAGATGCTCTACGAGCACGAGTACCGTGCCCTCTACCCGCCTTTCTACTACCGGGTCAACGGCTGGTGGGCCTGGACGCCGTTCGGCGTCGAGTCACACGACAAGTGGGAGTTGATGGGGACCGAGGTTCGGGTGCAATACCGTAGCCGTTCGAATCCGGTTCAGAACCTGATCAGACCGTTGTTTGATCCGTTCCTTGACTGAGAGTCCAACTCCGCATCCCGGCAAGGCTTTTTGATTTTTTCGAGTCCACCGGGCTCGTTTCCCGCAAGTTCGAGAATTGACCATGAATCTGACACGACTTGGCGTTAGAACAGCCGCCTGCCTGCTTCCGCTCTCCCTGGTGCTTGTTTGTGTGGTCACGCCGATGGTGCTGCCCGCTCAGGACGTTGCACCAGCAGAGCCGACCGAAACAACCGACGACGCGGGGGAGGTGCGGATCACCGACGCCGAAGATCCCGGGCCCGAATTTCTTCAAACACCGATGGTCGATTCGGTGTCCACCTCCGAGACACTGGTCGAGTCGGTGATCGACATGGACACCGCGTCAGTGGAATTTGACGATGACGCCGGTGAGGTGACACTCTCGGACCTGTGGAGCGAACATTCACAGCACTTCCTGAACCGCAACCGCCAGCAGAGCGAGGCGCTGGCAAACTGGATGTATGACAGCCTGGGCCTGTACACACCAGCCGCCGTTCACACGGCTCCGTTGGGCACCTATCGGATGATCTACCCGGTCAATCCCGGTTACAGCAATCCCCGTGATGCTCGGGTCTATGGTGCACAGGGAGCCGGGGTCCCAATCGTCGTGCCTTTGGCCCCCACGGTTCGCTCGGGCTACAACTACGGCAGTGGACTTCCCGCCAGCCGGCTGACTCCGATTTCGGTTCCTCGTTAGAGAATCGTTTGACTTCCCGACAGATCAGATTCACAAGGTGAGACCGATGAGACAACCGATTCAATTCCTGGCTGCGTCCCTGTGCGGCCTGTTGCTGGTGACCGGCGTCGAACTGAGTGCCAACGAGCCGTTGACCGAGGCGGTCCAGGCGATCGAGGAGGGTGTGATTTCGACGGTGACCGGTTCGGACGTGTTTGAGGACACCGGCTATGCCCGGATTTCGCACCGCGACTGGACAGCGCCGACAAGTACACCGGTGTGGGAGATGCCGTTGGTCTATTCCAGGATGTATCCTGGCAAATTCTACGGTCAGCATGGTCGAACGACTGGTCCGGTTCGTCGTTATCCGATCATCGCGGTGCCGACAGATACCAGCCAGCAGGGGTACTACTACCGGCACGTTCCCAACTGGAAGTTCCGTGGCGGCATACTCCCGCCCATTCCGCGCCCATCCCGCTGGCACAAGCGTGCCGGAAGGCCGTCGCACCACATTCA
>PBOU01000189.1 GCA_002724415.1 Planctomycetaceae bacterium
CGATTCCCGTTGAATCACCACCAGTTGTTGGCCCTGGTGGCGCCGCGCCCGTTCCTGATTCTCGCCGGGGAGAATTCAAGTCCATCGGCATCGGATGGAGATCGCACCTGGCCACTGGTTGAGGCGGCGCTTCCTGCCTGGCGGTTGTATGGAAATCGTCCCAGGCTGGGACTGTACAACCACCGTCGTGGGCATGCGATTCCGCCGAGGGCTTTCGCGCGGATGAACCAGTGGCTCTCCACGTACTTGCGGCTCGGGGCAAAAGGATGAGCGACGAACAGGTGATCGAGATCGAACGGGCACCGGTGTCATCTGGACTTGCCAATGAACTGGCGGTTTTCTGGGAGGAGACGTTTGGGACCTCGTTCGAGGAGTCCCGGGACGTGCTGGGCAACGGCATCGAGGTGGGCCGCAATCGTGACACGGTGTGGTGCCTGAGGCGGGTTCCGGCATCGGCGGGTCCGGCTGGGCTGGCGGCGACCTGTCAGTTGACGGTGTCGATTGAGCAGAAGGAACTGGGTGGGCTGGGTGGTGTGGCCACGGCGGTGGATTGTCGTCGACAGGGCCTGGCCGAGCGGTTGTGCCGTGAGGCAAGGGACCTGTTCCGTGCCGAGGGCGGTGAGGCATTGTTCCTGGGAACGGTCAATCCCGCGGCCGCAAGAGTCTACAACCGGTTGGGCTGGCGGCGGCTGGCTGGCAGCACGGTGTATGCCAACGTCACGGCGGATCTGTCGCCCGAGGAATTCCTGGTCGACTGGTTTCGGGGTGTTGGTGGTCCGGTGACGGTCAGTCCTGGTACGGCCCATGCTCGAATTCCCATGATTCCACTTTTGCTGATCCCTCACAGCGAGCAAATTCTCGACGCCAATCTCGGATTGTTGTCGACCCGGTACGCACGGCAGGATTCCTGCATGGGCTTGTATCCGCGGTACGCCGAGTTGGCCGTGGGTGGCGGGGCGTGGTTTTGTGGTTGGAGTGAGAATCGTCGCCTGGTGGGGTTGTGTAGTGTCAGGCCATTGAAAATGACGCAGGACAGGGACGGATGGACGGCACAGATCGATGGTTTCGTGCACCGCGTGGCGCGGGCGGCCTGGCGAGAATTGATCGAGGCGGCATTGGCATGGGCCAGTGGTGAGGGTGCCAGCGAGGCCCTGGTGGTGACATCAGTCGAGGATGAACCCAAGAGGATCCAGTTTGAGGCCAACGGGTTCTGTTCCGACGGGGCTGGTGACGAGATCGACATCGATGGCCGCCGCGTTGGCACCGTCCGGCTCAAACGGAGGCTGTAGGATTATTCCTGGTTCCAGATGGCGGTTTTGCTGCCTCTGGCGGTAGTCTTTGAGGAATCATGACCGAGCCCGACCATCAGCAGTTGTCGGAGTCGACCGTGGAGCCAGGCAAGCAAACCGGAGGCGCACTCCAGCCGTGGGATGTTGGTGACCTGCCGTCACCCCCGGTGATGAACTGGAAAAAGTTGCCGACGTTGATCGGTCCGGGAATCCTGATGGCGGGTGTGGCCATCGGCGCGGGCGAATGGCTCTTCGGCCCGGCAGTCAGTGCCCAGTACGGTGGCACGTTGCTGTGGTTGGCCACGCTTTCGATTCTTGGCCAGGTCTTCTTCAACATCGAGGTGATGCGGTACGCGTTGTATTGTGGCGAGCCGATCGTGGTGGGGTATTTTCGGACCACGCCCGGTCCCCGGTTCTGGTTGCCGATTTACCTGGTACTGGAAATCTGCAACATCTGGCCGTTCATGGCAGCCAACGCCGCGGTGCCGTTCGCCGCCGCGGTGTTTGGTCATTTGCCGACCGACCTGGATTACACGCTGCTCGGAATCACGATGACCGAGTCGGAGTGGGTCAAGGTGCTGGGGTACGTGATCTTTCTGGTCGCCTTTTTGCCCCTGATTTTTGGTGGGACGATCTACCGGGTGATCGAGAAGATGATGACCTTCAAGGTTGTTGTCGTGCTGTTGGTCGTGGCGGTGATCGCGGTGTTCCAGGTCAGCTGGGACAACATGATCGAGGTCATCACCGGGTTCGGCCGATTTGGCCAAGTGCCCGACCGGGCCGAGTCGGTGATCGCCGGGCGCCATTTTTCCGTCACCCTGNCGGNCGATGGCCGCACCGTCATGCTTCGCGGGACCATCGGCAACAACACTCCTGATTTTATCGAACAACTGGTTGATGGTTCGAAGGTGGATCCGAAGGAAACGACGCTGGACGAGCGAACGCGGACGGCGCTGGAGGCCCTGGAAGCCCTGGTCCGCAGGGAGGCACGCCAGGGACGGTTCCTGGTCGATGACCTGAACGGCGACAGACGGTTGCTGGTTCGCGGNATCATNCGAGACCCGTTGAAGAAGAGCCGGTCCGAGTCGTCCTGGGTGGCCGAATCGTACAGGCTGNTTGCCGATGACGGGTCCAGCCAGACGTTCGTCCCCGGCGACAAGATGCCCGGGGATGTACGCGAATGGGCCGATGAACTGGTGGCTTTGCAGGGAATGCGGCGCGTGGGGCTGGTCGCTTACATCGGACAACATGGCAGGTTGCCCGATTTGAACTGGGCGATCATCGTTGCGTTTGCGGCGATTGCCGGTGCCGGTGGTCTCTCCAACACGCTGGCGTCCAATTATGCGCGAGACAAGGGCTGGGGGATGGGGCACCACGTGGGTGCGATTCCCAGCGCGATCGGAGGGCACGAGGTCGAACTCTCGCATGTCGGCATGGTGTTCGAGGTTGATGACACGTCCCGGCGACACTGGAAGGGCTGGGTCCGTCATATCGTTCGGGACCAGGCCGGTGTCTGGTTGGGTTGCTGCCTGCTGGGAATGGCCCTGCCGTGCATGATGTCCCTGGAGTTCATTCGCAACGTGCCGGTCGAGGGGAACCGGGCGGCCGCGATGACCGCGGTGGGACTTTCCGATCACCTGCCGGATTACCGTGGCCTGGTCTGGACCTTCATGCTGATGGTCAGTTTCCTGGTGCTGGCGCCCAACGCCGTGTTCACCGGCGAACAGATTTCGCGGCGGTGGACCGACGTGATCTGGACCATTAGCTCCCGGGCCCGACGCCTGGAAGGCGGGCAGGTTCGANTGATCTATTACGGCATCCTGTCGCTGTATGGCGTGTGGGGCCTGTTTGCGCTGGCTTTTTTTGACCCCTTGCAGATCGCGATCATCGGCGCCGTGTTGCAGAATGTTGCACTGGGCTGTGCCGCGATGCACACGCTGTACGTCAACCGCACGTTGCTGCCACGCGAGATGCGGCCCAACCGGCTGATGCAGGTCGGGTTGGTCTTTTGCAGCGTGTTCTTCATCACGATTTCGGTTGTGGTGCTGATGACACGGGTGTTCTAGGCCCGGTTGACCCGGATCTACTTGGCGAACATCAGGTCTCCCGGGTTGCCNCGCGACAGCAGGTAGGCCATCAGGTCCAGCAGNTCGTCCTTGCCCAGGGGATGCAGCAGTTTTTCGGGCATCAANGATGTCTTNGANGGCNGTGTNTCCTCGANATNNNCNGCCGGNACCGTCGTGATCTTTGANGCATCGAATGCGTCGGTCAGNACGGTCANCGTGCCCTTGTTGTCGTTGACGATGCGACCGGTGATCACCTTGCCGGCGGTTGTCAGGACCACGCTGGCCCGGTACTGGTCGGAGACCACCTTGCTGGGCACGATCAGGGACTCGGCAAGATCCTTCACGCTGAAACGTCCGGCGACGTTNCTGAGATCGGGACCGGTGGCTCCGCCGGCTCCATCGAANCGGTGGCANGCTCCACAACGAGCAGCCTGGTAGGTGCGTTGNCCGTTGGNNAAGTTNCGNCCCNAGAGGCCNCCGCGGGTGGCCTGGACCACCTGGTNGACNGTCCANTCCTGTCCCGGNCCCNTGGGCTTGGGCAGCGNGNNNAGTTTCACGGCGGGAGNCGCCACTGTNGCNGCCAGNGANTTTTTNTCGGCTTCGGAAACATTGACCAGGGCTTCCTTGCGGATGTTGTTCAGGAANCCCGTGTAGCTGGCTCCTCCACTGCGNCNGCCGGCGTCNCCCAGCCACTTGAAGTANTCGCGTCGCTGGTCGAGCGTCCANCCNTANCGCATTGTCCNCAGGACGAANGCGTAGTGAATCTTNTGCANCTCGGGGTGNTTGGAGAGCATGCGGGCGATGGTGCNNCCGTAGCCGCTGTTGCGCGACAGCAGCTTGGNNAGGTCNTTNCCNACCTTCGGGGANGGCTTTTTCATCAGTGCCAGGGTCTTGTCGATCACCGTNGGCGANTTGNNATAGGCCAGCAGCTGNGACAGNTCACGATCGAGGCGGATGTCTCCGGNGGGGAAAGCCTTGTCGAGCTGNNCGAGGACCGNCGTTGCGGTNGCCTGNTCGGGAGCNCCCATGCGGATGAANGTCAACGAGTAGGCACGGAGCANGGCGAGGCGGTTGTGGGTTTTCAANCCGGCCCAGTCCAANTNGNNCAGNGNCTTCANCAGGCGAGGCTGCAGGGANTTGTCTGCCNGGCGGGCCAGTGCGATGACACCAGTCAGCAACGCGGTGGGATTGTCCTGGTGGAGGACGTCATCCTGCCAGGAAGCCACCGGCTGTGCTTCCAGGGCAATCCGGGCGGCGTAACGGATGTGGCGATCCGCGTGGCCGAGGTGTGTCAGCGCGGCCTGGACCGCGGCCGGGTCCTGTTGGCCGTGGAAGGCCTCCAGCGACCGTCGCAGCTTGCGGAGACCCGCGAACTTGTCCGCACCCGGCCGGGCTGGTGCTGTCGAGTCCTTGCCGGTGTAGGTGACGCGGAACAATTCCGACTGGGCCCCGCGACCGCCGATAGTGAAGTACATGGCCCCGTCGTCGCCGATGGCCACATCGGTCAGAGGCAACGGAGCGCGGGCCACGAATTCTTCGCGGATCCCGACGTAACTGGCACCCCGTGGTTGCAGGTGCACCGCGTACATCGTGCCGAACGTCCAGTCACAGAGATAGACAGCTCGTTGGTATTTTTCCGGGAACCTGGCGCCGGTGCCGAAATTGACGCCGACCGGTGAACCGGGTCCGATGTCAACCACCTGGGGCAGGCTGTCGGCGTACCAGGTCGGCCACTTGCCGGTGCCACTTCGCCATCCGAATTCGCTGCCGCTGACCGCATGGCACAATCGTGTCGGGCGATACCACGGTGACCCCATGTCCCATTCCATGTCGGCGTCGTAGGCGAACAATTCGCCCTCGGCGTTGAAGTCCATGTCGTAGGGATTGCGATAGCCAGCACTGATGATGCTCCAGGTCTTGCCGTCCGGGTCGGTCCGGGCGATCCAGCCGCCGGGTGCCATCCGGCCCCGCGCGTGGCCCCGGGCGTCCCACTGCCGTGGCAACAACAGGTCCTCCGACCAGTTGGATGGCAGGTGGTTGGCGCTCAGCCCGCCTGGTGGGTTCGTGTGGTTGCCGGCGATCAGGTAAATCGACTTGCCATCCGGCGAGAGTCTCAGGGCATGAGGTCCATGCTCGCCACCACCGGCCAGTGACTTGAGCTTCTCGATCTTGTTCCATTCACCGTCCTTGTTGGTGTCGACGGCCCGGTAGAACCCGCTGCCCGGACCACCGTTGACCGAGAAGTACAGGTGTCCGAAAGCGACCAGCATGCCCTGGGCGCTGCTGATGGGCAGGTTCAGTTTTTCCACCCGGGTGGGTTCGCCACTGCCAATCTTCGGAGGGATGATCCGGTAGATGCCACGGCCACCCTGGTCGCTGGCCAGCAGCCGTCCCTGGCCATCGCTGACCAGGCAGACCCAGGACCCCTGGGTGGGCTTGGGAACCGTGTAGAGTCGTTCGATCTGGAAACCCGGTTGCACCTGGAACAGGCCGCGCTTGGTGGCCGTGCGACGGCCGCCGGCGAAGACGTTGCCCCACGGGCTAACTCCCATGGTGCCCAGGACCGTCGCTGCCGACGCGGTCTTGGAATCGCGGGTGGTGGCAACCCGCCATGTCTTGTTGCTGACAATTGTTGTTGTCTTCCCCGCCGTGTCGCGGAAGACCAGTTTCACGGCCAACCCGGCCGGGCCACCGGCATTGCGGCCCTCGACCTCGATGAGGTTCTCGCCCGGTAGCAGGTGTTGCTGGATGTCGGCGGTGACCGGTGCGTTCCAGTCATCACTGGCCAGCAAACGCTTGCCATTGATCCACAGCACCAGGTGGTTGTCACAACTGGCAATGATCCTGGCTGCCGTCGTTTCGGTTGTCGTTTTGAAGGTTTTTCGGAAGTAGAATCGGTCGTTGGCTGCGGCCCGCTTTGTGCCCCAGATCCAACCAGCCTTGGGACCGGACTGGAGGTTCAGTTTTTTCGAGGATGTCTTGGCGGTGGCCGTCTTCTTGGGCGTTTTTGGCGCACCATTGATCTCGACCGCCACCACCTCGGGCTTTTGCGTGAAAACGTCTTTGTCGGCGCCGGCGACATCCCGGGTCGTGAAGGAGGCCACGGACAGGAACGCGAACAGGGCAAAGCGATTCATGCGAGCGATCTCGGTGGTGGTTTCTTGGGACAGTGGAATCTGTGGCTCAGGCCACCAGGTCGGGGACGACTTCACCGTGGACGTCGGTCAGCCGGAAGTCGCGTCCACTGTAGCGGAAAGTCAGTCTCTGGTGGTCGATTCCCATCAGATGCAGGATCGTGGCGTGCAGGTCGTGAAAGTGGACCTTGTTTTCAACAGCGTAGTAGCCGTATTCGTCGGTGCGGCCGTAGACCAGTCCGGGACGGATGCCACCTCCAGCCATCCACATCGTGAATCCGTGCGGGTTGTGGTCGCGGCCATTTCCGTTCTCGGCGGTTGGTGTCCGTCCGAATTCGCCACCCCAGACGACCAGTGTCTCGTCGAGGAGCCCACGGGCCTTGAGGTCGGTCAACAATCCGGCAATCGGTTTGTCGACTGAACGGGCCATGTTCTGCATCGACGATTCGAGTCCGGAGTGGTGGTCCCAGCCGTTGCTGTTGCACTGCACGAACCGCACACCGCGCTCGGAAAATCTGCGGGCCAACAGGCATTGCCGACCAAAGTTCTCGGTCGCCTTGTCGTCGATGCCATACAGTGCCTGCGTGGCCCGGGACTCGGTGTCCAGCGCTTGCACCTCGGGTGCCGCCGCCTGCATGCGGAAGGCAAGTTCGAACGAGGCAATGCGACCCTCCAGGGCCCGGTCCGCCCCGGTCAACTCGAGCTGATTCTGCCCGAGTCGCTGGATCATCTCGAGTTCCCGTTTTTGCACCTCGCGGGATGCGGCCGGTTTGATGAACGGGAACTTTGCCTGGGCAGTGGGTGTCCCGTCGCGACCCAGCGGTGTGCCGCCACAGGCCGCCGGCAGGAAGGCCGAGCTGAAGTTGTTGGCTCCACCCTGGGAGAGCGCCTGGCAAATGGTCACATAGCCGGGCAGGTTGCGGTTCTCGGTGCCCAGGCCGTAAACAAGCCAGGACCCGAGGCTCGGGCGAATAAAGGTGTCCGTGCCGGTGTGCCATTCGAGCACGGCTCCACCGTGCCGCGGGTTGGTGCAGTGCATCGAATTGACGATACAGAGATCATCGACGTGGCTGGCGACCTCGGGGAACACCTCGCTGACCGCGGCACCCGATTCGCCGTGACGACGAAAACCAAAGGGCGATCCGACCAGGTTGCCATGGCGAAGCGGAAACGAGAGAACCCGTGGCTTGGCAAAGGGAAGTGGACGACCGTGTTCGGCCACCAGGCGTGGTTTGGGGTCAAAACTGTCTATGTGGCTGGGACCGCCGAACATGAACAGCATGATCACCCGCTTGGCGCGTGGAGACACCGTGGATGGACGCGGGGTGAGCACATCACCGGTGTCGACGGCCGGGGATTCCTCGGCCAGCAATCCGGCAAGTGCCAAAGAACCAAATCCGGCTCCCAGGCCTGACAGGAATTGTCGTCGGTGGCTCATTGGTGGATACGCCATCTACTGGATGTAAACGAATTCGTTGGATGACAGCAGCACCCGACAGACACTCTGCCAAGCCGACAGCGGTTCGTCGAAGCCTGCGAGAAAGGTCCGCCAGGCTCGCTGTTCGTCCTGTCGTGGTGGCCGACCCAGTACCAGGTGGTAGGCACGCGCGAGGCGGTCGGCATCGGTTGGTTCGGCTTGCAGGGCGACAGCCATGGCACGGGTCGCCCCGGTGACCAGCTGGCCATTCATCAGGAACAGGGCCTGTGGCGCCACGGTGGTCTCGTCCCGGCGGCCGCTGGGGACAGCCGGATCGGGAAAATCGAATGCCTGGAAAACCTCGTAAATGGCACTCCGCAGTACCGGCAGGTAAACGCTGCGTCGCGGTTCATCAAAACCAAACGTTGACCGGGGTTTGCTCGAAAGGTTGTCAAAGGCCCGGGCATCGATGGGTTGCCCGCCCATGGTTTCATCGAGTTGGCCGGACAGGGCCAGCAGGGAATCACGAAGAACTTCGGCGTGCATCCGGCGGCGGTTCATTTTCCACAACAGCCGGTTGTCCGGGTCGGACAAGCCGGCCTTCCGCCGGGTCCCTGCTTCGGCGATCGAGCTCATTCGGTACGCATCCGAGTTCATGATCCGCCGGTGCAATTGCTTGATCGACCAGCCGTCTGCGACAAACCGCAACGACAACCAGTCCAGGAGTGGCTGGTTGTCGGGCCGCTGGCCAAGATGACCGAAGTTGTCGGGTGATCGGACCAGTCCGTGCCCGAAGTGTCCCTGCCAGATGCGATTGACCAGCACGCGAGCCGACAGGGGATTTCTGTCGGACCCGACCCAGCGAGCCAACTCGAGTCGCCCGCTGCCAGGCCCCGTCAGGGGTGGCTGGCTGAAACCGGCGGCGATCCGTGGGAAGCGTCTCGGAACACGGGGACCCCGGGTCAGGTGGTTGCCACGCAAAAAGATCTCGAGATCCGCCCCCGTCCCGTCGTTGACGGCCATGGCCTTGGGAATCGCGCGGTAGGCGGTGCGAGCGGCCTGGAGTTCGTCGGAGTAGGACTTGCGGAGTTCCGGTGACATCTGTTGCTGGTTGCCAAGCACCAGGATCCGGTCGAGCCGGTCGATGGTGCCTTCGAGTTGGCTGAGCCGTTGTTCCAGCGAGGCGGGTCCCAGTGCCCGGGCGTTCCACTTGGAATCGACGCGGAAACTGAGCATGACCTGGGTGCTCTTGAAGATTCCGGCCAGCGCGTAGTAATCGCTGGTGGGAACAGGGTCGAACTTGTGGTCATGACACCGAGCACAGCCAAGAGTGAGACCCAGAGCAGATCGGCCGAGTGTATCGATCTGGTCGTCGACGATGTCCATCTGCTGCTTGGTGGGATCGTCCTCGGCCAGCATCTTCGGCCCGAGTGTAAGGAAACCGGTGGCAATCACTCGCGCGTGACGCTCGGATGCCTCTTCGTCCGCGGTGGCCGGGACCAGGTCACCGGCGATCTGTTCGATCAGGAACCGGTCAAATGGCCAATCGGCATTGAAGCGGTCGACGACCCAGTCGCGGTACCGCCAGGCGTCGGCGTAGTACAGGTTGTCGTCCATGCCGTTGCTGTCGGCGTAGCGGACGACGTCGAGCCACAACCGGCCGTAACGTTGTCCGTAATATGGTGAGGCGAGCAGTCGATCGACGAGACGCGAGAAAGCTCCCGGGCGGTTGTCGTCAAGAAATGCGTTGACCTGGTCGGGGGTGGGTGGGAGGCCGTGCAGATCGAATGTTGCCCGGCGAACCAGGGTGCGGCGATCGGTTTCGGGGGCCGGTCGGAGTCCGGCGGCCTCCAGGCGTGCGAGCAGGAAACGATCAATCGGTGACCGGACCTGTCTCGCGGCATTGATGTCGGGGGGGTGGACCGGTTGTGGTGTCTGGAATGCCCAGTGATCCCGGGCGGCCTGGTCGTAGGGAAAGGCATCGGGATCTGTTGCCGGCATGACCCTGGTACGGACTGGACGTTGTCCGGGCCAGGGGGCACCCCGCCTGATCCACTCGGCGAGGTCGGCCACCTCGGCCAATGGCAACTTGCTCTTGGGTGGCATGTCGGGAGTGGCCGGATCGTGCCGGATGGCCAGGACCAACAGGCTGTTGTCGGGATTGCCTGGCTTGATGGCAGGCCCGGAGCGACCGCCGGTCAGCAACGACGCCAGTGAATCGAGTTTCAGTCCGGCTTCGTTGTCGGTTTTGGGGCCATGGCAATCGAAGCACCGGCGGACCAGGACGGGTCGCACGCGGGTTTCGAAAAATGCCGCGTCCTCGCGAGACACCGTGGGCGGAGCTGCTGGCAACCCGCCAGCAAGCAGGATCAATATCACGAGTGAAGCCGTGAACTGCATACCGCCAATTTACAGCAACATGAAACCGCAGGGCATGCTTGGAGCAGTAAACCGGTCGGCCGAGGTCTTCCCGCTTTGCAGTCGACCTGCCGTCGTGGTTAGGCTGGCGGCATTGACAACGCACATGAGGATTGATTGATGATTGGTCGACTGCTCGTCCTGCTGCTCACGATCACGCTGTTGGCTGACCTGACGACAGCGGCCGAATGGACCGGTTGGCGAGGTCCCAATGGGGACGCGACGGTCGACTCGGGCCACCTGCCCACCTCCTGGGCGGTTGGAAAGAACGTGGTGTGGAAGGCAAAAACGCCGGGGCCGGGTACCTCCTGTCCGCTGGTTGTCGGCGAGCGTGTTTACGTGAGCTGCTACACCGGATACGGACTGGCTGCTGGCCAGGGAGACCAGAAACAGTTGCAACGGCACCTGTTGTGCCTGGACCGCAAGTCGGGTGACGTGTTGTGGACCAGGATGTTCGAGCCGAAATTGCCCGAGCACAACTATGCCGGCGAAGGGGCCTACCATGGGTATGCAGCCAGCACCCCGGCGACCAACGGCAAGCGGTTGTTCCTGTTTTTGGGCAAGAGCGGGGTGTACTGCCTGGACCTGGATGGCAAGCAGGTGTGGCACGCCGACGTGGGTGGTGGCACCAATCGATGGGGGTCCGGCACGTCGCCGGTGCTTCACAATGGCCTGGTGATCGTCAACGCGAGCGTCGAAAGTGGTTCGATGGTGGCGTTGGATCAAGAGACCGGTCGCCAGGTGTGGAAGACAGGCGGGATGTCCTCCTCGTGGAACACTCCGGTGATTGCTCGCACGACCGGTGGTGGATCGGAACTCGTGGTCAGCATTTCCGGCCGGGTGTTGGGGCTGGATCCCGCGTCGGGTCAGAAACTCTGGAATGCTGATGGCGTCCACCGTTACGTCTGTCCCAGCGTGGTGGTCAATCGGGGGGTTGCCTTCATCATCGGTGGCGGACACACGTCGTTGGCCGTCAAGGTCGGTGGTCGGGGAGATGTCACCAAGACACACGGTGTCTGGCGGCTCAACAAGGGGTCCAACGTCTCCTCGCCGATCTATCACCAGGGTCACCTGTACTGGGCACACGACAGCAATGGCGCCGTGTTTTGCCAGGATGCTGCGACCGGCAAGATCGTTTATCAGAAGCGACTCGAGCCACGACCGGGTCGAATCTGGTCTTCGCCGATTCTCGGTGACGGAAAAATCTATTACACCTCACAACACAATGGCACGTTCGTTATTGCGGCAGGACCCAAGTTCGAGCAATTGGCCCACAATGTGTTTGAAGACGACAAGACGCGGACCAATGCTTCGCCTGTTCCGTCGCGGGGTCAACTGCTGATGCGGAGTGACCAGGCGGTTTACCTGTTGGGAACCTCTGTCGCCAAGTAGGCTCGTTTCAATCGGTTCTACACTCGATACGTCTTGGTCGTTTGGCCGATAAACCTGTTAGAATAAACTGACGTTTATGTGAGGACTCATTTCTGGAGTCATCGATGCACGCTCACGATCACGCCTTCACCAATCTCAATCCACGCCGCCGCGAGGGTCTGTTGCACCTGGACCGTCGTGGCATGATGAAAGTGTCGATGGCGGGTTTGGCCGGATTGAGCCTGCCCGGGTTGTTGGCCGAGCGTGCTCATGCGGCCGAAACGGGTCGACAGATGTCGAGCCGCAAGTCTGTGATCCTGTTGTGGATGTGTGGTGGCCCCAGCCACATCGACACCTGGGACCCGAAGCCTGAACGGCCGTTCAACAACCGGGGTCCTTTCGGTGTCATCCAGACGGCCCAGCCGGGCATTTTCATCTGCGACCGCCTGCCCAAGCAGGCCGCGATGCTCGACAAGTTCACGGTGATGCGGTCGGTGGATGCACACAAGAGCGACCACGAACCGAACATGACGTTCCAGACTGGCCACCGCGACTCGGCTCCGCGCCGAAACAAGGATGGCCGGATGTACCCGGCCATCGGTTCATTCATCGCCAAACACCGCGGTGCCAACGATCCCGGAATGCCCCCCTACGTCGCGTTTCGGCGACACCCCTGGCACACGGCCATCGGAGGCTGGTTGGGCAAGCAGTACGATCCGTTCATTGCCAACGAGGCCAGCAAGCTGCCGGTTTACGACAAGGTGGGAGTGGACACCGGGAGGATGTCCGGGGCGGACTTGTTCCAGTTTCCCGAGGGTGTCAGCGTCGGTCGAGTTCGCAATCGCCAGGAACTCGTGAAACGTTTTGACCGCCTGCGTCGTGATATTGACCAGAGAGGGTCGCTCGACGCGATTGACACCTACCGGGCCAAGGCGGTCGACATGTTGCTGGGCCGGAGTGCTCGCGACGCGTTTGACCTGTCGCGGGAAGATCCGGCGACGGTCAAGAAATATGGCAAACACCTCTGGTGCCAGCAGGCCTTGTTGGCCCGGAGATTGGTCGAAGCCGGCTCGAGTTTCGTGACCCTTGATCTGAGCTATCACACCGCTTCGGGGACCTGGGACACCCACGGGATTCCCGGGGGTGTTTACGGTGGAATCACGAAGGGGCTCGGGAGCCTGTTGCCCTTGTTCGATCACCTGTTGACCACGCTGGTGACCGATCTCGAGGAACGTGACCTGCTCGATGACACGCTGGTGATCGCGATGGGTGAGTTCGGACGAACGCCGAACATGGGCACCCAGGGAAGTACCGATGGCCGCAACCACTGGCCGGTGGTGATGTCCATGTGCATGGCCGGTGGCGGGTTGAACCACAACCAGACGCTTGGTTCCACGGTCCGGGACGGCAGCCACCTGAAAGATCGCCCGATCATTCCCGGTGATATCGCGGCATCGATCTACAAGCACATGGAAGTGCCACTCGACTCGCAGTACGTCGATCCGCGTGGCCGCCCGAGATTCCTGCTCGAGGACGGTGGCGCGCCAATCGCCGAGTTGTTCTGAGCCGGACGGCGGTCACCGCGCCGGAGCCAACACGCGGCGTTTCTTCATGTTGTAGCGGGCACCCAGTTTCAGCGTGATGAATTTCTGGGCGTCCGGTGTTTCGCTGGTCCATTCACGTGGATCGTAGATCAGTACGGCGGCATCCGGCTTCCCGAAGACCTCGAACGTGTTCTTGCGGACGATGATCGCGGTGTCCTCGTCGATTCCGATTCCCAGCAAATCCTCGCGGTCGAAACGCTTCAGCATCTTGCCTTTTGGATCGGTCAGCACCTGCACCAATCCCATCTGGCGACCGCGCTTGACCACGTGCTGATCGATGGCACAGTTCTCGAGGAATCCCAGTCCACGCTGGTGATCGCCGATCATGATGGTGTTGGTTTTCGAGTCACCGCGGACCAGGAAATCGGCCTGGATCGATGCTCCGGCCGAAGAACCACCGATCACGCCTCCACGTTTCAGGACGCGGTGAAATTCCTTTTCCGATCGCGTTCCCAGGTACGAGTCGGCGAAACGCCATTGTCGTCCCCCGCTGAACCACACCCCGTTGGCTGTTTTCAGAGGCTGCACGAATTCCCGGGTGTCGGCTTCCAGGCGATCGTGCGTGTGCAACACGGTGACGTGCTTGAGTTTCAGCGTGTCCCGGGCGAACCGTACGGTTCCCATGTTCTGGTAGTCGTACTTGGGATCCGAGGAGATTGCCGTGGGCACGATCACGATCCTCGCATCGTTGCCTCCGGCCAACTCGACGAATTTCCGGAAGATGGCCGCTGCGTGCTTTCCACCCCCACCGGCAATCAGCAGGGTGCCCTGCTTGGGACCCTCGGTGTCGTCTGCGAGTGCCGCGGTGGGGACTGTCAGAACCAGCGCCGTGAACCAGGTGACCAAGGGCAAGAGGCGGATCGACAATTTCACGAAGAGGGCTCCTGTTGTGTGGTGTCCGGTGACACGTGGTTTTCGGCTGGTGCGAGTTCATCGACAACCTGCTCGAACGCCGCCGCTGGGTCGTGGCCTGGAGCGGTTCGAGAGGATTGCTGCTGTAGAAGTGCCAGCTGTGACTGGATGGTATCACGTCGTTGGGTGAGGAACTGGAGTTGTGAACAGACATTCTGGTACTCGTAGTCGGCCGAGGCGGCGACCTGCGAGAGAACCAGGCGGCGACGGTCCAACAAGCTGTCTGTGGGAAGCAGAACCAAGATCGTGAACAGGCAGCCGGCCACGACAGCCGTGGCGGTGACGGCTGTTGCCATGAAGGACGACTGGCGAGTTGCCAGGAATGCGATTGCAACCAACAGCGAGCTGCCGATGATCAGCACAAATGTTCGCCAGAACATGTCTGGTATCTGCTCGCGCAGTCTCAACAGGGGAAGCACCAGTTTCAGTTCGCCATTCATCCGGCCTCGCGTCAGGGCGCGCCGTCGCTTCATCGAATTCAACCGACGGATTTCCTCACGACAACTGGCCAGGCGGGCCCGCGCTGTTGCCAGCTGGTCGTCAGTGGAATCAACATTCGCGGTGTTCACGACTCGTCCGTCGTCGTGGTCGGATGGTCGCCGTCCGAAGAAAGCAGTGCGGCCTTGTTGTCGAAGGGTCCGGGGCAGACGAGCTTCCAGGCGAACAGTGCGGCGGGAATGTACAGCAACAGGTCAACGGCATTGAACCATGTTGGGTGTGGGATCAGCATCACGTTGGAGACGCCGCCCAGCAACATCAGGCCAGCAACGATCGAGGCCGGGATGATGTGCGCCTCGCGCGAGATTCGCACGGCGGTGAAAGAACCAAAGAACGTTCCCGCGGCGTGCGTGACGATGACCAGGACCAATTGCAGCGGGTGCTTTGGTAGTTCCCGGGCAAAGATCTCTCGTGCCTCCTCGACCACCGCCGGATCCTGGTCATAGATCTTGCGGATGGCATTGTTGAGTTCTTTGGAGGGCGGGTCGATCCAGTGAACAACCAACTGCAGGATCATTGTCAGCGTCACCGCAGCAATTACTCCGGCCAGCGCAGCCAGTCCATTGCGGAGCATCGTTGTGTCCTTGGCGGCGAAATGAGTAACGAGCCGTGAGCGGTCAGCGGGCAGCGGTCGTTGAGTTGGGTTGGCAGCAGGGTGTGCCGACGGCAACGACGTGTCGCTGGCCCCGAAGGATCAGCAGCCCACCCGAGAGCGCCGGTGTCGCCATGCATTGTTCCCCCAGTGGATTGGTGGCCAGGTGCTTGTAGGTTTTTCCGGCCACCACGACATGAACCTGGCCATCCTCGCTGGGAAAAAACAACTTCCCGTCCCCGGCGACTGGTGAGGCCGTGAAACCGACTCCACCATCAATTCGTTCGCGATAAATTCGCTCGCCGGTTTTTGGCAGGTAGCAACTCAGCACGCCATTGATCCGACACGCGTAGAGCAAGCCGTCGTAGAGGATCGGTGTTTGCATGTAGATGCCGTCTCGGGGCAAGGACCAGGCGATGTGTTCGGTCGATTTGTCGGGTGATCCGGGCGTGATGTCACCGGTGGCGGAGAATCGCACGGCTCGGAGCGGGCGGATGGGTCCGTGTGCGGAGCTGAGAATGACCAGGTCATCGGCGATGATCGGCGTGCAGACGGGGATGTCGCCGCCCCCGGTCAGTTTCCAGAGTTCCCGGCCGGTGCGGGGATCGTAGCCACCGGAGTGGTGATAACCGGCGACAACCAGCTGGACTTGTTTTCCATGGCGCCAGAGTGTCGGGGTGCTCCAGGTTGGCACCTCGTCCCGTCCAATGCCCCACAACTGCCGCCCGTCGTCCAGCGAGAATGCGGCCAGGTGTGATCCCTGCTGGACATCGCACTGGATGATCACCGTATTCTCAAAGAGGATCGGCGAACTGCCGAACCCCCACTGGGCGGCAGGCACCTTGTAGTATCCCGAGTCGAGAAGACCCAGTTCCCGTTTCCAGAGCCGTTTGCCGTCCAGGTCGAAGCAGTGAAGACCCTCGGAGCCCAGCGAGATGACGATGCGCTGCCCGTCGGTGACCGGGGTCGAATTGGCGTGCGTGGCCTTGGTGTGCCGCTTGATGCGGGGGACTCCCTGGTGCAGACAACGGTTCCAGAGGATGGCTCCGGTGTTGCGGTCCAGGCAGTAGAGTCGCCACGAGTGAGATGTTGTGTCATCGACCGAGGCGATGTTGCCGTAGATGCCGACCTTGACCCCGGCATCCTCGCGGCCACTCACAGCCGTGGTGACAAACACCCGGTTGCCGGTCACGACAACGGCCGAGTGACCCAGCCCGGGAATGGGGGTTCGCCAGGCGACCTCGTCACCCGTTTCGATGTTCCACGACCCGGGCAGTGGAAATCCGTGTCCCACTCCAGAGGCCGCATCTCCACGAAATTGTCGCCAATCGGTTGTCGCGGCCGGTTCTCCAGCAGCCACGTTCGTGACAAGTGCCAGCAGTGCCACGGTCAGCAAGGGCAGGTGACGTGTGGTCATGGTCGGTTGAGTCGCTTGTGAGGAGTGTGAGAAGACGTTCTGTCATCGTCCCAACCGGCAGAGGCTGGTGCAAGGCGTTGGACAGACTTGGGGTTGGAGCACGAATAGTGAATAGTGAGTACAGGATTTGTGGCTATTGTTACGCAATCACCTCCTGGACGTGTGGCTCTCCGATGAACTGGAAACGACTGCCTGCAACGCTGCTTCTGGTGGTGGCAATGTCCAGTCTGGTTTGGTCTGCAGAACCGGTGAAGCCGGCTGTTACCCAGCACGATGTCCAGGCAATCCTGTTACGGCATTGCACGGTGTGCCACGGCCGCCGGCACCAGGAGGGGGGGTTGAGCCTGCTGGATCGAAAGTCACTCTTGAAGGGTGGCAAGTCGGGACCCGCGGTGATCGTGAAAACGGGAACGGCAGCCGAACAGGCTGCCGCGTTGAGATCGGCCCAGGCACGATTGGATGCAGCAAAGAACCTGTTGCTGGGTCGGGTTCCGGAATTGGCAAATCGCCTGAAAAAACAGTTTCCCTCGGGAAAGCCCGAACCGGCATCTTCGGGACTGGTCGCCCGTTTTCCGCTCGACGGACCCATTGCCCAAATCGTCAATAACACCCACTCGAAAGAGGATGCCATGTTTGTTGGCCCGGGTGCTCTCAGGACCACGGCGGGACAGGATGCACGGGACGAGACGCAGAAAACCGGCGCTCTTTTTCTTGACGGCACCGGTCAACACCTGGATGCCGGCCAGGTCGCCAATTTTCGCAGCGATCAACCGTTCACCTGTTCGGCCTGGATCAAGCCGGCCAACAAGGTGGGTGCGATTCTCACCAGGATCGACGAAAACAAGGACTTCCGTGGAATCGATTTCACGAACAACCACGGCCTCGTCGAAGTTCACCTGGTCGACAAGTGGCCGGTCAACGCGATCAAGGTGGCGCCAGAAACAGTCCGGGTTTCCGCCGATCGGTGGCACCACGTGTTGTTCTCGTACGACGGCTCCAGGAAAGCCAGCGGGGTCAAGATCTATATCGATGGGGTCCAGGCGAAGCTCACGATCTTCTACGACACGTTGACGGGAGATTTCAGTATCCCCGAACCATGGCGAATCGGACGTCGCAAGTCGTCGGCTTTTTACGAGGGATCGATCGATGAGGTGCGAATCTACAGCCGCGTTCTCACCGATCCAGAAGTCCTGTTGTTGGCCAACGACAACGATCAGCTGCGACGCGTGTTGACAATCGTTGGACAAGAGGAGGCCGGTCGGACACGAGCGGACACGCGGACACTGCTGGAGTACTTTGGTGCCCGCGACGAAAATCTTGCAAAACGAAAACGCGAACTTCAGCACTTGAGAGCGAGGCCGGAAGACAGCCTTCTTCTCAAGAAGATTCGTTCCGGTGAGATGCCGCCCAAGGCGAACCTGCTCAACACCGGGACCCGTCCAATTAAAGCACGTGACCTCGCCCGGCTTGAACGATGGATCACGTCTGGCCTCCCCGAGGTCGAGTTGCCGGCCGAGACGGCAGGAACGGCCGATGATCCACTGGTTGGTGATGACGATCGCAGCTACTGGGCCTTCCAGGCCCCGGGTCATGTCCCGGTCCCCCGGTCCCCGGACAACTCGATCATCAATCCCATTGATGCGTTTGTCGCAAAACGGCTCGAGGAGGCGGGGCTGACGTTTTCGCCGATTGCCGAGCCGGCCACGCTGGCACGGCGGGCATTTTTTGACCTGCACGGGTTGCCGCCGACCCCGGCGCAATTGCAGCGGTTTCTCGACGATGATCGTCCCGGGGCGTTCGCCCGCCTGGTGGATCGCCTGCTCGCCTCACCCCGTTACGGCGAACGCTGGGGTCGTCATTGGCTCGACGCGGTGGGCTATGCCGATTCGTTCGGGGGAAAGCTCGAGGCCGACCACATGAGGCCCTACGCGTGGCGGTATCGGGATTATGTGATCCGCGCCTTCAACGGCGACAGGCCCTACGATCGCTTCCTCGTGGAGCAGCTCGCCGGTGACGAACTGGTCGATTACGAGAATGCCAAGAGGATCAGCCAGGAGATTTACGAGAACCTGGTGGCGACGGGTTTCATGAGAATGGCGCCCGACAGCACCAGTGAACGCGAGGTCGCGTTCATCTCGGACCGACTCGACGTCATCGCCGATCAGATCGATGTGTTCAGCACCGTCGTGCTGGGCCTGACCGTCAAGTGCGCAAGATGTCATGACCACAAGTATGACCCGATCCCGCAACGGGACTATTACCGGCTGGCCGCAATCTTCAAGGGGGCCTTTGACGAGAACGACTGGCTGAAGCCAGTTGGAGGTACGGAGAAGCGGTACAAGTTCGGCATCAGGCGACTGAACATTGTCACTGACGAGGACAAGACCGAGGACAAGCGTCTGCAGGTCCTGATCAACACCGTGCAACACAGGGTGAACGTGGAGGCCGAGCGGCTGCGGAAGACTCTTCCGGAAAAGGAGAAGAAACTGGCCCGGGACAAGCTGATCGCCCACCTGTTGAAGAGCAACAAGTCGTTCAAGGCATTTGCCGATCCGTTGTTGAAGCAGGTCAAGGAGTTGGAATCGCAAAGGCCCCCGGCCCAGGCGATCCAGGCCCTGTGGGACCGCGGCACCCCGTCACCGACGTACATCCTGATCCGGGGCGACCACGACAACCCGGGCCGACCAGTTTCACCCGGTGTCCCCGCGGTGCTCAGTGACCCGGAGAAACCCTTCGTCATCCGGCCTCCATGGAAGGGTGCCACCCAGACCGGACGTCGCTTGGCCCTGGCGCGCTGGGTGGTTCAACCCGATCATCCGTTGACCGCGCGGGTGATGGTCAATCGCATCTGGAAACATCACTTTGGTCGTGGCCTGGTTGTGTCGGTGGGGAACTTCGGCCAGACCGGCAGCGATCCCACCCACCCGAAGCTGCTCGATTGGCTGGCCGGCGAGTTTGTCGCCGGTGGCTGGAGCGTCAAGGCGATGCACCGGTTGATGATGCTCTCGACCACGTATCGCCAGGTTTCCTCGTCGACCAATCCCGACAGCGGTCCGAACGTGTCGCAGCGAAAGGATCCGCTGAACGAGTGGTACTCGAGAATGCCTCTCAAGCGGATGGAAGCGGAACTGGTCCGTGACACGGCCCTGTGGGTTGCCGGTCGGCTGGACGATTCCCAGTTCGGTCCTGCCGACCCGGTCAACGTCCGCAAGGACGGGCTGGTGACCGCCAAGCCGGTGCGAGGTGGATGGCGACGGAGTGTCTACCTGAGACAACGACGGAAGGAATTTCCGACATTTCTTTCGACTTTCGATCTCCCCAGCATGACACCCAATTGTATCCAGCGCCCCGAGTCGACCGTGGCGACCCAGGCACTGTTCTTGATGAACAATGCCACGATCGACCAATTGGCGACGTCTTTTGCCGAGCGGGTCGAGCGTGAAGCGGGGACGGAAATGGATCAACAGATCCAGCGGGCTCACCTGGTTGCCTTCAGTCGCCAACCTCGAAAGGAAGAGTTGGAGATTGGTCGTGGTGCCCTGGAACAGCTCCTGCGACATTGGACCCGCCACCTGGAGACCGAGGCCAAGTCCGGACGAAAGAACAACGGTCCGTCGGCGAGCCAACGGGCACTCGGCTCGTATTGCCACGCCCTGCTCAATTCCGCCGCATTTCTTTATATCGACTGACCCCATCCGGATTCATCCCGATATGACTCGGTTCTCACTTCGCGCTGGTCAACTCAATCGCCCCGCAGATGTTGCGGGAGATGTCAGCCGGCGCAGGTTCTTCGATCGCGTTGGCGACGGGCTGGGTGGCACGGCCCTGGCCTGGTTGTTGTCCCGGGACCTGTTTGGTGGTTCGGGGTTGCTGGCCCAGGAGGTGTCACCCCGGCAACTGGACGTGTACGACGTGGCCCCCAAGACGCCGCCGAGTCGTCCCAGGGCGAAGGCCGTCATCCAGTTGTTCATGCAGGGTGGCCCCAGCCAGATGGACCTGCTGGACCCGAAGCCCAAATTGGATCAGCTGCACGGCGAGGGGTATTTCGACAAGGTGGCCGCCGATTTGACGGGTCCCGAGCAGGCGGGCAAGTTGTTTCGCAGCCCGTGGAAATTTCACCAGCACGGCGAGTCCGGCCTGGCAATCTCGGAATTGCTGCCGCACCTGGCCACCGTTGCCGACGAGCTGGCCGTGGTGAGATCGATGCACACCACGCATCCCAACCACGAACCGGCAATTTTCAAGTACCAGTCGGGGCGATTGATCCAGGGTTTGCCGTCGCTGGGGTCATGGATCGTGTACGGGCTGGGGACCGAGAACCAGAACCTGCCGGCGTTTGTCGTGTTGGCGGCCGAGGGAAGTCCGCCGGTCAACGGGACACAGAATTGGCACAACGGGCTGCTGCCGCCGGTGTACCAGGGAACGCCCCTGAGAACTCAGGGAGCGCCCTTGCTGAATCTTTCGCGCGAGGTGTCTCAACCCGAGGGAGCCCTGGCGGTCGAACGCGATCTGCTGAAACGGCTTGATCGCATCCATCGACGTCGTCGGCCCGGCCACCTGCAACTGGATGCCCGGATCGCCAGCTACAACCTGGCCGCCCGGATGCAACTCGAGGCGACCGATGCCTTGGATTTGTCACAGGAATCCAAGCCGACGCTCGAGGCCTACGGGGTGGGCAACAACACGACGGACAACTACGCCCGACGGTGCCTGATGGCACGGAGACTGGTTGAGCGCGGCGTGAGATTTGTGCAGATCTGCACCCAGCGCCAGATCTGGGACAACCACAGTGGAATCGTCGGTGGGTTGAAGAAGTGCTGCGGCCGAACCGACCAGCCGATTGCCGCGTTGCTGAAGGACCTCAAGCAGCGGGGCCTGCTGGAAGACACGCTCGTCGTATGGGGTGGAGAATTCGGCCGGATGCCGATCGCGCAGGTTCCGGACAGGAAAAACCTGTCGACGGCCGGTCGAGACCACAACCCGCGAGGCTTCACCGTGTGGCTGGCCGGTGGCGGTGTGAAAGCCGGCAGCGTGTACGGGGCCACAGACGAACTGGGGTACGAGGCGGTCGAGGACCGTGTCAGTGTCACGGATTTTCATGCCACCTTGTTGCACTTGCTGGGAATGCACCACGAGGGGCTGTTCTTTGATCACAACGGCCTGGAAGAAAAATTGACGTCGGTGTTTGAGGCTCGCGTGGTCCACGAACTGCTGGCCTGATTGGTGCGTTTTGGAACCAATGTTGCAGCTGCTGAACACGGTGGATGTGGAAAGAGGAGCACTCGAATGACACGCATGCCTCCGCAAAGTCCCGGGCTGTCCAGGCGCGAATTGCTGAAGGTTGCTGGAACCGGTGGTGCTGGGGTGTTGGTTGCCGGGAGTGGAGTTGAGGCCAACCAGGAACGGTCTCGACCAAAGATCGACACGTCCCCGGGTGACCATGTTCTGGAGTTTGATTTGCCGGGCGTTCTGATCGGTTCGGCCATCTACCCCGATGGGCCGACCGGGTGCACGGTGTTTCATTTTCCCAGGAGGGCCACTGGGGTCGTCGACATCCGCGGCGGTTCGCCAGCGACGTTCTGGACGGATGCGATGCGGCGTGGGGCTGCTCCGGTTGATGCGATTTGCCTGACCGGTGGGTCGATCTATGGGCTGGAGTCCGTCGCTGGCGTTGCAACGGGTTTGTTGAAACGCAAGGAGTACGCGGCCCGGCTGGGACGCATTGCCCTGGTCTCTGGTGCGGTCATCTACGACTTTGGTGCTCGCACCACCTCGGTGTACCCCGATCGGGAACTTGGACGAGCTGCGCTGGAGGTGGCACGTCCGGGCCGTTTCTCCCGCGGTGCTCATGGTGCCGGTGCCTCGGCCAGTTGCGGCAAGTGGTTGGAACCGGCCGTGAAGCGAGAACTGGCCGGACAAGGAGCCGCATTCGCTCAGCAGGGGCCAATCCGGGTTGGTGTCTTCACGGTGGTCAACCCGGTCGGTGCGATCGTAGATCGGACGGGGAAGGTTGTCCGCGGTCATCTTGATCCGAAAACCGGTCGCCGCCTGATGTACAACGCACCGGTTCCCGGTGCGGGCGAAGCGACACCGGAGGGGAACACCACACTGACGGTGGTCGTGACGAACCAGAAGCTCGGTGATTGGGAACTGAGCCAGATCTCTCGGCAGGTCCACACCTCGATGGCCCGGGCGATCCAGCCGTTTCACGCATTGATCGACGGAGACGTGTTGTATGCGGTGACGACCGGTGAAGTGGGCAAGGCCACTGATCGGAAGGCCACGCACACGGTCGTCGACATGGCGACACGACTGGCCTGGGATGCGGTGCTCTCGTCCTTTATTGGACGACCAGGCAATCCAAAAAAATCGTGAATTGCGTCGGCAAAGTGATGACTTACTACGGGCTGGTGTTCTATATTTCTCGCGAAATGGTCACGTCCGAGCGATGGATGTTCGTGGATGACCAAGGCAATGTGAGCAGTGAACCAAGTGAAAGGAAGACCAGATGCTGCCAGCTGGTGAAGCGTTGCAACGACTGAAGGATGGAAACGCACGGTATGTCCAGGGTGAGAGCATTCACCCGTGTACGGAGGCCAGTGCACGAGAATCGCTGGTTGATGGGCAGAAGCCTTTTGCGGCCATACTTGGTTGTGCGGACTCGCGAGCGGTCCCCGAACTGGCGTTCGATACGAGTATTGGTGAACTGTTTGTTGTTCGCGTCGCGGGCAACGTGGCGAACCCGGAAAACAACGGCAGCCTGGAATATGCTGTTGCCCACCTGGGCGTGCAGCTGATTGTTGTCCTGGGCCACCAGAATTGTGGTGCGGTCACCGCGGCCTTGCAGGGGTATGACGGTCCCGGGCAGATCCAGTCGATCGTGGAGGCCATTGCACCTGCTGTCGACGAGGCAAAAGACCTGGATGGTGATCCGCTGGACAACGCGATCCGCAGCAACGCCCGGCGGGTGGCTCGCTTGCTGGAACAGCAGGATCCCATCCTGTCGGGGGCCGTGGAGTCTGGAGAACTTACCGTGGTTCCGGCCTGCTACCGTCTCGACAGCGGCCAGGTGGAATTCCTGGATCCGTGATCGGTTTCAGCCGGTCGGCTCCTTCACGGCAACCCAGACCGGCTTGTAGATACCGCCTGGTCCTCGGGGGTTGCGGACGTAGATTCTCAACTGGTTGTCCTTTTCACCGAACCGAACTCCCCGGGCCGGGAAAACCAGCGGGGCGGCTCCGACTCGAAGACCTGTTCCCTTGTACACACCGTAGATCCAGTCCCAGGTATTCAGGTGAACGGCGCACTTGTTGGCCAGGCCGCCGATCACGATGTAGATCTTCTTGCCCCGGTACTTTTCGGGCACCTTGAAGCTGACCCGGTAGAAAGCGGCGCCGTTGTAGCGGTGGCCCTGGTTTTCCCAGAACTCGCCGACGCGGATCTTCTTCCAGTCGAACCGGGCTTCGCCGCCGGGGGACCGGATGCCCTGTGACCAGAGGCCGATGTCTTCCGGGTCGAACGCGATCTCCCATCCGCTGTCGATCTTCTGGATCAACGTCATTCCCGGTGCAGCCGTTCCCAGGCGATCACCGGCGGTCTTGATCGACGCGGCACGGTCGGGCAGCGGTTCGTCGTCGGCACCCCGGGGGTCGGGGGGACGATTCAGCGGACGGGGCTGCTTGCAGTGGCGAATCGCTGCGTAGTAGTCATCGATGACATTGGGCTTGCTGGTTCTTCGCCACTTGGCCGGCCACATGATTGCCGTCTCGTTGTAGAGCCACACGTACCCATCACTCTCGTAGAGTGCGTTGTGCAGGGCATCGCCGAGGTCACGCGGCGTGAAGTGGTTGAGGAAGGGATCCTGGTACCACCCGCCGTAACTCGTGCTGCGAAAGTCCAACCAGATGCCGAAGCTGTGCTTCATCCGCTTGCGGTACAGGTCGCTTTCGGCCGAGTGTTTCAGGCCAGCTCGACGGATCTCGCGTTTCAACGAGACAAACCGCTTGTGCCGGCTGATGTCGTAGGCCTTTTCGCCCCCATCGTGCAGCGAGGCCTTCGGACCCAGTCCCTTGAGAATGCCGTCGGTGAAGGCCATTGCCAGCGAGTCATTGTGTTCCCAGTCGTCGTCATAACGGCCCCCGGGAATCAGCAGGATCGTGATGCCAGGAAACTCCCGGCAGACGTCACGAAACACCCTGGCCACGTTCTTGCGGACACGTGCCTGGATCGTGGACAGATCCTCGCCGAAGACCTGCCTGGGCCAGACGTCGTTCATCGGGCCGCGGCCGTAGGTCTCCTGGTCGATGCAGAATCCGGCCAGTCCCAATTGGCGACAGAGCCGGGCGGCCAGCACCATGTTGTTCCTGAATGCGTCGAAGTACCCGCAGGGATCCTTGGGCCAACTTTGTGGTTCGCCCGGTCGATTGGGACGGAACGGCTTGAATTTCGTGGTGTCGTATTTCTGGCTGTCCCAGATGAAGAACTGTGCCGGTGACACGCTGGTCGCGTTGGAACTCGTGTACATTGCCAGGAAGTTGTGCTTCAGCTTCCGGCTGTCGACCGATTTCAGCGCGTCGATGTTGTGCTGGATCTCGTCGAGCTTGATGGGCTCCCAGTGCACCCACCGGTACTTCATGTCATAGATGTCGTCCTGCCCACCGGGATTTGGTCCGTCGTATCGCCTCGTGAAATTCAGCACCACTCCATCCAGGCCGCTGGTTTCCAGGTGGCGGGCGTGTTCGGAGAACTCGGTGGCCGACGGCATGTCCCAGCCAAAGCTGATGACCTTCTTTCCGGTGACCGAACGAGGTGTTTCGGCTCGGATGTCGGAGATATCCAGCACCATGGACGGAAGAAACGCCGAGACCAGGGTTGCCAGTCGGATGAACCGGGTGCCAGGAACCCGGGAGCGCTTCCTGGTCATGGTGACAAGTCCCGGAAGATTTTCTGCGTGAGTTCGAATTTCGCCTGGCCCAGTCTCAAACAGGACCGGGCCCGGTTTCAAGCGATCCGCTGCCTGGGGACGCGGGGCTCCGGTGGCGATGGTTTGTTCCCTGCCAACGACTCGTTGACAGGATGCAACGGGGGAGGAAAGTAGGGCCGCCAGGACTCGAACCTGGAACCAACGGATTATGAGTCCGCTGCTCTAACCGATTGAGCTACGGCCCC
>PBOU01000190.1 GCA_002724415.1 Planctomycetaceae bacterium
CGACCCGAAGACGGTCAAGGCCCATCCCGGCAAGGACCTGGCCAAGGGCCACTTTGGTTTTGCCGGACACAATGATCCGGTGATGTTCCGCAACATCGAAATCAAAGAGTTGGACTGAGCCCGTTGCGGCTCGATTCGCCCGCGAACCTGAGGGGCGTCGGCCTCCGGTCTCCTGCTGCGCGACCGGCGTGGCGGGGGACGGAGTCCGGTTCTCCAAGACCGATTCCGGTGGGGCGGGAAGGACCTGGTGATGAAACAGTTGATGGTGACGGGGGCAAAGCAGGCCGAGTTCCAGGAGATTCCAACACCCGAGTGTGCAGTCGACGGGGTGTTGGTCAGGGCCCGGGTCACGGCAATCAGCACCGGGACTGAATTGAGAGTTTTTCGCGCGATCCCCGTCGATGACCAGGGGAAATTCCTGCACGAGCGAGTCCCGTTCGTGCTTCCGGCCGAGAACGGATATTCCATGGTTGGGGACGTGATTGAAACGGGAGCACAGGCCGGAGAGTTCGAGGTGGGTGACCGGGTGTTCCTACCAGCCGCTCATTGTCAGCTGGCTGAGATGGATGCGTCGCGGGTGACGCTGCTTCCCGATTCGGTGCCGGATGAAGACGCAGCATTTTTGAGCATCCTGGAAGTGGCTCACCGTGCGTTGCGAGACGGCGGCCCGCCACCGGGCGGGAACGTGGTTATCGTTGGACAGGGAGTCATCGGACTGTCGGCCCTGGCCTATTGTGTCGCGTTTGGGTATCGCACGGCCGTGGTGGACCTCGAGCCGACCCGCCTGGAAATTGCCCGGGAGATGGGAGCCGATCTGGCAGTGTCTCCTGCCGAGGAAGATTACCAGTCCCAGGTGCTGAGTTTGTTCGACGGTGCGGGGGCGGATGTTGCACTTGAGGCCGGATCGAACTGGACGACCATCCGGACGGCGATGGAACTGACCCGTGCCGGTGGTCGAGTCGTGATTGTCTCCCGGCACACCCTGCAGCCGGACTTCAATCCTTTCGGCCAGGGGTTTCTCGGGAAACGCCTGAGCCTGGTGACCACCTATGGGTACCCTCCGGATGGCAGTCGTTGGGACCAGAAGGCGTCGGTGGGGCTGACCGTGGACCTGTTGTCCCGGGGACGTTTGCCGATTCGGCCCATGGTGACGCACCGGTTTTCCTGGCACGAGTTGCCCGACGTGTACGCGCGGATGGATCAGGGAGACAAGTCGATCGTGGGGGCCGTGTTGGACTGGGGCTGCGAGGACGCCTGAGACGTGTTGGGTTGGCGAGGATTTTCTCGCTATGGTCCGCGCTACAGTGAGCCGATACCATGTCGGTGTGTGGAGCATGCTTTCTCCAGGGGCTATTGGCGTGGATACGATGACGCTCGGGCCGGATCGCCGCGAGTTCTTCCGGATGGGGGGGCTGGCGCTGGGGGCAATTTCCCCGCTGGGTCTCTCGTTGACGGGCGTGTTGGCCCAGGAGTCCGCCGCGGGGGCCGGGAAACAGGTCAACGTGATTTTCATGTTCCTGCAGGGAGGAGCCAGCCACATCGACATGTTCGACATGAAACCGGACATGTCCGAGGAAGTCCGGGGCCTGTACTCACCCGCCTCGACCAGCGTGGCTGGTCTGCAACTCAGTGACCAGTTGCCCAAGCTCCGGGGCTGTGCCGAAAAGTTCTCCCTGATTCGCTCGATGGAGTCGTACACCTCCAAGCACGGGGAAGGTGACGTCCACATCATGTGTGGGAGTCCGGTCGACAAGAATTTGCAGGCTCCTGGAATTGGAGCGGTTCTGAGTCATCAACAGCCTCAGCAGGCGCCAATTCCACCGTTTGTACACATGGGGCAGATGAAGCATCCTGCCTACACGGCACCGGGTTTTGGAGGCTTCCTGGGACAGAGCCACAACCCGTTCCAGATCAAGCAAAACCCCAATGCGGCCGATTTTGCGGTGCGTGCTTTCGACACGGCCGATGATGTTGATGTCAGTCGTCAGTCGGGCCGCAGGACCCTGTTGCAGTCACTGGATCGCTACCAGGCCTCGCGAGAAAAACAGCTCGAATTTGCTCGGACACAGGACGCGTTCACCCAGCAGGCGTTGAATCTCTCGACCTCCCGTCGCGCCAAGAAGGCCTTCGACCTCTCGCAAGAACCGGATGCGTTGCGCGACGCCTACGGGCGCAACCGCGTGGGGCAGGGATTGCTGTTGGCCCGTCGCCTGGTCGAGGCGGGGGTGCGTTTTGTCACAATCAAGGGGTACGTGGAAACCGGCATTTACGCCTGGGACCATCACTGGGGCATCTTTCCTCACCTGAAGCGGCAGTTGCCAATCTACGACAACAGTTATGCGGCGTTGCTCAACGATCTCGATGAACGGGGAATGCTCGAATCCACCCTCGTGATCACTGCCGGTGAATTCGGACGCACCCCAAAGATCAACACGAACAAACGTGGCCCGGGGCGTGATCACTGGGGGCGATGTTTCAGCCTGACAATGGGTGGCGGTGGGGTGCAGACCGGCCGGGTCATCGGGGCCAGCGACAAGTTCGGCGCTGTGCCATCGGAACGTCCTGTTACGGTGGCCGATTTTGTGGCCACCGTTTATCGAGCCCTCGGGCTGGATCCGACGACCGAGGTCGTGGCCCAGGGCCGACCGATGGTCATGCTCCCGGAAGGCTCGGCGGTTGACGAGTTGTTCTAGTGGCCCGGGAGTCCGNTGGTGGCCTGNCCTNGGCCGCGCCTCTCGAAGGGGNAGCCAGTAGACTCGGNGCCTGTGTGTTGGGTCATGTCGTGGCCGGGTATGGAGGATGAGATGATGCGGATCGCCGTTGGTGGGATTTTGACCGAGTGCAATCACCTCGGCGGACTCCCGATTGATATGGAAACCTACGAGTCGACCGAGTTGGCCCGGGGCGAGGAAATGCTGTCGGCGACGACGAGTGTNGTCGGAGGGATGCTGGACGTATTGCGTGAAGCGGGNGCGGAGCCAGTTCCGCTGCTGTTCGCGTCCGCGTGCGCCGGTGGGCCGATCGTTGCCGACTGTTACCGTGAACTCCGTGACGAATTGCTCGAGAGGTTTGATGCGGTGCTTCCAGTCGATGGGGTGTTGCTTCCGCTTCACGGCGCGGCGCTGGCCGAGGGGAACGATGATCCGGAGGGGGAGATCATTCGAGAGGTNCGGCAACGAGTGGGACCTGATGTTCCCATTGTCGTGACACTGGATCTGCACGCGAACATCACGGCTGAAATGGTCTCACAGGCCGATGCCATCCTCGCCTGGGAGACCTATCCGCATTACGACCAGTTCCAGACCGGGCAGCGAGGAGCCCGGTTGTTGTTGGACACCCTGGCCGGAAAATGCCAGCCGACCATGGCGATGGCCAAGGTCCCGGTGATCACCAGTGCCGTCCGCGGGTCCACCAATGACGATGACCCGTTTGCTGAATTGATGCGATACGCCAAATCGCTGGAAGATCAGCCNGGTGTGTTGTCGACCAGCCTGCTGCTGGTNCANCCGTACATGGACGTGGAGGCAATGGGCAGTGGAGGGCTGGTGATCACTGACGGAGACCAGGCCCTGGCCNTGGAACTGGCCGGCGAGATCGCAAGGCGATACTGGGGGCGACGGCATGACCTGGAGCCCACCACGGTGGTGCCGTCGGATGCGATTCAACAGGGGCTGGACGTCGAGGGAGGNCCAGTGATCCTGGTCGAAACCTCCGACTGTTGTGGAGGGGGAGCGGCGGGCGACAGCATTGCGACGTTGCGTTCCCTGGTTGAAGCCGGAGTCGAGGGCCTGTCGTATGTGCCGGTCGTCGACGCCGAGGCCGCTGCAGCCTGTCATGCCGCAGGCGAAGGGGNCGAGATCACGTTGGAACTCGGGCACAAGCGAGACCCGCGTTGGGGCACATCGTGTCGTTACACCGGAGTGGTGACCACCCTCAGTGACGGTGAATTCACCTATTCCGGAGGTCAGTGGGAGGGGCATCTGACACACATGGGGCCGACAGCAGTGTTTNCGATCGGTGCGATTCGTGTGTTGATAACCAGCCGGGCGACTTATGACTGGGCCGACGAACAGTTCCGCGCCGTGGGGTTAGATCCTGCCGAGGCCAAGTTCATCGTCGCCAAAAACCCGATGAACTATCGCTGGGCGTATGGCGAGATTGCTACCGCCTACATCGTGTTGGACACACCCGGCCCAACTCCAGCCACGCTCAAGCACGTGGATTTCCAGAAACTCCAGCGACCCTATTTCCCAGCTGACCACGACGTCGAAGGGCTGGAACCCACCGTGATGGTTTGACCGATGCCNGGTGTCGGNGTGACACTGGATGACGACGAATCGNGATGGGAGATCACTTGAAATGCATGTCATCANAATCCGTGTGGCAGTCNTCGTGTGTTTTTGGTCANCCGTTGTCTGTGCCGGCGACAGGCCACCTCGCTACACCATTCTGAAGGTCAAGGCTGCCCCGAAGATTGATGGTCGATTGGACGAGCCGTCCTGGAAAAACACGCCCAGTGTGGGGGCGTTCCGGTTCCCCTGGTACAAGAGCGGAAAAAAAGAACAGACCGACGCAAGAATGCTGTGGGACGACACCCACCTGTATGTCTCGTTTCGCTGCCAGGACGCCCATGTGTGGGGAGTCCACACCGACCACGACGATCCGGTGTACATGGACGATTGCGTGGAGGTATTCACGTCGCCCAATCCCGATCATCCCGAAAGATATTTCAATATCGAGATGAATGTCCGCCGGGCGTGGCTCGATCGTTACCATCCGGAGGGGCCAGGCAAGAAGCCGCCGACGAACTGGAATGCGAAGGGGTTGCGGATCGGCACATCCGTCCAGGGGACGCTCAACGACGATTCCGACACCGACCGGTCGTGGATTCTCGAGGCGGCCATCCCGCTGGCCAACTTCTCCAAGGTGGCCAAGAACACACCGCCTCATGATGGCGACGTCTGGCATTTGAATCTCAACCGGTTGGGCGGCAAGACCAANCAGCAATACAGCCAGTGGTCGCCAGGCAAGACGAAGTCTCCTCAATTCCATGCCCCACAGTACTTTGGCCGTGTTGTGTTCTCGACAAAAAGGGTCAAAAAATGAGCCTGCGGCTGGGCGTGCTGAGACGTGAACCAGGGATGGAACTCGTGGCCGCTCTCGCACGTTGCACGAGACACCACGTCGGTCTTGTTGTCGTGGCCCTGGTGGCGGTGTCCCCCGCGCTGGCCAATACCGTGCCCGGCTATCCTTTGCGGAATGGGACGTTTTCGAGTTACCAGGGGTACAGTCGTCCGGCAGGGTGGGCACTGGGGCGAGAGGCCGGNCGGGCGAAGCTGACAGTCGAGCCGATTCCGCGACGACCTTTTCAGGCAACCGCTGCTGCCGTGGTTCGGTGCGAGACGGCGTCCCAGGGATACATCTTCCAGGATGTCGAATTGCTCGACGGACGTTGGCGATTCCGAGTCCAGGTTTCCGGGACACCTGGGAGCAGGGCTCGTTTGGAAGTGTCGGGCAAGGCCTCGCTGCAAACAGGGATGATGACTGTCAACGACAAGTGGCAGACACTGGAAATGATTGTTCCCCGGGTGGCGGGTCGGTTGCGGGTGCACTTGCGGTTTCAGACATCCGGAGAAGCCAACGTGCGTTTTCGACGGGCGCGGTTGGACGCCATTGAACTCCANGGCGGCGNGGNGAGGTTGGAGAGCGGNGAGACGTTGGGCGCGGTTGTGTTGGGTGAGAAGGCGACGGCCGCGGAACGTTTCGCCGCGTTCGAATTGCAGCGATTTCTCTACCGAATGACCGGGCGNTTTCCTGGCNTGGCCGGACGAGACCACGTTGTGGCGGGGCGGAAAATGTTGATCGGGACCGCCGCATCCCNGGATGCGGTTCAGCCGCTNGAGGGACTGCCGTCGGAGGCTTACGTGTTGCATCGGGGAGAGGCCGCGTCCAGCCTGGTGGGCAACAGTGGGGTGGGCACTCTGTACGCCGTGTATGAATTCCTGAAGCTGCAGGGATGTNGCTGGGTGATGCCCGGTGATCTGGGTGAGGTGATTCCCCGTCGTTCCGCCCTGGAACCGGTCGTCTCTCGTGTGTTCCGTCCGGATTACCACCTCGTCCGNTCTGTTTTTACCGGGTTTCAACAGTTTTTTCCGCAGGGCGGCTGGATCTACATCAACTCNGATGAGCTCTGTGACTGGGCATTGCGGAATCGGTTCAATTCGGTCTGGACAGGGGGCAAAACCCTGGAGTGGGGGGCGGATCGTGGCCACGGGTGGATCCAGGATTCGGGGCACAGTTGGAACGCAGTCGTGGCTCCCCATGGTCAGTACTTCAAGGATCACCCGGAGTGGTATNCACTGGTNCGTGGACGGCGGATGCCTCGNAGCGACNTCAGCATTCGATTGCCCAACCAATTGTGTGTGTCGAGCCAGTCCCTGCGGGATCACACCGTCAAGCAGATCGTGCAGTTTTTTCGTGACAATCCACGGTCCCGGATGTTTCCGATGAACCCGATGGACGGGCCAAACTACAACTGCGAATGCGAGCAATGCCGGGCTCTGGATCCCCCCGGTTTTGAATGGAACCAGGACTTCTCGGAATTTCCCCGGTTTCCCAATCTCAGGTTGCCACCNCTGTCGGACCGGTACCTGAATTACGTAAACCATGTCGCCGAACGTGTGGCNANGGTGTTTCCGGATCGACTGATTGAGTTCTACAACTACGCGAGTCGAGTGCCNCCGTCTCGTGAAAAAACCCATCCGTCCGTTTCGNTCAAATTCACATACCTCAGCGGTCGGGAAGTGAATGTGTCGCTGCGAGATCCANACGATCCTCTTGCTGCCAAGGAACGGGGCTGGTTGAAAGCCTGGTCCGAATCAGGGACCCGTCATCTCACCTATTATCCGTACACGGATTGGGAGAATCCAGACGCTGGGATTCACTGGTATTCCAATGTCAGCGACCTGCTGCGGACCCTCAAGCGAGATTACCGTGTCGTCGGGATGATGGGTGAGACCCACACGACGATCGAAGCTGACCCGATGTGGTGGGCGATTTTTTCGAGGATGCTCTGGGACGTTGATACCGACTATCGCACGGTGATTTCCGAATTGTGNCCTTTGTTCTACGGGCCAGCCGGACAACAGATGACGGCTTTCTACTTGNAGATGGACCAGGCGGTTCAGAACCGTGAAGGGCCACGACCGGCAGGTTATCATCCCAATCGGCGGTCGGAGTACAGCCTCGATGAACTCCAGCGGGGNCNTCAACTCCTGCAGGAGGCTGTTGAGAAAGTGGCCGGCGAGGAGCGGNTCTTGCGACGCGTTGACCAGGCAAGATTTGCACACGCAATCNTGACCCTGGTCCGGATTCGTAACGCCNCACAACCGTCAGATCGTGCCCGCGCGATGGCACAACAGGCGACCGGCGANGTCATGACCNTGCAGGCCAAGCACACAATGATGGTTCGTCGGCAGACAAAAATGTTCCTGNCGCCTCGGGCCGATTCCCAATGAGTCGGGCTGNTTTGCCGATTCACTTGACCGGAACGAACACCAGTTCCTGGAGATCCATCAGGCAGTTGTTGGGATCTCCAACGGGGGCGATCAGCACGCGAATTCGTCCGGCGGGAAGGCGAACGCGTCCGAGGGATGTTGTCCGGTAGTTGTCCCACGTGCCGGTGCCGACGATTTTCCCGGTCAGCCGCGAGTCGGCACATTTCAGTTCGAAGGTGTTGCCAGCGGTGCCGTTGGCACAGGCGTAGACAAGGCGGACTTCATATTGTCCGGCTCGTGGCATCTCGACGGACCAATGGGCCCGGTCGTCAGCACTCATCCAGTACCCGAGGTTCTTGTAACGGGCTTCAAAAACGAGCGACTTGCCACGAATCTCACAACTGGTGGCGGCGAGACGGAGCGTGCCGTTCTTCTCTGGCGTGATCAACTCGGGTTGGTTGCCGGGAAACCGTTTTGGCGGCGGGCCGGCCGATGAGACAAAGGCAATCACGTCGGCAAGGTCCTGGGGCGGAAGGTCCTTCTCCAGGCCCTCGGGCATGAACGACAGTCGAGTGCTGGCGAGGGTCTCGAGATCGCGTCGCAAAATGGTGGTTTGTTTACCGTCCGATCCGATCAGCCGGACGCTGTTGCTGGATTCGCCGAGGAGCATGCCGGCGTGAATGCTGCCACTGTTGGTCACCGCGATGTAGCCAAGGAACTTGGCCTCGACGGCGCGGTTGGGATCCAGGATTGCCGTCAACAGCGAAAGGGGGGACTTGTCTTTCAGGGCAGTCAGGTCGGCGCCCAGTTGTTTGCCGAGACCCTTCAGTTGGTGACAACTGCTGCATTTTTTCTTGAAGACGGTGGCACCACGGGTGGCGTCACCGGTTCGCTTGAGCACACCGAGATGTTTGTCGATGACCTGNTGGCGACTTGTCGAGGCATTGATGGCAAGCAATTTTTCGGCACGCNGTTTGAGAGTGGCGTTCTTCTGGGTGATCAGCCTCTGTCGCGTCGAAGCATCGAGTTCAACCGCTATGATCGTCTCGGCCTCCATCGCATCCAGCAGGCTCTCGTGCCATGCCGGACGGCTCAATAGCACATTGAGCACCTCGCGGCGACGTGTGGGCGAGTATCCGGTCCAACCGCCAATCAGCCTCTTGGCGACACCCGGATCGACACTGCGTTGCAGGGCTGACACGGCGGCCGATTGGAGCGCGGCGTCGGTCTGCGGGGCCAGCCACGTGGTCAGCAAGTCCAGTTCGGCCTGGCTGTCGGCCATGTCCCGGCCCAGCAATCTCGAGGCGATCACACGGTCGGCCACCGGTCGGTCCGGCTTGCCAGCGGTCTGTCTCGCGAGATCCAGTACCTGGCGAAAATCGTCAATTGCCTGACGCGTGGCCGGAGTGCCATTGGTGTGAAGTGTGGACAACGAGAGACCGCGTCGCTGGAGCGTGTCCAGGAGTTGGGCCGACATCGAAAAGAGTTGCTGCGGTGATTTTCGCANCTTGGGGTCAGCGCAGAGACTGATCCAGGTGGCCAGCGAACCCTTGTTGCCGTAGGAGCCGTCGAGGGCGAACAGGCGTGACAGCAGGGCGTCANTGACCGGTTTCGTGCCGTCGGCGGTTTGCTTGATCANTCGTGAGATGACGTGGGTGATGTTGGATTTGCTCAGGGAACTGGTCAAAGCGGTTTGCAAAAACTGCTGACCTCCGGNGGCGATCAACTGTGGCGCCAACAGNCTCGCCTGTTGTTGGGGGCTNCCGAGTGATCCGGAACTTAGGGCTACCTGGAGCCGGACCTGGGGGTCGGGGTCNTTTGCNAGCGGCAGTATCGCGTTGACCAGGTCCGGGGTGACAGTCGTCAGTGTCTCGGCCAGGCGGACCGCGTGTCGACGAACTCCCGGGTGTGTGTCGGACAGAGACGCGGCGACAATAGCNGGTGTTAGTCCATCCAGGCCGGCGGCCGTGCACAAGGAGTGCAGTCGCCCGAGTGGGCGTGGTGAAGACACGGCCTGTTTCAGCAGCAGTTTCAGGGCCTGGCGGTCGCCGCGTTGGACGAGCAATTCTTGCGCCAGATCGCGTTGCCATCCATTGGGGCTGTCCAACGCGCGAACCAGTTTCTCGGTGTTGAACCGGTCCAGGCGTGGCGGTCGCCGGGGTGACTTGCCGGTCGGTACGATGCGGTAAATTCGTCCCAGTTGGTGTCCNGCACGNAGATCGAGTCGCTTTTGCCAATCGGCCGGAATCCACTTGGGATGTTCGATCACCGCCCTGTACATGTCGGCGAACCACAGGCAACCGTCGGGGCCGGTGCGGATGTAGACCGGACGGAACCAGTTGTCGCGTGAGGAGAGAAATTCNGATGACNGTTCGTCGGTGGCCCGTTGGCTGGTGAACGTCAATTGTCTGGCGGTGATCCGTTCGCGATGGATGAGATTGTGGACCGGTTCGCAGACGAACGAATTGCCAACAAAGTGGGCCTCGTAGAATTGATCGCGGTACACGGTTGGGCTGCAGGCGGACGTGAACCGGTTGACTCCACCGGGATCGTTGTAGCGGGCCAGGGTTCGGCTGATTGGAAAGACCGGGGCCGNGCCGGGAGTGGTGGAGACGNTGACTCGAGAACCCGGGGCCGCGAGGTGGGGGTTGCGGCGGAGATANTGGTCGCCGAGGACGAANTGCCACATCGGGTTCGAGTTGTTACAGCCGAACCAGTNGCCCCAGTCGTCTCGACGGCGTCCGAACTGCGTCTGTCCCGCCTGGGCATCGATGCGGCCGGTGTCCGGCTGGATCCGAAAATCGCGACCGCCGATGTTGACCGACTGGCCGGTTTTCGTCGAACGGATTGTTCCACCGCTGTCCCCGTTGGCACAGTAGATCCAGTTGTCCAGGCCTCTGGCAAACCCGTTGACCCGGTGTTGCTGGTTGCCTTCGACGAATCCCTGAAACAACACCTGGCGCCGATCGGCCCGGCCGTCACCGTCAGTGTCCTCGGCATAGAAAATCTCGGGGGCGGCAGAGACCAGGATGCCTTTGCGCCAGGCGATGACCCCGTTTGGGAAGTTCAGCTTGTCCAGGAACACCGTGGACCGATCGTAACGCCCGTCGCCGTTGGTGTCCTCGAGGCATCGGATACGGCCACCGGCCCGGCCCTTTCCGTCGGTTCCCCGGGGGTAGTCACCCATTTCGACGACCCAGAGTTTGCCGTCCGGGCCCCAGTCCAGTGCCACGGGATCCTGGACCAGTGGTTCGGCAGCAACCAGTTCGACCCGGAAACCCGGCCGCAGGCGAATCGAGTTCATCGATGCTTGCGGGGACTTTGGCTGTGGTGCCTGGCCGGCGAGCAGGTCGATGAAACGACGGCGATCCACCAGGTGCGGAAGTCCCGCGGTGTGTTCGTTTTGCCAGACCAACTGTTTTTTGTGCTGAAAGAACCCGTTGTCGGTGCCGTTGGCCAGGGTGATGGGAGGAAATGCCTGGCGGTGGGATCGACTTCGTGGCGACACGTGCATCACGCGGGTTGCCCAACCCGTCTCCAGTGAGTCGAAGAGCCAGATGCCACAGGCATCCTCGTTGGACCAGACGACGTCGAGTTGTCCATCGTCATTCAGGTCGATCAAACGCAGGCCGCGGTCGATCCCTGCGGCGTCGGTCAGCGCGGTGCCAGCCGGAAGTGTGAACGGAAGTTTTGACCAACGACGTCCTCCATCGGTCGTTCCGTAGACCGCATTGTGTTGGCCGTCGGCAATGATCAACTCGTCGATTCCGTCGTTGTCGATGTCTCTGAACCTCAATCCCCGATGGTTCGCCAGGGGCGTGTGAGGTAATGGCGAAGACGGTTTTTGACGACGCACCGGGAAGGACTCGCTGTCGGACTGCCAATGGTTCCCTTCAAGATGCAGCCACAATGCCTGCTGTTGGCTGCGGAGGAGCATCGATGGCTGGCCGTTGGGCCGGACAATCCCGAAGTGGACGATCTCGGAGAATCGTTCGGCGCCTCGGAAAGTGGTGGTTTTCCAGTTGCGGGAACCAGGTTGCCAGATCCGGACGGAAGCCTTGGTGGTGGATGCTCCACTGACGACGTCCTGGTAACCGTCGCGATTGATGTCCAGGATTCGGTAGCCCGCATCATTCTTGAATGGCGGTGGAAAGGCCTTGCTGTCACGACGGAGTCCCGGTCCACCACCCAGGAAGTGCTGGGTCATGCGATCGTGGGCTTCCCGGAAATTGAGGAACTTGACCTTCGTGCCGTGCTTGGAAACGGCATGGTTGATCAGTTCGACCAGTTGAGAGTTCTGACACCAACCGGCTGGATGGAAGACGAGGCACATCACGCCCTGCTTGATAACCGTGATGTCCAGGGCGGCTTTCCAGTCGGTGAGCAGTTTGGGGTTGCCGTTCCCCTGGAGGTTCTGGCTCTCCCAGTCACTGGGCGCCAGGCAAGGGAATTCCCAGCACGTGCGATTGATCACGTAGGGGTAGGGGTAATTGCGGATCGTGTTGACGAAGTTGTCGTACGGCCCGTTGGTGTTATGGGGGATGTACTTCAGGAACCTCTCGCTGCCATCGGATTCCTGGACGAGTTCCCGGGGAATGTCCGGGTCGTCGGACGTGAAGACGTTGAAAATCGAGGTGTCGATCTTCAGGTGATTGCCGGCCGGTGTGTTGCGATTGAAGATCTCGCTGAAGAAACGCGGGCTGACGGTGTTGAGCGAATCGCAGCACGGCATGCGGAAAGCGACGGGACGGTTCCCGGGGATCCGTCCGAGAAGGTCGACACACCGGTCGTAGGTGGACTTGGCCCGCGGGAGGTCGCCGGCGGTCAGGAGAGGGCAGGGGTGATCGATGGTGTGGACTTCAATCGAGAGTCCTTCACCAAGCCAGCTCTGCAACTGTGGATGATCGGGGCGGACCGAGTTGGCCATGATGCTGACCGGTGCCCGGCCGTCTATCTTTTTCAGCCGTTGCAGCACCGGCCGCAGGAAGGCCTCGTACAGGCCGGGGTCTCGCATGTCGTCAATGGCCAGGATCACGACCGCCTCGACACCCTTCTCACCGACCCACTGGGGTGTGACCAGCTTGGGCGAGTTGAGTCCCACGTGGTAGAGGGAGTTCCTGTCGAGGTGAGCCAGTTGGTTGCCCTGGGCGGACACACAGGCAGTGTGAGCCAGCAGCAGGGATAGGCTCGACAGAACGTGACACCAGGTGAGGCGTCGTCGGGCGGTACAGGATCCGGACATCAACCAGGCCTCTGGTGGCAACTGTCAGTCGGTTCGGCTGGTGATTTCCAACAGGTGGAATCCAAACTGTGTTTGAACCGGACCATGCACCTGATTCAATTCGCCGCTGAAGACAACCTGGTCAAATTCCGGGACCATTTGCCCGGGGCCAAATTCGCCGAGAGCACCGCCATCGGCACCGGACGGGCACTTCGAGTGCTCCCTGGCAGCGTCGGCGAAGTCCAGGCCCTCCTCGATCTGCTGTTTCAGGTTTTCACAGAAAGACTCTTCTTCAACCAAAATGTGTCTCGCGCTGGCGACTGCCATGTTCCCAAGCTCCTCGTGGTGTTGATCGTGAAACGAGTTTTCGAACGGTCCAGTGTAATGAATCCCTCCGAGCTTCTCGCATGTGGCAACCACTCTCCCACAACACGTGGTAACATTCGTTGACGTGGCCAGACCGAGACGGATTCACATCCTGCCCCGTTCTCGTGTGTTTTCTAGGATTGGTCGTGACCAGGATGAAATGTCGATGGCATCGTCAGGCGGTGATCGAGTGGTGCGATTGGGGATTGTGATCCCGGCGACGTATTGCCTGTTGTTTGCTTCGACTGGAGTGCTGGGAGCGCCGGCAGAGAAGGGGGCCGAGTTCTTCGAACGGCGGATCCGGCCCGTGCTTGTCCGCGAATGTTATTCGTGCCATTCGTCGGCGGCAGCCGAAATCAAGGGGGAACTCCGAGTCGACAGCCGGGCGGCGATCCGCGCCGGTGGGGAGACCGGACCGGCTGTGGTTCCAGGGCAGGTGAGCAAGAGCCTGCTGATCGAAGCCCTGGAACACCGGACACTGAAGATGCCGCCGGAAAAGAAACTCTCCCGGAGTGTCATTGCCGATTTTCGGAAGTGGATTCAGCAGGGGGCCGTGGATCCTCGCGATCGGCCACCCTCGGCCAACAAGGCGGCCGAACAGTCCTGGGCCCTGGTGCTGGCGGAACGCCGCAACTGGTGGAGCCTGCAACCGGTCGCCCCTGTTTCACTGCCGCGGGTTGAAAACAATGACTGGTCGCAAAAGCCGATCGATCGATTCATTCTCGCGAAATTGCGTGAACGGCACCTGTCGCCAGCACCGGATGCGGCCGGCTTGACCCTGTTGCGACGCCTGTCATTTGTCCTGACGGGTTTGCCACCGACGCCGGTTCTGGTCCAGCAGTTTCCGGGGCGATACGAGAAAGATGCGGAACGGGCATTGGGCGAACTGGTCGATGCATTGCTGGAGTCTCCTCATTTTGGAGAGCGGATGGCACGTCACTGGATGGACGTTGTTCGCTACACCGACACGTACGGGTACGAATGGGACAATCCGGCCAAGGGGGCGTGGGAATATCGTGATTACCTGATCCGTGCATTCAACACGGATGTCGGTTTCGATCAATTGATCCAGGAGCAGATCGCCGGTGACCTGCTGTCACGGCCGAGGATTGACGAGGCCAGCGGCCTCAACGAGAGCCTGATCGGTCCGATGTTCTTTCACATGGGCGAACACCGGCACGGAGACAATGTTCGCATCAACGGGGTTCGCGAGGAAATGATCGACAACAAGATCGACGCCTTCTCCAAGGCGTTCCTCTCAATGACGATTGCCTGTGCACGGTGTCACAATCACAAGCTCGATGCCGTGTCGCAACGAGATTACTACGCGTTGGCAGGGATGTTCATGACGTCCCGTTGGACCACTCGTTCGGTCGAGGCCCCGGGCCGCCACAAGGTGGCCATCGACAAGTTGAAGGGATTGCGGGATCGGATCGGTGAACACCTGAAGGCGGCGTGGAGCCGCCAGGCAGAGAACTTCGAGGCGGACCTGCTGGCCGCGGTGACGGGGTCTCCTTCAACTGGAGGAGACAGAACTGGCCACCTGGCGATGTGGCGAAAGGCCCTGGGGTTTGAGCCTGGTGACAAGAAAAAATCGGACATGGTGCCGACCGGATTTGTGTCGACGGCTGGACTGGATGGACTCAAGTTCCTGGTGTCACGTCTGGTGTCGTCACCGGACGATGCGGCAGCACGGGCTGTGTGGAACCAGGCTGTTGGTGAATGGACCAAGGCCCGTTCTGAGCGAATCCGGACGAATCGGCGAGACTTCAAATCCCTGGCAGACGTGGGGCGTGATGGCTGGCCGGCCGGCTGGGTGGTCGAGGGCGCCGGGATGCGGCACGGTCGCGTGGCCGACGGCACTCCGTTGATTGCCGTGGACGGAAAACGGGTGGTGCAGGGGCTTTTGCGTCGTGGATTTCACACCCACTCGCTCTCATCAAAATTGCCCGGCGCGGTGCGAATGCCGCGTCAACAAGATGTCCCCGGGAAATACATCAGCCTCGAGTTGGCCGGCGGTGAGTGGAGTGGTTCGATCCGTATGGCCGACAACGCGTTCCAGACCGAGGCGGTGAAGTTTTTTGACTGGCAGCGGCCACGCTGGCAACGGTTTGACGACATCGCTCCGGAAAATGGCATACAACGGGTCAGCTACGACCTGGTTACCAGTGCGTTGAATCCCAATTTTCCGCCTCGCACAGGTGTGGCAAAGGTCGGAAGCCTTCGGTTGCCTGACAAGGACACCGGTTTTGAGAAACGGAGTTGGTTCAGCGTCACCGGCATCGTGACTCATTCCCAGGCCGGTCAGCCAGCCGATGAATTGGCCAGGTACTCGTCGTTGCTCGAAGGAAAACCTCCGCGGACACTTCGTGACGCGTGTCGAAGGATCGGTGCCTGGTTGGCTTCGACTGTCGCCGATTGGAGTGCGGGCCGAGCCGATGGCGATGATGTGCAGGTGATCAATTGGTTGTTGGAGAACGGTTTGTTGGAGAATACCGCGTCGACCGATTCCGACGTGGCGGCCTTGCTGGCAACTTACCGGGAAACCGAACAGTCAATCCCCTTTCCGCGGACCGTCAACAGCATGGACGAACGGGCCGTGGTGCCGATTGACTATCCACTGAATATTCGTGGAAGCATTCACCAGCGGGGGGCGAATGTTCCCCGCCGCTTCTTGCAGGTCTTTTCGGGAAAGACACCGGGCGGTGGTCGAGGTGAATCGGACAGTGGGCGTTTGGAATTGTCCCGATTCCTCGTCGACGAACGTCACGCTCTGACGGCCCGTGTGCATGTCAATCGGATCTGGCAATGGGTGTTCGGCAATGGACTGGTCCGTACGTCCAACGATTTCGGCCGCCTGGGCGAGAGGCCCTCCCACCCGGAGTTGCTCGATTTCCTGGCGCGTGAGTTCATCTCGGGGGGATGGTCGAACAAGCGAATGATCCGGCGGCTGTTGCTGACCCGCGTGTTTCGGCAGTCCGGGCGTCAGTCAACGAAGGGGGGCGCACTCGATCCGGACAACCGCCTTCTGCATCACGTCTCAACACGACGACTGGAGGCGGAGGCAATTCGTGATTCGTTGTTGGCGGTTTCGGGCCGTTTGGATCGGACCCTGTACGGACGAGCAATCAACCCGTATCGGCACGCCGAGGATTCGGCCAAACGGTTGTTCTCGGGGCCGATCGATGGAAAGGGGCGGCGATCGATCTACTTGAAAGTCTCGATCATGGCTCCATCAAAATTCCTGTTGAATTTCAATTTCCCGGATCCGAAACTTCCTACCGGACGGCGGGATGTGACCAATGTTCCAGCACAGGCCCTTGTATTGCTCAATGATCCGTTTGTCGTTGGCCTGGCCGATCAATGGGCCGGACGCCTTGTGACGGATGGCCATTCGGATCCGAAGTCGCGAATTGAAGCAATGTTTGTGCGAGCCCTGGGCCGATTGCCAGAATCGGAAGAACTGAGTCGCTGGGTGGAACTGGCACGAAGCCTGTCCGACGAAGGGGCCGAACAATTGATGACAGACCGGGTGGCCTGGAAGAACGTGGCGCACACGCTCATGAACACCAAGGAGTTTATTCACTTCCGGTGATCCTCGACCGGGGGCGACCTTTTCGGGATCCTGTTGCACAATGTTTTTGATCAGTTCGTGAAATGTCCTTGTGACGACAAACAGAAAAATGACCAGACCATTTGTTTCCAGTTCCGGCGGCCTCAGCAGGCGTCGACTGTTGCAGTCGGCTTCAGCGAGTTTCGGTTGGATGGCGTTCTCCGCTCTCCAGGCCGACCCGGCGCGGGCCAGCCTGGATGTGGGTGCGCCCCACAAACGTCCCAGGGTGCGCAGTGTCATTTTTTGCTTCATGGATGGAGGCCCCAGTCACGTCGATACGTTCGATCCCAAGCCGATGCTCACCAGGCACCAGGGGCAGAAGATCGGTGGCCTGCTGAACAACACGCTCTACAACGACCCCAATCGGGTCTGGCTTGGGTCTCCTTGGAAATTTCGGCGTCGTGGCGAAAGTGGGCTGTGGGTCAGTGACTTGTTTCCACGGATAGCGTCGATTGCCGATGAACTGTGCGTGCTGAAGTCGATGAAGGGGCAACAACCGTTGCATGGGCAGCAGAACCTGCTGTTGCACACCGGGCGTGTCCTGGGCCAGGCGCCCAGCCTTGGTGCCTGGGTCTCCTACGGGCTGGGTTCGGAGAACCAGAACCTGCCGGGCTACGTGTTGCTGAATAACGACTGGGTTCCCAACGGAGGCATGGAGAATTTTGCCAGTTCGTATCTGCCAGCCAGTCACCAGGCAACACTGTTGCGGGCCAAGGGGGTGCCGGTGGACAACATTCGGCCGGCCGACACCGAGAGCATTCAGCGTCGCAAGCTGGCGATTCTGGCCCGGCAGGATGAACTGTTTGCCGGGAAGGTTTCGGACGCGTCGGCGATCGAGGCCGCGATAGTCAACATGGAGACGGCCTTCCGGATGCAGAGCGAGTTGCCGGGAGTTGCTGACATCCGCGCCGAGCCACAGCACATCCAGAAACTGTACGGTGTCGATTCGAAGGACGAGCATCAGCAGTACTACGCAACACAGGCCCTGCGCGCCCGGCGGTTGGTCGAGGCTGGTGTCCGGTTTGTCGAAATCACCTGTCCGAGTTTCGATAGCAACAACTCACCCTGGGATCAGCACGGGAAGTTGAAGCAGAACCACGAGAAAAATGCTCGAATAACCGAGCAATCGGTGGCGGCCCTGATCATCGATCTGAAGCAGCGTGGATTGCTTGATGAGACGCTGGTTGTGTGGGCCGGCGAAATGGGGCGGACACCGCACACTCCCAGGGTGTCGGCGACGTGCGGCCGAGACCATCATGTCAACGGGTACTCGATCTTCCTGGCCGGTGGTGGGATCCGGGGTGGGATGAGCTATGGAGAGACCAGCGAGTTTGGCAATGCGGCTGTGGAGAACATCCTGACAATCCACGACGTGCATGCCACCATCCTGCACCAGTTGGGGATTGATCACGAACAACTGACATTCCGTCACGGCGGTCGGGACCAACGCCTGACCGATGTGCACGGGTTTGTGCCGCCCGAGATCCTTGCCTAGTTGCCACCGGGTTTCAGTGACCGGGGGGCGCGGGGGGGCCGGTGATAGTCTCCCTGGCTCTGGTGAGGAGTCAGGGGCCAGTTGTCAGTTCGGAAGGGGAAGGCGGGCAGCTCCAGTTGGTTCATCAGCCGGCCGACCGGCAGGTTGGACCAGGCATATCGGACCGCCACGGGCTGTTTCACGTCATCTGACCAGACTTCCAATTGCTCGGTGCGGTTCTTGCGTGTTACCCGAGCCCTGGCGTGGTGAAACACCCGGTCCTTGCCGGCGATGTAGAACCCGATGTCATCGTCCTTGTCCAGGCGCAAGCCACGGCCGGTTGGTGTTTCGAAGTGAACGATGATCCGGTTGCCCTGGATCTCGTGCGACGTGTAGATGGGGCCTTTCCAGGGAAACGGTTGTCCGTTTGTTGCTGCCGGAGACTTGTACACCTCGCCCAGGGCCCACCGGGCGGCTCGCTCGCCAACGGGTCGCTTGGCCGCCGGGTGGATGCTCTGATTGGAATTTGTGTCGTAGGTGGCGATCAATCCGGTGTCGTGAGTCGTTCGCCAGGTGTCGAACTGGATTTCGCGGATGACGTTGGTGTGGTGGTTCATGTCGTAGGTCATTGTTCGTCGGTTGCTCCAGCCGGCAATCTGGATGATCCCAAAGGGAAGTGGTCCGAAGGTTTCCCGCCACTGTCGGATGACCAGGGGAAAGGTGTGTGGGAACGGTTTCCACGATTCACCAAACGAGTTGTTCTCACCCTGGTAGAAAAGGATGCCGCGAAACGTGAAATGTCGGATCGGATGGATCATTCCGTTGTACATGCCGGCCGGGTGCCGTTGTTGTCGGGGATCCTGGTACAGGCCAGCGTTTGGTCTCCCGGGAATCCGTTTCCCCTGTTTCTTTGCCGCGTCGCGTTGTGCCTCCCAGGCCTTGAGTGCTTTCTGGTAAGCGCGTTGCGCGGCCTGGGGGCCACCCAACGCTTTCCATTCTTTGAGCCGAACGGCGTACTGGTCGAAAAACGGAGCCATTTCCTTGATCGGTTCCAATTTCTCCTGGGCCACCCAGTGCTGGGCCATGGTTCCGCCCCAGGACACATCGACGATCCCGATTGGAACCTTCAGCATCCGGTGCAAGACCTTTGCGAAGTGGAATCCCACGCCGGTGCAATTGCCGACATGTTCGGTGGTCGCCGGTTTCCAGTTGCCCTCCTGGGCCCTGGCTTTGGGGGCCGGCAAATCGGCCTGGGGGGTCCCTCGGCTGATCAGCGGGACTCTCAGGAAGCGAATGGCCTGGAAGTCAGCTGAACCGATTTCGAGGTCCCGATTCACCGTCGAGCGGAGTGTCATTGCCATGTTGCTTTGACCACCACACAGCCAGACATCGCCGACCACAACTCCATGAAGCACCTTTCGCGAGTCGGTACCTCGGAGGACGAGATCAGCGGGGGCCGCGTTGGCCGGGACGGCTTCGAGTGTGATTGTCCAGTGGCCATCATCATCGGCATTGGTGGTCCTGGTTTGCCCAGCGAATTCGACAGTCACTCGCTCGTTTTTCGAGGCTGTTCCCCAGATCTCCAGCGGCCTGTCCCGTTGAAGTACCATGCCGTCACCAAAAATGGCGGCCGGTGTGGGGGCGGCCCGGAGACCCGGTGTGCAAAATCCGAGGCACAAGCAGGAGATCAGAAGTGCGTGTTGTCGAACCAACATCCGGGGACTCCCGTGAGAAATTGCAGGGGTTGGCGATCAAGCCAGTGTAACAGGGGGGCAACGCCTGTCAGTCGGTCTCGGAGGGGATCAGTCCCCATGAGCGTGCGGCCTCGATGGTCAGTCGGGCCAGGTCCGCGAATGATTCATCGTGTCGTGGCCGGATGATCTCGAACGTGTACGTTCCGGCGTACTGGACCTGTTCAAGTGCGCCGAGGATGGAACTCCAGTCCAGGCCTCCCTGCAGAGGAGCCCAGTGGTCGTCTCGTGGGTCGTCGTAATCGACGTCCTGAAGATGCGTGCCCCAAAGTCGATCCCCGGCGGCCAGGATTTCCGCAGCGGGGTCGCGGCCGTTGGTCCAGGAGTGGCCCACGTCGACAATCAATCCGACCTGTTCGGCCGGGAATGGGTCGATGAACTCACGGAGGTCCTCGACGTGCATGAGTGGATAATCGGCGTCCTGGCCAGCGTCGCGGAGATCCCGGTTGTACGGCAGGTTCTCAAGCAGGAGGCGTACGCCGGCCCGCTCGGCGACCGGTACCAATTCTGTGACCGATTGTCGCATGGCTTCAATCATCGGGGTGTAAAGCGACTTGATGTCCCGATCTTGGGGCAGAAACATTGGGTTGGGGATTCCGTGAATCACCAACCCGGTCGCTCCGATCTCGCCGGTTAGTCGGACGGCATCGGCCAGAACCGCAACGGCGGTGGTTCTCCATTCCTCGGTCACGCCACCCAGAACGTTGGTGCGTGCCGGTGCATGAACCGTGGTGGCCGAAAGGTCTCTTTCCTGGAGGGCCTTCAGGATGGACGGGGCTTTTGCGAGTGGGGTGTCCTCGATGCCGTGCCGGTCGCAGGCAAATTCGACGTGTCTGAAACCCACCTCGGAGATCTGGTCAAACGTCGGTGCGTAGGCTGATCCCGGGAAACCGTATGTGGAATAGCTGACCGGGGCCATGACTGGACCTCTGGCGGTTGGACGTGTTGGGGTAACCGCAACGAAGTGTGTCGCAATCGTGAAGTTCGTGCCACCTCGCGACGGGCAATCGGCTGGGAATCAGTCCGACGACGAGGGTGTGGCTGTCTGGTAGGATGACCGGACGAGTCGAGTTGTGCTGGGGATGTGTCGTTTTTGGTCGAGGGTGTCGATGTTGCCAGGTCGTTTGCTTTTGCTCGTGCTGTTGGCGTTCGTCGTGATGGGGGGCGGCCCAGCTGGGGCAGAGCACCCAAACATCATCCTGTTGATGGGTGATGACCATGGCTGGGATGAAACCGGTTACAACGGGCACCCCCATCTGAAAACCCCGGTGCTGGACCAGATGGCTGCGACGGGGCTCAGGCTCGATCGGTTCTTTTCGGCACATCCTTCGTGTTCACCCACACGGGTCAGCGTGATCACGGGCCGCCATCCCAACCGGTGTGGGACCTTTGCACCCAACTTCTCGATCCGGCCTGAAGAAATCAGTGTGGCGACTATTCTCAAGCGAGCTGGTTATGCCACGGCCCACTTTGGCAAGTGGCACCTGGGCCCGGTCAAGGCCGACTCGCCGACCAACCCGGGGCGAATGGGATTTGACACGTGGCTTTCGCACGACAACTTTTTTGAACTCAATCCGGTTCTGTCTCGCAATGGCGATGCACCGGCAAGGATCGAGGGCGAGGGCTCTGAAATCCTGGTGTCCGAGACGGTGGAATTCATCAAGCGAGCCAAGTCGGCCGGGAAACCGTTTTTTGCGGTCGTCTGGTTTGGGTCGCCTCATGAACCTTACAGCGGTCTCGAAAAGGATCTGGCCCTCTACAAAACTCTGCGTGATGCGTATCCCAAAAAGACGGTGCGTTTGACGTCGAACAAGACCGGTCGCCCGACGACCCGCCCCTTGGGCGAGGTGTTGCAGGAACGCTACGCCGAGATCACCGCGATGGATCGTTCGATCGGGCAACTCCGGGAGTGGCTGGGCCAGGCAGGCCTGAAGAAAAACACGCTCGTGTGGTATTGCGGTGACAACGGTACTCCGGCAGGTGGCATCGTGACGTCGCCGTTTCGTGGTCGAAAGGGAACGATGTACGACGGAGGCGTCCGGGTTCCCGGTCTTATCGAATGGCCGGCGACGATCACCAGGCCCCGAGTGAGCGACGTCAACACCGTTACCAGTGACATCATGCCCACGTTGTGCGAATTGATTGGCCAGCCATTGCCCAAGCGGCCACTGGATGGGGTCAGCCTGGTCGGGTTGTTCAACGGTACGATGACCAGGCGAGACCGTCCGATTGGTTTCTGGAGCTTCAACACGGCGAACATCGACCGGGGTCGGCCGTATATTGCCGCCCGGTTGCAGCAGGGGACGACGCCATTGGTGAAGATGCTCGGCAATCGTTTCACCCGCAATTTCACGAATTTTCATTACCCCGAGGTCCGTGAGCGGGATTTTGGCGGGGCCCGGGTGCTTCTGGACAACCAATACAAGCTGATCGTAAAGACCCGCGGTGACAAGCCGGACACTCTCGAGTTGTATGATGTCCGGAAAGATCCTGCCGAGAAAAACAATCTGGTCAAACCCGGTTCCCCGGTGGTTCGGGATATGAGGGTGAAACTGCGGGCGTGGCAGAAGTCGGTTCTGGAGAGCTTGACCGGGCGTGACTATCGCTAGCGTCCGGACTGGCCAGTTGGACCACGGTTGGTGTTGGGTTCCATTTCAAATGAGCGAGAATTGCGATGTCTTGTGAATCGATTCTTTGCCAGGTCGGTGGACGAGTGGCCGGCTGTTTTGTCGCTCTGGCGATCGTCGGTGGCGTGACGGCTTCTGAGCCACAGGTCTCCGTTGCACGTTTGCTGAAATCCACCTACCAGCGCGTTGCTGGAACGGGACGGGGCGGGGCTGCGGTGTTTCCGGACAGCGAATCCAGTTGGTGCAGCCAAGCGATTGGGTCTCCGACGGTCGTGTTCGACGGGAAGACATACCGGATGTGGTTCGTGGGGATGAGCCGGGCCAAGGACCCGAAAATCCCCTACGGGTTTCATGAACGAATTGGGCTGGCCACGAGCACTGATGGTGTTCACTGGACCATCGGAAACCAGGGCAAGCCGGTTCTGGACTACGGCCCGGACGGAGCATTTGACGATTGTGGGATCGCCCATCCGTTCGTCTTGCGAGTCGACGGGCAGTTCATGATGTGGTACGGCGGCATCGATGGGCGGGCCGGCAAGGACATTGGTGACGGGCCAGCCCATGTCCGGGTGGAGCAGGTGGGCTTGGCTGTCAGTCGGGACGGGATCAAGTGGGTTCGTGCCAATGAGGGACGGCCGGTAATGACGGTGGGCAAGAAGGGGACCATCGACTCGGTTCAGGCGACAGGAATGCACGTGATCCGCCGCGGTCGACAATTCGTGATGTGGTACGGGGCATACAACGGCAAACACACGATCGGCCTTGCGACCAGCCCCGACGGGATTGTCTGGACGAAGCAAAATGGCGGCCGATCAGTGTCCGGATTGGCAGGTCCCAAGCAACTGGGGCCATCGGTGTACTTTGATGGCAGCCGGTACCTGATGTACTACAACACGATCGTCACCGTGCCCACCGGTGGCTCACTGTGGACAATGTTCGCCGCGACCAGTGGCGACGGTGTTCACTGGACACCGGCCCTGGGCGGTCGGCCGGTTCTCGGTCCGGCTCCGCCGGACAACTTCGGGTCTGCGGATGGGAAAACGGGAAACAACCACTCGGTGCATCCCACCAAGCTGGTCGTTCTGGGTGACCGGGTTCGGGTCTGGTACGGCGGTGAGGGGCACAAGCCAATTCCCGGCTGGAAGTATCCTCCGAGTGCCGTGGGTTTGATGGAGGCGATCACGGGGCGACGTTAGTCGAGTGTCAGTTGTCTCGGCGAGTGACCAGTCTGACCCAGGCGTCAAACTCCAGTTGGCCCACGCCGTGTTGCTTGTTGCCAGCCAGAAACCGGTCGACCAACTCCGCAGCAGCTCGGCAGGTTTTGTCATCGGGGATCACCAGTTCAGCCCCACCAGCCCGGGCAGCGACCTGGATTTCACAGGCTCTTTGAAGTCGAAACATCAAGATGAATGCTTCTTCCAGTGTCGTGCCGCCCACAAGGAGGCCGTGATTTTTCAGGATGAGGGCCTTGTGTTCACCCAGCGAAGCGACCAGCCGCGACTTTTCATCTCCGTCCAGGCTGGGTCCCTCGTAGTCGTGGTACCCGATCCGGTCAAAAAAACCACTGGCGTGTATGCTGATCGGCAGTAACCCGTCAGCCTGAGCGGCCACCGCCATGCCAGCTGTCGTGTGAGTGTGGAAGACACAGGCCAGGTCCGGACGTGCTTCGTGGACGGCGCTGTGAATGACATATCCGGCGAGATTGACCGGTTGTTCGATCGGCCCCACCGGTCGACCCTCGAGGTCGATCTTGACGAGATTTTCGGCCGTCACTTCGTCGTATCGCAGCCCATAGGGGTTGATCAGGAAATGATGGTCCGGGCCGGGGACTTTCAGGGTGACATGTCCGTAAATGGACTCCGACCAGCCCAGGTGCTCGACGACATGGTAGGCCGAGGCCAGTTTTTCTCGGAGGGCCCATTCTGCGGAGGTGACGCCACATCCGGCCAATGAATCAGGGATTTTTGGGTCAGCAACACTCATAACGGATTTTCGTTTCGGGAGATGTGGACGTGCGGCAAGGTGACAATCAAAGGCTCTTCAGGAATCGGGTCAAGGCGGCGCGGTCAGAAGCGGAAAACGTCAAAAAGTCCGTGCGTGAGTGGGTGGCCTCGCCACCATGCCAAAGAATGGCCTCGGTGATCGTCCGGGCACGCCCATCGTGAAGATAGGCCTCGCGGCCGCTGATGCCAGCCGTCAGACCGAGACTCCATAGCGGTGGGGTTCTCCATTCGGCTCCGCTGGCGCGGTGTTCACCGAGCGTGTCTGCGAGGCCCGGACCCATGTCGTGCAACAAGAGGTCGGAGTACGGTTGGATAGACTGGTTGCGGAGTTCGGCGAGAGGATGGAATGGTCCGGTTTTCAATCGCATCGTGTGACACTTGCCGCACCCGGCCCGGGCAAACAGTCGCTCACCGCGTTGGGCAATTGGATCGTTCAGGTTCCGTCGGGCGCTCACTCCCAGCGTGGAGAGGTATCGCGTCAACTGGTCGAGTTCGAGGGCGGTCACTTCGATTGGCCCGTCAACGGATTGTCCATCAAGTCGAGGAAACAACGGGGTCGTGATTCCCATGTCACTGTTGAAGGCGGCGGCTACCTGGTGCCGCAGCCGCGCCTGGCCGGCCTTGTACCCGAATCGTCCCAGACGACGTTGCCCGGTTTCGGGGTCGGGAACGACCTGGATTCGTCCAGAGATTCCGTCCTCGTCGGCATCCGTCGGGTCGGCCAACTGGATGATGGTGGATTCATCGATGGCCTCGAGCAAACCAAG
>PBOU01000191.1 GCA_002724415.1 Planctomycetaceae bacterium
CCAGTTGTTTTTCGGGGATCGCGGCGATTTGTGCGCCGGTCGCTTTTTGGATGACACGTTGGAACTCTTCCGCGGCGTACTTGATGACCTGTGGGTTCTCCGGCTTGTCGGCAAGCACCAACAACACCCTGGGCTTGCCGGCTTCAGCCACGGTGAATCCTTGATGCCGTGCCGGGTCATCGGCGATTGCACAAGTTGCCAGAACTGACCAGGCCACCACAACTAATGCTAGGCGAAACATCGTTTGCAGCTTTCCATGTTGGGTTGTCGTGGGCCACTTTGGCCGTGAGTTGTGTATGCGGTGTACAGCGTTGCGGGCGGCTGAATTGTCCGCGTGTGTTGGCAGACTCGCAATGAGATCACGAGAAAAGTTGAAATTGTTTCATCTGCGTCCGACCTGCCGGAGGTCATGACAATGCGTTGGTTGTCGAATGCTCTCCACTTGGGCATGCTGTGACCAGTGAAGCGGTTGCATACGGAAACCGCCTGTCCTGTGCCCGCCGGATTGCCGGTGGTGGGTGAGCGACGCATTGGTCTTTTGCCGATTGACTAACAGATGGAGGACTTGTCCTGATGAAGTGTCCGTCAGACGGAACTCAACTTGCCAGGATCCAACTTGAACAGGTTGCGATCGACAAATGCCACCAGTGCGATGGCATCTGGTTGGATCACTCCGAGTTGAATCAGTTGAGGAATTCGAGCCAACCGGGACTGGAAGAAGACATCGAGGAAGAATACGGCAATCCGGTGACTCAGCCGGGTTCCATCGACGGACACATGCGGTGTCCGGTCTGCCAGGATGTCGGCCTGGTCGGTCGTCACATCTCTTACTTCAAACCGGTCAAGGTGGACGGTTGCCCCAAGTGCCTCGGGATGTGGCTCGACGACCAGGAACTCGACGCGCTGCTGGAAGACAAGCAGGAAATGAACGAGGAATTGCATTCCCCGGGAGTGATGGACTTCGTGAAGTTTGTGGCCGGTATGCTGCCGAAACGTCCTCGCTGAGGACGATCGGGAGGATGACCCGGAGGTGGAGTCGGGATGTCGCCGACGCGCGTGCTCGTTTTGACATCGTTAGCGATGGTTGCCTTCGCGGGGAATTCGTTGCTGTGCCGTTTGGCACTCAAGGACGCGCAGATCGATGCTGCGAGTTTCACGTCGATTCGGCTCATCTCCGGAGCGGCGGTGCTGTGGCTGATCGTCCGAGCACGTCGCCAGGCAATGGATGGCTCGGGTGATTGGCGGTCGGCACTGGCGCTCTTTGCCTACGCCGCCGGCTTCTCGTATGCCTATGTTGATTTGCCCGCGGCTATCGGGGCCCTGCTCCTTTTTGGAGCGGTGCAAGTCACGATGATCGGTTATGGGCTCTCGACAGGAGAGCGGCTGGTGCTTCGCCAGTCGACCGGACTGGTCCTGGCCTTCGGTGGGCTGGTGGGACTGCTCCTGCCCGGCCTGTCCGCACCGCCTCCCGGCGGTGCGGCATTGATGCTGGGAGCTGGAATTGCCTGGGGAGTCTATTCCATCCGTGGCAAGGGGGCCGGCGATGCAACCTCCACGACGGCCGGAAATTTTCTGCGAGCGGCTCCGTTGGCAGTGGGCCTGAACCTGGCAATGCTCCCCACCGACCGGCCCGAAACTCTCGGCATCGCGTGCGCGGTGGCGTCGGGGGCGGTCACGTCGGGAATCGGATACGCGATCTGGTATTCGGCGATCCGGGGACTCAAGGCGACTCATGCGGCAACCGTCCAACTGAGCGTGCCGGTGATTGCGGCGGCCGGAGGCATTGTCTTTCTCGGTGAAGCCATCTCGGTTCGTCTTGTGATTGCTTCGGTGGCCATTCTCGGTGGCGTGGCACTTGTCGTGATCGAGAAGCCGGCTTCCCGTTGATGCCGAAGTGAACTCGTTGCCCGGGCCGGTCTTGCCTCGTACTTCTGCGCTGAACCATTCGACCAGTTGTGATCTTTCATGCCGACCGGGTAGTGTCGGCGAGACAGCCACTGGAACAGAATCCTGGAATCACATCATGCGTGGACATTGCTTCCCGATCCTGGTCGCGGTCCTTCTGCTGGCTCCATCAACTCCGAGCCGCGCCGAGAAGCCGGCCCGTCAACGCCGGATCCTGGTCAATTACGATGGCGGTTCCACGTTGTACTCGCGAAAGGGCAGCCAGGGGCCGGTCCGTCTCACGGCCGAGGATCTCAGAGAGGCCATTCGCGAGGTGTCTTTTGAGGGCAGCCAGGTCGACACGGTCCTGCTGTGTGTCAACGCCCAGGTGATGTACTACCCGACCAAGGTGGGCACCATGCTGGGCAGCCTCGCCACTCCCGAAGAGAAGAAGAAATTGCCCCGGAACATCCAGCAGTGGATCTCCAATCTGAATCACTTCGTCGACCGGGGAATTGATCCCTGGGCGGTGATGGTGGCGGAGGCGAAGCGTCAGAAACGGGAAGTCCTGCTCTCGTTTCGCATGAATGACGGCCACGACGGTGTTCACCTGGAGACGCGTTTCTGGCGAGACAACAAGAAGTTCCATTGTTTCGATCCCGACCAGGGCCACACGCTCAATTACGGTCACAAGGAAGTCCGTGACCACATGTTTTTGCTGATCCAGGAGGCCGTCAGGCGGTATGACTGCGACGGCATCGAACTCGACTTCAACCGCTTTCCCATCCTGTTCAAGGGGGGAACGACAACCGAGCGGATCGCCAAGATGAACAGTTTCGTGCGTCGCCTTCGAATGATGCTCGATGCCGAGGGTAAGAAACGGAAACGTCGCCTGGTGCTCGGTGTTCGTCCCCCGACGGAGAACTACGACGTGCCGGCGACCTACCAGGGGTCACGCAAGGTTGGCTGTGACCCGGTTGCGTGGGCCAGGAATGGCTGGATCGACTTCGTGACGGTCTCGCGATTTCTGAGTGTCACGTTCGATCTTCCCGTTGCACCGTGGAAGAAGTTGATCACCGAGGTTCCTGTCTACGGCTGTATCGAAATTGTCGACAAGAAAAACGGTGTTGCCCTGACACCACGGCAGTATCGCCGCGCCGCGCAGCACATCTGGAGCGAAAAGGCAGACGGCGTCTACCTGTTCAATTTTCTGATCACTCGCGAGGGTTCCACCGAACCGGCCTTCGAGGTCCTCAATCAAATCGGCAGTCCCGACGTCGTCGAATAGCAGGCGATTGCACGGGCGGCCTTGCGATTCATCCCGGCAGTGAGGTGTTGGCCAGGAATCCTCGCATTGCAGCCAGGAATTCCTCCGGTTCATCCTGTCCCACCGAATGCCCGCTGTTGGCAAAGACCTTCTGGTGGGCTCGTGGAATTCGCTCGGACATGATCCGTCCCTGCTCGGGGGTACAGATCCAGTCGTGGGCTCCCGACATCACCAGCGTCGGACAGGTGATATCTGCCAGTCGATCGGTGAAGTCAAATGTTCGTCGTTCGCCGGCAAACCAGTTGTCGAGTTGTTCGACGTTCCAGATCGTCCGTCGCCAGCCAACGCCGAAGGCCTGTTCGTCGAAGTCCCGTGAGTACACCGGGCCCATCGTCACGAAGTACTCGTGAAGAGCCTCCTCGGTCTGCAGGCCCTCCTCCCAGAGCCGTCGGCAGATCGCCTGCTGCTCGGGAGTACCCCGTTCTTCGACCAACCGTCGCGTGTCGGCCAGGATGCGGAAACTCGGAGCGGTCGAGCAGAGGACCAGGCCAGCCAGGCTGTCGGGGAAATCCAGGGCGAACTGCTGGCTGACAAATCCGCCGTAGGATGTGCCAAACAACACGATTCGCTCCAGGCCCAGGTACTGCCGCAACGCATCGACGTCGGCCGCATGGTTGGCCAATGTCCACTCCGACGCGTCNCCGCGGTCGCTGCGTCCGGCACCGCGGTGGTCNAGGTACACCAGTTGANCNGAATCGGTCAGCGGACNCATTCGCAGTTTCAGGTAGGAATGATCAGCACCGGGTCCGCCGTGCAACACGAACATCACGGGCCGGTCGACCATGCGGTCGCCATCGGGTACCAGTCCCATGCCGTCCACATCGAAGTAGATCGTGGTGTCACGAATCCGGGCTCGCATTGGCGAATTCCTTCCGGCTGGTGCTTGGATGGCTTCAGTTTGACAGTTCGCGTTGGANAGGTGACTTGTTTGCCGGCGNTATGGAGTAGAGTGGTGTTGGNGTAGGTTACTTGTTCGCCGCGATTTTAAGTGATGAAAACACCGAATCTCTGAAATGACGCCCGGAAGGGAACAGGACCGATGCGTTGGACCTCTTTAGTGGGATTGGCTCTGCTGGTGTGCCTGTCGAGCGTTGCTCGAGCCCAGCGTCCCGACCAGAAGGGAAACCGCTCCAGGACACTCTCGTCACGTCAGCGAGATGCTCTGCTGCCCACGCTTCCCGACATTCGCACATTCCGTGACCGGAGGTCCGATCGATTCCTGGTCGACCTCGACACGGTGCGAACCGGACATCCCTACAAGGGGAAGAACGCGCGGCGTCCTCACACGGGCGGTCATGTCTATTTTCACGTGCCCAAGACAGCAATCCCCGACAAACAGATCGAGCGGTTTCCGGCCATCTATGCCGTGGCCGACGGCGTCATCAGCCGCATCGATTACTCGTTCCGGCTCCGTGAAATCTTCATCTCCAGTCTCGATCGACGTGTGTCCAATACACGGTATGGCATCGGGCTGACATTCGCCCGCTCGGCAGGTCGACCGGTCGTGATGCACTACAGCATCGAACCGTTCGTNGATCCCGNCGATCCNAAGTTCTACGAGCGATTCTTGCTGGTCAAGGTCGGACAACGGGTCAAGAAGGGCGACATCATCGCCCGGATGTACATTCCGCCTGATCGCCGTCTGGCCCAGAACACGCACATTCACTTCAACCTGCTCGGCGGACCCAAGCGGTCGTTCCAGGCTCCGGCGATCTTCAACCAGAGGATCGTGCGCCGATTTCACACCACCTGGGACAACCGTCGTGGCACGGATGACGGACGGGCGATTCCTCCCTGTATNGGATTTCGCCTGTCCCCGGCTGAAAACCCCTTCGAATCCAAGGCCATCGACGCTCTCTAGAGAGACGGTGCTGTCGCCACTCGCAAACTCCACCCGCATCTGTTTGTTCAATTGCCCAGCCCGATGTAAACCAACAGCTCGGGAAGAGGCTTGATGAGGGACTTTTTCCGAGCAAGCAGGGCTCGGAACACCACGGAACACCACCGATCGACGTGACGGGCGGTTTCTGGTGNAACCCATCTTCTCACAGACCCTTGAGTCCAGTTCCCTCACTCCAGGTCCGGCGTTCAACTCTTCGCAATTGTTGGTTTTCGAACCACGTGGACTTCAACTGTGTACTTTCACGTGATCCAAATTTTTCAGGCACGGTNTGATCTCTCCGGATCTACGTGCCTCCGGAAGCTTGGCCTTGTTCGGCCTTGGTGTCGTTTTCCGCCACTCGTGAGTAGTCGCCTTGTTCATGGTATGCTCACGCCGATTGTGTGTGTTTTGGAACGTCCGAAGCCATTGCGAATTGAGATTGTGCGAGGCTGCTTGGGATGATCGATCACCCGGATTCTGACTCACCGGTTGAGCCGCCAGATGACAGCGAAACGTTGGAAGAGCAATCCAACAGTCCGGTCTCTCGGGNTGCAGATGGCGATCCGGAGGCGACATTTGTAGGTCCGTTTTCCGTGGACATTCCGGGGAAAGGAACCGACGAGACATTCGTCGAGGACATCCAGGATCGGATTCGGGAAGAAGATGATGACGCCGAATCGGACAGGACGCTGATCGTCGACGATGTTCTCGAGGACTTTGAGCCACCCGGTGACAGCGAAACGTTGGAAGAGCAATCCAACAGTCCGGCCTCTCGGGATACAGATGACGACCCGGAAGCGACATTTGTAGGCCCGTATTNCGTGGACATTCCGGGGAAAGGAACCGAAGAGACATTCGTCGAGGGCATCCAGGATGCGATTCGGGAAGAAGAAAATGACGTCGAATCCGACAAGACAATGGTCATCGACGGTGTTCTCGAGGACTTCGCGGACTCGCTGGCGGTGGAACACCAGGATCTCGATCGAACCCTGCCCCATACGAGTTTGAAACCGCAACAAAACGATCACGAAGACTGGATGGAGTCGCTGGAGTCGTTCCCCCAGGCAAACTCTGTCAGTCGACGCAGTGTCCAGTCGGCGGAAACGACTGAAGACGAAGTGCAACTGCCCGTCTCTTCCGGAGAGGACAACCTGGATTACGTGACCCTGTCGATGCTCGGTGAAGGTGGCATGGGCACGGTTCACCTGGCACGACAGATCGCGCTGGGTCGCGACGTGGCCTTGAAGACGATCCATCGGCATTCCAGCGGAAAGCAGTCGGTACGGGACGAGTTCCTGACCGAAGCGGTTTTGACTGGAAGACTGGAGCACCCCAACATCGTCCCGATTCACGAGGTGGGTGAATCGCCCGATGGTGACCTCTTCTATTCGATGAAAAACGTGAAGGGGCAATCGTGGGACGAGACGATTGACGGTTTGTCGTTGAACGAGAACCTCGAGATTCTCATCGATGTCTGCAATGCGATGGCGTTTGCCCATACCGAAGGGGTGATACACCGCGATCTCAAGCCACAGAACATCATGACCGGTGGATTCGGTGAGGTGCTGGTCCTGGATTGGGGGCTTGCCGTTCTGGTTGGCCCCGGGCAATCCGCGAATGCGTCCGCCGGAGGAACGCCGAGTTTCATGGCTCCGGAAATGATCAATCCGCCATTTCTGGTGGGGCCACACAGCGACGTGTACTTGTTGGGAGCCATCCTGTTCCGATTGCTCACCGGCCAGCCACCTCACGATGGGAAATCTGCACGGGATTGTCTGAAAGCCGTTTCGCGAAATGAGATCGTCGTTCCCGAGTCCGAACGGATCCGAGAGAACGATCCGACCGGCGAATTGCTCGGGATCGCCATGAAGGCGATGGCGACCGAGCCCGAGGAGCGTTATCAAACGGTTGGTGAATTTCGACAGGCTGTACGCGTGTTCGAGGCACACCAGGAGAGTCTCAAGCTCGCCAGCCATGCCGAGGAAGCACTCGAGGCTGCCGAACAGAGCGAGGATTACACCAAGTACTCCGAAGCGGTCTTCGGGTTTGGCCAGGCTGTCACGCTCTGGGATGGAAATGAGCCAGCCAAGGAAGCCGCCGAGCGCGCCCGATTGGCGTACGCGAAGTGCGCTGAATTGAAGGAAGATTTTGAACTGGGCCTGTCGCTGTTGGAACAGTCGCGGTCGGAGCATCCCGACCTGGTCCAGCGCCTGACGGCAGCACGGAACGAGCGTGACAGTCGCCAGGCCCGGTTGCGTCGAATGAAGCGGGGCCTGTTGGCAGCGGCTGCCCTGATGTTTGCGATTGTCTCTGGCGCGGCGTTCTGGATTAACCAGGAACGCATCGAGGTCAATCGTCAGCGAGGGATCGCGGTTTCGGAGCGTCAGAACGCTGAAGAGGCGCGAGGCGTTGCCGAGGACGCCCGGGACGACCTCAACGATACGCTCACGCGATCGTTTTTCCTCACGGCCAAAGAACACCTCGAGTCAGGTGATCAAGCCAACGGATTGGCGTACCTGGCCAGGGCGCTCAGAACAGATGCCGAATATTGGCCCGCGGCGAATCGGATCACCTCGGTGTTGTCCGACCACAATCACTACACGGACGAACCATTCCGGATCAACATGAAAGAGCCGATCGCCGAGGCTGGCTTGGACCGGCACACCATGACGTTTTACTGGACGATGACCCAGGGCCGCCGCGGAATGCTCTGGGATGTCAAGAATCGCAAGAAAATCGGAGTGATTGCCGGCGGTCAACGCATCGATCGACCCTGGTTTACTCGTGATGCGAGCCTGTTGTTTGTGTCTCTCAGGGACCGGGGAGGCAGTATCCAGGGTTTTCGAACCACGGACGGAAAACAGGCGACGAAGTTGATACCGATCGAAAACCGGGTGAATCGCCCGTTTTACGTGCATGAACCACGAAAGGGTGTGAGACGGATCACCGCCGGCAATTTCAACAATGGCACCTTCAATCTTTGGGATGCGGTTTCCGGAAAGACCATCGGAGCGGAACTGACAGCAAGCGAAGAGTCGGCCATGGTTGATCTCGACGTTTCCTCCAATGACCGTTTCATTGGAACCACATACGCTGATGGCACGTTGGCTCTGTGGTCGTCCGAAGACGGCAAACTGGTCTATCAGACAAAAGTGCCCGGTGGGCCGGTTTATTTTTCCGGCGGCCGACGCAACTACATGGTGGTCACGGCGACCTCGGGCCGAATGTTTGGATGGGTCGATGTGTCTGCTGAGTCCATTGAAGTCAAGACCCAGGAGACAGAGTACCTGATCGATGACGTCGGAATGCACTCACATTTCCCTCAACTGTATGTGGCCGGTGGCAAGGGCAAGGACTCACACACAAGAGTGGTCGACCTTTCGACTGGAAAAGAAACGTGTCGATTTGTGCTTGAGGGATACGTTGTCGACGGCAAAAACCCATTTGTGGGGCGTCCCCGTTTTGGGGGCCGGGATGGGGAGGGTGTCGCGTTCTCCGAGCCGTGGCTCGGCACCTACATCACCGGCCAGGGAGCGGATTGTCGCGATTTCTGGACCGGCAAGTCCATCTCGACCCTGGATTTCCGGGGAAATGTTCTCACCTCGGCGATGATCCCGGCGGATGGTTTGCGACTGATCAGCAAGCACGCGGATCGGTCGGTGAGAATCTGGGACCTCATCGAAGGAAAGTTGATGGTCCCACCGATTGAACACTCACTCAAACCGATCATGGATGTGACTGAAGACGGTGAACGTCTGTTTACCGCCACAGTTGACGGCATGCAGGTGAAAATGTGGAGCACGCGGACCGGCAAGCTGTTGCAGGAGGCGCATGCGTTTTCGAAAGCGATCCCCGAAACTTTCTTTATGCTGAACGACCGGTCCGCAGTCCTGCAATTCAACAAAACCCTGAGAGGCGTGGGGGCTGGGCAAAAACTTCAGCAGGGTGAATCCCGGGTCTGGGAGATGACTCGAGGCCGGCGTCGTTTTCCGACATTTCAAACGATTGGCGGCATCAGGAGTGTCGATTTCAGTCCGGATGGCCGGTGGATTGCGATCCAGAACCATTTCGACACCGCTCCGATGGCGAAAATCCTCGATGCCAAAACATTGGAGGAGGTGCGGAGTTTTCAACTGCCGGAAATTGGCCAAAGCACCGTGTTTTCTCCCGACGGGAAGTCCCTGGCAGTGGGGAGCCGAGACGGATTCGTCCGTTTCTGGGATTTGGAGACGGGCGAATTGACCGGCACACTGGCTGCCGGACAATTTGTGAGAAAAGTGCGTTATCTGCCGGACGGCAAACGCATGGTTGTGCAATCCGGTTTCGGAACGATCACCGTATTCGACGTCGAGTCGGGCTACAGGATCCACCCGGATTGGAACCTGGGTGTCAATAGGTTCGATCTGTCCGTGGATGGCCGAAAACTCGCCGTGGGCAGTTCTGGCGGCAACTCGTATCTCATCGACGTCGAATCGGGTGAGTTGCAGAAATTGTTGCCCAGCGCGGTGAGTGGGGTGGAGGACATTCACTTCAATTCGGATGGCACCCGGGTCGTCGTGGCCGTGTTTGGTGGCAAGAGCCGTGTCTGGGACACGACATCAACCAAGCTGGTGTTCGAGACGCCAGCGATCGACTCCTATTCCAGTGCAGCATTCCATCCCAACGGCACCGTCCTGGCGTTGGCTGCCAGCCCGATGTTCAAGTTGACATGGGGAAAGGTGGAATTGTGGGATGTCGTGAAGGGGACCCAGGTCTCAGACCCCCTGATGTCCAAGGGACAGGCACTCGCCGGCAGGATGCGATTCAGTCACTCGGGGAGACTGTTGGCGCTGGGAAATTCACGGAGTGATGTCACCGTCTGGGAGTTCCCGACAGGAGCGACGCTCCTGGAGAGTTCGACGGGAGCGCCGGCTAGCACGATCATCCAGAGTGTCGAGTTTAGCCCTGACGACCGAAGGCTGGCGGTCACGTCGTTCGAGAATTCGACGAAGTTCGGCAAGCTGACAATGATTGGCCTGCCTCCCATGGAGGGAGCCGCGCCGATGTGGTTGGCTGAACTGGCAGAAGTTGTTGCAAATCGGCGAATTGACGAGAACGGTGACTCGGTGTCGGTGACTCAATCCGGAATGGAGGCCATTCGAAAGACGGTTGCGGCGTCCGACGACAACGACCCGTACGGACATTGGGGAAGATGGTTTCTGGATCTTCCGGACCAACGCACCTCGTCGCCCTGGGGCGAACAACGGGCTGCAGACAACATGGCAAAGTTGCTCCGGGCGCGCGATCTGCCGAGTTTGCACCGTGTCCTGGAGTTCGCGCCCGACAGCGGCCTGGCGCATGCCAGGATTGGGTATGCGATGGCCACGTCGGAACGAACCAACACGCTGGAGTCCCATGTCGTCCGACACTGGCTGGAGACGGCGGGGTGGCATTCCGAACAGGCAATCGCGTTGGAACCGGACAACGCGGAAATCTGGGCGGTCCGGGCGCTCGTGATGCAACGTGGGGGCCGTTTCGACGAAATGGACAAGGCTGTCGACGAGGCGTTGAAACGCGACGAGGACCACATTTTCTCTCAGTACGTCCATGCCTTGTCCTTGCAGCATCGGGGGGAGAAGGAAAAGGCGTATGCCGCCTTTCAGCGGGCCTTCGGCAAACTCCCTGAACCGCGGAAACAATCCGACTGGCCACAGGGAAGACCGTTCTTGCCGGGGATCCTTGACACGGTGATGCAACAGCCGGGACGCGTGCCGGTTGATTTGGCGGCTGCCGGGCAACTGCGGTTGTCCGAGACCACTGCTCCGCTGGAGATTCGGCAAGCTGAAGTTGATTGGCTCACGAGACTTGCCGTGGAATTGTTCCCCAAAGACCCGGGGGTGAGGCTCGCCCGTGCCAATGTCCTGATGCTGGCGGGGCAGACGGCCGAAGCCATCAAGACGCTGGGACAGGACGGCGGCGGAGAAGTCGACCCGCTGCTGGTCGGCGAGGTGGTGCGAAATGCCGCGGTTCGGTTGGTGGAACAGAAAGAGTACAAGCAAGCACATCAACTGCTGTTGAACGCGGGGATACCCGCTCGTTCACCAGAGGCCTCCGCGCGACAGATCGATCTCAGCAAGTACTACAACCAATCGTTGTTCGACGTGCCGTTTCGTACCCGGAAAAAAATGGAGTCAAATCGTCGTTTTTGGAATCGGTTGCCCGTGGGGCTGGTACGACTGAACGGGGTCCAATTCGACGTCAGAGGCATAGTCAGGCTCAAGGGAGGGGACCATGCTGCTGATTCATTGGTTGTCACGCCGCCAACCAAGGTCGAAAAGATCCCGATCAATCAGAAGGCCACCTGGATTCACGTATTGCACAACTGTTCGTTCAACGACGATGTCAGGTGGGGAGAGTTTCTCGGCAGGTACATGTTGCACTACGAAGACGGCTCGGAAAAACCCTTGTACATCAACTACGGGTTGCACCTGGTGACATGGGTCAACAATCCATTTGCGGTTCCAATGTATGCTGATTTTGGCTGGAGAGAGGGGGCGTTCGATGAAACACGCACGCTCACCCACTGTGTCTGGGAAAATCCTGAACCCGACAAGACCATTGCGTCAGTCACGTTTGAGTCGACTGAAAACCGCGCGTCGCCGTTCCTGGTAGCGATGACGCTTGAGTTGCCGGAGCCACTGGACGGCGATCGTGACGCGCTCTCCCTGATAAATGAAGCCAGGCGGAAGATCGACGTCGTCAATGGAGCAACCGACACGACACACAACCACGTGGCGAAATTGCTCAAGAAGGCCGCACCTGCCGCCAAGGCCCACGAGGACACCAATTTCCTCCTGAGGTTCGTGCAGGCGAACCTCCATGCGGCCAAGGAAAACCACGTGGAGACTCTGAAGACGCTCGATGGACTCACGTCCCCCCAACCCTCCATGCAGAATTCGTTGCACAAACTTCGTGCCTATGGCTATTACCTGGCCGAAGATTACGACAAAGCCGCCAAGGAAATGGGCTTGTCCGTCCGACAGGAGGATTTTCGTGCGGGCATGCCCAGTGGCCTGGATCACCATATGACCCAGGGCCTCTTGGCGTATCACATGTCGGTACATGGGGTGACGAAGGGACGCGATTTTGTGCTCAAATCGCAGATTCCACCTCGCTCCGCTGACACACCAGGCGAGACCATCGACCTGACTTCGAAATACAATGCGGGATTGCACGAAGCGTGGCACATTGAATCCGCTTCTTCCGCACAGGTCGCGACGCCCTTGTGCCGGACACTCAAGACGGGCGTCCACCGTTTTCGAGGGATTCCGTTCGACGTGCGCGGAGTGGTCAACTTGTCGGCGGGCCTGGAAACGGAGATTCCATTTCCAGCATCAGTGCAAGAGATTGTTGTTGGGAAGAAGGCCGATAGTCTCCATTTCCTGCATAGTGGATACAAGAGAACAACCCCCGGTACGATCGTCGCGATTTATCGAATCGTCTATGCCGACGGCGAGGTCGAAGAATTTCCGATCCGTTTTGGATTCGAAATGCACCACTGTTGGATCCCCGGAATAATGGATTCTCCTTGGAATCTCGTGTGGCGCGGCGAAGGAGCAACGGGCGATTCCCTGCGAAGTGATGCCGCGTTGTATTTGGCCACCTGGGACAATCCACGGCCGGACCAGGAGATTGCTCATGTCGATTTCACAGCGACACTCAACAAGGTCAATCCCTTCCTGGTAGCACTCACCACGGATCGACACGCAGACACGCTGGCCGCTGATACGAACTCTCCCCTGGACCTGGTGTCGCGGGCGGTCCATCGGTCACGCCGCGCCCGGGACAACAAACAACTCCAGGAACAAGCGATCTCCCTGGCAGAGAAGGCAGTTGAGCGGGCTCCGAAAAACGCTGAAGTGTGGCGTCTCCGGGCCGAGATGTTCCTGGTGCTCGGTGAGGCTGCTGAGGCGGCGCGGAGTATCGCGCGGGCGTCGGCACTCGATCCCGATTCAGGACAGGTCCTGTTCACACAAGAACGAGTCCACGTCCTGCAGGGTGACACGAAACAAGCGTTGCTCGCACGCGGCCAGGCTCGCCAGAAGACGCTGCGATGGTTGATTCCACCTCGAGACACCACGCTGTCCGTGGAACAACTCGACCTGGAATCGCACTACAATGTTGCGCTGAGCGAGGATCTCTACAAGGAGGCGTCACGGAACCCGTGGGGAGACGACGGTCTCACAGCTCTACCTGCTGGCAAGTCAGTCTTCAACGGGGTCACATTTGATGTGCGGGGCGTGATTGCCTTGCACGGTCAAAAGACGCGGCTGCGAGTGACGATCGCTGACGTCGTTGATCGCGTGGAACGTGTCGACGTGGGGAGGAAGGCCGACTCCATACACCTGCTCCACGGAGTGGCTTTTTCCAGTCGCCTGCCCTACGGCACTGTTGTCAGCAATTACCGTGTTCATTTTGCTGACGGCACCGAAGAGCTGGTGCCGGTGCGAATTGGAGAACACGTTCTCGACTGGTGGCTTCCACGCTCACGAAAGGTGGCTGCCGCGAAGCTGGCGTTCACGATCAGGAGCAAGCGTAGTGCCGATCGGGATCTCGGGTGTTACCACATGACCTGGGTCAATCCAAAACCCGGCGTGGTGATCACACGAATTGATTTTGAGACCACCGATACTGACGCCTCTCCATTCCTGCTCGGAATTACTCTCGGGTCTGGATCGGCCGCTGTGTCGAAGTTCTGATCGAGTTGTCCTGCCGTTCGCCGCGACTGTTCAGGGCGGCTACGTCAAAGCCTCGAGGATCAAGTTGGTCGACTCGATGATGCGCTGATCACGTGGACGCAGATCCGGTTCGAAGGCTTGACCCGTCAGGTGCTGCAAACCAATGACATAGCGAACCGCAATTTCATTGCTTTGCTCTGTCGAAAACTGCATGTCGGTATTCTTGACCATGCCACGGGCAAATTCTTTTGAGAAGGACACCGGTTTGCCATCTCGTTCCATCACCGATCCATCCTCGGTCAGTTTCCAGAAACGGGACGAATCCATCGTGTAAAGTTCATCGGCTGCAACGATCTGGTTCGCGGTGTTGACGCCGTGCTCTGTCTTGGTATCGACCAGAACCATCCCTTTGTCACGCAGGTATTGTGACACGATACCGAACGCCATGATCGATGCGTTGCGAATTCGCTGGTACTGGGCTGCAGTACAGACGCCGTTCTCGAACAAATAGGATGGATCGATCGTTCGATCAACCTTGTCCTTGGTCGAAGGCGTGTCCATGAGATAGGGGAGTTTGCCATTTGGGCTGAGTGAATCGATATCAATTTCATGCCCGGCGTATTCAAATTCGGACAGTCCCTCCTCCTTTGCTTTCAGCCAATGCTGAAACAGGGAGGTGGATGTTGAACTCTCGGCCATGTACATCCGCTGAACATTTTCCACCATGAGCAGCTTGAGATTTTCCGCGGGAATGACCGTGGAGGACGGGAGTAGCCCTTCCACCTCGAACTGGGATGACCCCAGGGTCTCTTTGACGAGATTGAGCATGTGGTCATGGTTCTGGGCGAGAACCTGATCCTTGAAAGGGATGGCGCCCCGGTTGACGTCGTGCGTGGAAATTCGGTTCCCACGAAACATCAAACGAATAGGAACCCCGTCGCGTGTTTTTAGACTGTCGCTGAAAACGGAATCCGACACTTTCCCTTCCAGCACAGTAGCGCCGGCAAGCTTGGGAATGTCATTGTCAGCAATGATCTGCTTGATCGTCCTGCCTTCATTCACACGCGATCCAAAATCACTTACCAGTTCCTGGATTTCATTTTCGTTAAGCATGTGATTCTCCTGGAGGATCGCAGAATGTAGCTGGAAACTCTCTCGAAGCTCTTTTCCCATCGAGCGAACTGGGAATATAAAAATGGCGAGGTGAGCCGTCAACTACCTGCGAGATTCCTCTCAATCGAGAGGGTGCGTTACGGTGCGAAATCGCTCGTAAGAAAACAGGCACTGAACCGCCTGCCTGTTTTCCGGCAGACTGCCGAATGGAGAGCGAAGGGACTTGCCGAGAAAACTCGGTCCGCAAGCACTCCCGGATCGTTCACGTCTTGTCTCGGCTGCCGCTGACGGTCCACTTTCCCCCGGGCTCCAAGAACCGCCCTGCCGTGTCTGGACAACGGACCCTGGTCTCACATTTCGAGAATGCAATCGCATTGGTTATGCTCACGAGCGACACGTTTTCCAGAAAATCCGTCGTCCAACTTTTCGAAAAGTTTCGGGAGAAAGACCAGGTGGCTTGGCATGGTGCAAGCGGAAGGGAATTCGCCATGTCGACGCCGTTGGGCAACGGTCTTGATTCAGCCTTACGAGAAAAACAATGACTACGGTATCGTGGTTCTTCCCGCGACGGCCCCGGAAGTCATGAAACAACGTCGGGCCGGGCTCGAACAAAGCGTGAAGCGAACCGCCGAGTTTCGATAAACGGCCAACCTGTCGATCCTCGAACAGGTCCACATTCCGTCAACTGCCGAATTCAAAATCGGTTGTCACCCACGAAACCAGGACGTTGCACGTTGTCGAAACGCGCGGATTCAAAACGACTCGAAATATCGAGGGGCGGTATGGATGCACTGGCACTTCGAAGAACCTGCACGGTCGGTATCATCGCCGTGTTTTTTCTGTCCCCTTTGCCGGAGGGTTTCTCCGGTGAGATTGCATCGGCGAGGGCAACACAAAAAAAACCAATCGGGCAACGCCCGAACTTTGTGATCGTCCTGTGTGACGATCTCGGATATGGAGACCTTGCCTGCTACGGGCACAAGGTCATCCAGACGCCGCACCTGGACCGTTTTGCCAAGGAGGGGCTCAAGCTGACGAGTTGTTACGCCGCTCATCCGAACTGCTCTCCTTCTCGAGCGGGAATGATGACCGGTCGCACGCCGATGCGGGTTGGCATCCACAACTGGATTCCGATGCTGTCCCCGATGCATGTCCGCAAGCGCGAGATCACCGTGGCGACATTGCTTCGGCAAGCCGGCTATGCCACGTGCCTCTCGGGGAAGTGGCACCTGAATGGGCGTTTCAACTTGCCGGGCCAGCCACAACCCTCGGACCATGGTTTCGATCATTGGTTCGCAACCCAGAACAACGCTTTGCCGTCTCACGAGAATCCGGACAACTTCGTGCGCAACGGCAAGCCGGTCGGCAAGCTGGAAGGATTCTCCTCACAATTGGTTACCGATGAAGCTGTTGCCTGGTTGACGAAGCTCCGTGACAAGGAGAAGCCGTTCTTTCTGTTCGTCAACTACCACGAGCCGCACGATCCCATCGCCAGCGCCCCGCGCTTCACCAAACGCTATTCCGACAAGGGCCAGCGGAGCCGCTTCCAACCCGACATTTCGTCCCTGGCTGCACATCATGGCAACGTGACACAAATGGACGACGCATTTGGCCGACTGATGAAGACGCTCGATGAACAGAATCTCCGTGAGAACACGATGGTTTTCTTCACCAGCGACAACGGCCCAGCCATCATCAGGTCACACCCTCACGGTTCGGCGGGTCCGTTGCGTGGCAAGAAGGGAGTGGTCTACGAAGGTGGGATTCGTGTGCCCGGCATGATTCGCTGGCCCGGTCACGTCACGGCGGGGACCGTTAGCGATGTTCCCCTGGGCGGCGTGGATCTTCTGCCGACGTTGTGTGAGATCGTGGACATTGATCCGCCCAAAGACCGGGCGATTGACGGTGCGAGTTTTCTTCCGTTGCTGGCGAACAAACCGATTCGACGCACAACGCCTCTCTATTGGCATTTTCACCAGTCACGTGAAATCGAAAACCGGCCAAAGGTGGCGATGCGCATCGGTTCATGGAAGATTCTCGCCACCCTGACTGGTCGGAGAATTGAACCATACGCAGACATCCGCGACGACGACCAGCGCGTGATCAAGTCCGCCGATTTGGACACGTTCGAACTCTACAACCTGGACGAGGACATTGGCGAAACGACTGACCGAGCCGAACGTGAGCCGGAACGCCTGGCGGAGATGTCGAAAAAGCTCAGGAAGATGTTCCGCGAAGTGCAGAGGGAATCGCCTTCCTGGCCCGCGTGGCGATCTCCTCGCATCGAAAGCAAACGCATTCGCGATTTTGTAGCAACACTGAAGAAAGCCACCGATCGTTGAAGAGACAAACCGGCGATCAACACATCGTTGGATGGACTGGATCTTGGCCAAGCTGCCGCTGACGATTCGCGTCCTGTCGAGGCTGAAAC
>PBOU01000192.1 GCA_002724415.1 Planctomycetaceae bacterium
TGTGTCGCAGAAAATGGATCGATTGGTGAGCTTGGCCGATCGACATCACGGTCTTCGGAAGTATGACCGACTGGATGTGTATTTTGTCTGGTATCGCCCAGAACGCCCTGCGATCTCGAGGCATGAGCAGCGTGACGTGGCGGTATTGTTCGAGAAGCGGGGGACAAACCAAAACGGGGATTAGCCGATTGGCCTGCAGCCCATGGCGGCCAATTGCGACCGCACCTCGCTGTTTTTTAGCAGATCTCGCAATGCCCGGATTGCGGGCCGTTGGGTCCGCGAGGCCGGAATGACCAGGTCAAACTGCTCGGGTTGGATTGGTTGGAACCCCAGGTCATACATTTCAGCCACATGGGCGATTCCAATTCCCCAGTCCGCACGTTCTTGGGCAACCGCTGCGGCGACCGCATTGTGTGACCGGACCTGTAAGGCGAAGCCGGGGGGCTGTTGGTCCGCAAGCAATTCGTCGATTAACGCACGTGTCCCACTCCCGGCATTCCTGTTGACCATCCGGGTCGTGTCGTCGGCTAACACGTCAGCGATGTCCATCCTTTTGTCTTGAGTTTTGAAGCGTTGGTCTGTTTTCCGAAACACGATCCCCTGCATTCTCTCGTATCCCTCCAGTAGAACGAGAGTGTCGTCAAGAAATGGTCTGTTGTAGGAACGGGTGGCGGTGTCCAGCAGGTGGATTCCTCCGACGTCGCATTCGCCACGGCGTGCGGCTGCAAGGCCGCCGGTGCTGCCCACAAAAAGCGANTTGACNACAAAACCTTGNTGCTGCAGCTTGCCCANGAGGAAGTCGAGGCCAACGCAGTGGCTTCCAATNACNACCAGGTCAGCNGGCGACAGGTCNCGTCCGAGAAGCTGGACCTCGACNCCACTGCCGGCCTCAAGGTATTCGGTTTGAGANGGGATTGTTAGAAACCCGTCGGCTCCACTGAAAGTCGTCACCGACCCGGANCCTTTNCCCATCGGGTAAGCAGACAGNCCGTCATCGCCNGGAGCCAAGTTGACCAACAGGTACTCGGTTCGNCCCCGGTCGGAATTCACNCGCATTGGNAGCGTAGCGGCCAGNTGGTCCGGTTCACGTTCGGACCGACCAGCAAGGCGTCGTATGACCGGAGCGACGAATTCATGGAACGTGAAAACCGCNCTGGTTGGGAAGCCTGGCAAAATCACGACCGGAGTTGTGCCCGTGACGGCCAGGCAGATGGGTTTGCCGGGTTTCAGGGCAACTCCATGGGCCAGNATNCCCGGGGGAGGCAATCGGCTGACGACCTCGTAAGAAAGATCGCCCGCNCCCTTGGAGGTGCCGCCTGAAAGGACGACAAGGTCATAGGCGAGGCCCTTGTCGACCGCCTCGGTGAGTTCCGTCAGGTTGTCGCCAAAGCAACCCAGGACATGAGGTTCGCCGCCGAGTTCGACGACCGTGGCCGATATGATCGCGGCATTGGAATCGTAGACCGCGCCGTGCGTCATGGGCGTCCCCGGCGGAATGATTTCATCGCCGGTCGAAATGATGGCAACCCGAGGCCGTCGTACCACGGAGACCGTGTCGCAGCCGATTGCNGCCAGGACGCCAATCTCACGTGACGTGAGTAGTTGGCCAGCTCGCAGGACGGTTTCACCTCGGGAGACGTCAGTTCCGGCGAATGTGATCCGGGCACCGGGAGAAACCGGGTGTTCGACAAGAAGCTCTCCCTGGTCGCCAATTCGAGTGTGTTCAACCATCACGACAGCGTCCGCACCACGGGGCAGGACTGCTCCGGTCGCAATAGTGGTGGCCGTGCCAGTTGTGACCTCAATAGAGGCTCGAAGACCGGGTGACAGCACCTCGTCGTTGAGCCTCAATCGCCGGGGAGTCTCCTCCATGGCGTCAACCGTGCAAGACGACTGAACAGCGAAACCGTCGACGTTGGAACGGTCGAATGCGGGGACGTCCACNTCGGATGTGACATCGCCGGACAAGATTCTCCCGAGGCCTTGTGCCAGGGGGACGGTTTCCGGGGCAAGCGGTTCCAGGTTCAGGTGTTCGTGAAACCGCAATTCGGCCNCGTCCCGGTCAACAACTTCGAGGAATTGTTGCTGNCGAGCGGCTCGTAGAGTGTCGGGTGAGAGTTCGCCAGTCATTGNAGTTCGCCCGGATGNNTTNCNGGCNTGTCGTAGCGCCAGGCTTCCACTCGTGNCCCTTCTGCNTAACCCTCAAGGNCGGNTGGNACCATNACGAAACCGTCTGCGCGGGTCGTGGATGACAGGATTGAGGCGCCACTGATGGCTAACGGCGATATGGNNGTTTCNGTNGATTCTGTGATGGANACGCGNCAGTAATCCAANCGGCCAATGTCGGATGCAATCCTCTCGTTGAGGACACCTTCNATGCGACCGTATGGCCAACCGGGNGGCCGNCCGCCGAGTCGCCTGATGGTTTCGCCCGCAAAGATGTCGTAGGCNCACAGGCAAGAGACTGGGTTTCCCGGAAGNAAAAAGACCAATGCGTCACCAACCTGGCCAATNCCGCTTGGACTTGACGGCCGCATTGCNACGCCGTGAAACACGAGTTNTCCCAGTTCGGACACGAGCGTGGGNGCGTGGTCCTCGGTGCCGACGCTCGANCCGCCCGAGACCAGNATGATATCGGCACCTGGCCGCGTCAACATGTCGGCGATNTCGGATCGTTGGTCGGAGACTGGCACGCAGGGGAGGGGGGCCTCCAGCACTCCCCCATCTCTCTGGACGAGGCCTGCGAGCATCAAGGAGTTGGACTCAAAGATTTGCCCCGCTTTTCGGGGGTGTCNGGGAACGACCAGTTCGTCGCCGGTGATCAACAAACGAACTCGCGGTTGACGAACGACCGTGGCGTGATCCTGACCAAGTGACCCGATGAGAGCAATGTCCTGGGGCCGCAGTTGCCGCCCGGACTCCAACAGTGTTTGTCCCCGGGTCACGTCCTCCCCACGTTTGCCAATGTGCCGTCCGGGTGGCATCGCCTGGGTGATCTCCAACTGGTCGTTTGATTCGGTGGCGTGTTCAGCGGGGACAACGCAGGTGGCTCCCTCGGGGACAGGAGCACCGGTCATGATTCGGATGGCCGTGTTGGATTCAACGCGGCCGGAGCAGGGTGTTCCCGGGAGGGATTGGCCGGTGATGGAAAACGTCAATGGGTTGTAAAGACTGGCGCCGTCAGTCGATTCGGCTTGGACCGCGTAGCCATCCATGGCGGAGCGGTCGAACGACGGAACATCAATGTCCGCAATCACCACGTCATCAAGGACGCGACCGAGAAGGTCGGCCAGGAGAACGGTTTCAGAAACGGGGGAGACCGAGCGCCCGCGAAGCCACGCGAGTACGTCGCTGACGAGAGCCCGTTCTGAGAACCCCTTCATGCGGACGTCAGGTGGTGAATTGTCTTTAAAACTCACGGTGCGTGGCCGGAGATCGGTTCAGGGGGTTTCAAGGCCTGCGTCCAGAAGAGCCTGGTGATACGCCTCGGGAGTATTCAAGTTGCGGAACGAGTCGAGATTCGGGTCGACAGGTCTCAACAGGTCAACGTCTACTTCGTGGGCCGTGACGTGGTGTAGCAATTCAACTGGTCGCCGGATGCCGGCGGACAACAAGTCCTCGATCTTGTGAACCAGTGCCGTGCGGTAAATTGCCATCAGCGGGTGATGGTACTCGCCGTCCCGGGGGATTGCCAGATCCGCAGACTCCAACCGGCTCACCAATTCTGTGATTATGGCGGGTTTCAGTAGCGGCGCGTCGCACGCGGTCGCAAATGCAATCTCCGCGTGCGGCACGATCGCTGTGAGTCCGGCGTGCAGTCCTCCGAGCGGGCCCGTGCCTGCGTACTCATCCTCGGCAACGATGATTTCGGGTGGCAATCGTGGGGGGGCGAGATGGGACGCGGTGACAATGGCTATCGGGGCGACGGTTCCCGAGAGGATCTCGACCATCCGTTCGAGCATCGTCTGGGGGCCAAACGGCAGGTTGGCTTTGGGAGACCCCATCCGTCTACTGTGGCCGCCACACAGTATGATTCCACCAATTCGTGGTTCCCGAAGATTGGGCATCACGTCATTGTAGTTGGCCAACGCGCTCCACGCATTCCGCTTGCGGTTGAGTGGACCGGCCGCTTCGCTTTAGACTTCCCGGATGGCAAAACAACCGTGGTATCAGGACGGCCTGTGTTTCGAATGCACAATGTGCGGAAATTGCTGCACTGGAGCACCAGGTGTCGTGTGGGTTGACGACGAGGATATTCGGCGAATTGCCAATCATCGCAACTGCGGTGAGGGCGAAATTCGGGTCATGCACACGCGTCCCTATGGTGGCAAACTGTCGCTGCAGGAATTCGCCAATGGTGACTGCACATTTTTCGACGCGAAAACGCGACGGTGTACCATCTACCCGGTTCGACCAACTCAATGCCGCAATTGGCCATTCTGGCGGTCAAACCTTGAGACACCGGACACGTGGGAGGAGACCCAAAGGGAGTGTCCAGGTGCCGGAAAAGGCCCGTTGGTTGCTCTTGAGTCGATTGAAGAACGCTTGGCCGAGGACACTATCTAGAGCCAGTCTTTCCAACGGCGCGGCAATTCTGGCAGAGTCTGCCGGTTTTGCTGGTCGGAGCGATTGGTGTGGGCCGATACTTAAAGCGACCTTGAGTCTCTGTAGTTCGGTGCGTCTTGACATGAATTGGAGTTTCGAAGTAGGGTTAAGTCGCGCCGGGGACACAAGATACAGCGATCCGTCCCATACAGCTCCGTTGTCGCGTCGACAGGCGAAATCGTGACGAAGAAAGACATTGTCAAGACGATCTCCGCGGAAGCGGACCTGACTCAGCTAAAGGTCAAGGAGATTGTCCAACGAACCTTCGATGAAATCATCGAAACGTTGGTTCGCGATGGAAAGATTGAACTGCGAAATTTTGGCGTGTTCAAGGTCAAGAAACGGGCGGGGCGACCCGCCCGAAATCCACGAACGACCGACCCGGTCTATGTGCCGGAAAAATGTGTTGTGACTTTCAAGCCTGGCAAGGAGATGGCGGCACGGATCCGCAGTTTGAAAGACGTTCCGGGCCAGGACGTGCCACAGAGTGGGCCGGAGGAACCAGCTCAAAAAACGCCGAACACCGCTTTGGAGTTTCCCGGAATATCGGAATCGACTCCGACAGGCCCCAATACGCCAGCGATCGATCCCTCTTTTCGGGCTGACACCGGTTCCCAAGATGTGTATAGTCCCCGCCCCGAAGCCAACGGTGGCATGAGCGGTAACGATTCAGAGACGACTACAAACCCATTCAACGGCGATTAATCTCTCTCACCTTCGACCAGAATCGCCGAAGAGCTCTCTTTTCTCCCCAAACTCTTATTTCACGACTTGTTTGTTCACATCTGCGTCGGTGTGCGTTTGANTTCGTGCACNGTCATGGTTGGGGACACTGCATCCATGGAGGGATGTCTGATGCGTAAGAAGTATTTGTCCNGNGTGNTCTTGGTCGCGATGGCGGTCGGNTGTGTCGTTCCGATCTATGATTCGTCGCGTGATGTNCGGACCAAGCAATTGATTTTCGTTTCCGAGGGTTTGCGACATATCCCTCGAATCTGGGAACGAATCTGGGGTCTTGAAATGCCTGACCTGGCTACCCCTTATCGCACCCACGGTGGCGTGATCTAGATTTCGGCGGAACGAGGTTTGAGCNGAAGTTCGGTTTCGTCGATGGAGCGTTGCCGCTCCAACAGGCGCCGACTAGTATGGCTCGCGTGCCCAATCTTACCGTCGAACTGAATCGACTTTCGCTGCGNAACCCGATCCTGGTGGCATCGGGCACCTTCGGGTACGCGCGAGAGATGACGGCTTTTGCNAAGTTCGAACAGTTGGGGGGCGTGATTCCCAAGACGATCACGCCTAAGCCGAGGGTCGGCAACCCGCCTCCGCGAACAGTGGAGACGACGGCNGGNTTGCTGAATTCAATCGGGCTGGACAACGACGGACTGGACCACTTCCTCGAAAGTCATTTGCCCAAGCTTGCCGAATTGCCCACGTCGGTGATCGCTAACATCGCTGGCCACGATGTCCACGAGTTTGAAGCGATGGCAAAGTCGCTAGAGTCGGCCGAAGGTCTGGACGGCATCGAATTGAACATCTCGTGCCCGAATGTCAGCGGAGGAATTGATTTTGGGACGAATCCTGAACTGGCGGCAGAAGTGGTGTCCTGTGTGAAGTCNCACACGTCGCTGCCGGTTATNGCGAAATTGACTCCGAATGTGACGGACATCNTTTCGGTTGCTTCCGCGGTCGCGNCAGCTGGGGCTGACGCTGTTTCACTGGTCAACACGTACCAGGGCATGGCCATTGACTGGAGGCGCAAACGACCGGTCTTGGGCAACGTGACCGGTGGCCTCAGTGGCCCGGCAATCAAACCCTTGGCGTTGTGTGCGGTCTGGAAAGTGTCGAATGCGGTAGAGATTCCGATCATCGGTGTTGGCGGNATTGCTTGCATTGACGATGTGATGGAGTTTTTGGTGGCGGGAGCTTCCGCCGTGCAAATCGGCACCGCCAGTTTCTTTGACCCGGGATTGTCTAGTCGATTGGCGGGGGAACTCAACGCCTGCCTTTCCGANCTGGGAGTGGATTCCGTCGCCGAAATTATTGGGACGTTGGATGGNGCGCCTGCCGTTTCGGTAGGAGACTGACGAGAAAGGTGCGAACCGAATCGATGCGGGTGTTATCAGGCATTCAGCCGACTGGCCGTTTTCATTGGGGCAATTATTTTGGNGCCATAAGGCAGTACATCGCNCTGCAGGAAAACGAACAAGCATTCTATTTCATCGCAGATCTGCACGCGTTGACCACTATCCGTGATGCCGAGCAATTGCGGTCGCTGACCCGCGATGCGGCTCTTGATTTGCTCGCCCTGGGACTCGATCCGGAACAAGCCACGTTGTTCCGACAATCTGATGTGCCTGAGGTTTCGGAACTGACGTGGCTTTTGCTGACCGTCACCAACCTGAGTTGGCTGGAAAAATGCCACGCGTACAAGGACAAAAAAGAGCGTGGAATTGCTGCGGACGCGGGACTGTTTACCTATCCCGTTCTGATGGCGGCNGACATTCTCATTTACGACAGCGACGTGGTNCCCGTTGGNGTCGACCAGGTCCAGCATATCGAAGTCACACGAGACATCGCCGAACGNTTCAATTCAATTTACGGCGAAGTCTTNGTTCTCCCTGAGGCCCGAGTGTTGGACTCGAGCGCGAAAGTGCCGGGAACTGACGGCGAAAAGATGTCCAAAAGCTANGGAAANGTGATCGAGTTGTTTGAACCGGCCAAGCGGGTNCGCAAAAAGGTGATGTCAATCAAAACCGATTCGACGCCGGTGGAAGANCCGAAGGATCCGGAGAACTGTTCTGTTTTCGATCTGTACCGACTGTTTGCGACCCCTTCAGAGGTNACNGAANTGGCGGATCGGTACCGCGCGGGTGGACTTGGGTACGGNGACGCAAAACAGGCGCTTTTCGAATTGTCCCAGGCACACTTTGAAGAGGCGCGAGAACGTCGCNGGGTGTTGGAAAGCGACGAGNGGCAACTCGAAAGCATCCTNCAGGCCGGTGCGGAGCGTGCGAGGAAGAAAGCCGGTGACGTACTTGGACGTGCGAGAGCGGCCTGCGGTCTGGGTGACTGACCGACACTAGCAGGGCGCGTCNGCCTTGGCATCCGGTCTACAGCAAGTCTTCGGTTGGATACAGCGGCACCAGGGNACCGCGATCAAAGCACCGAGAACGGGTGCAGCGATATACAGCCAGAGGACATTCAGCGTCTTGGGGCTCCAGGCCAGNACGGCCGGACCGATTGACCTGGCNGGATTCATCGACGCCCCGGAAATCGGNCCGGCAAAAANTGCTTCCAGGGCCACGACTGCTCCGATGGTGACGCCAGCCAAAAGGCCTTTTTCCTTGGACCCGGTCGAAACGCACAGGATCACAAACATCAATGTGCCCGTCAGGAGCACCTCGAAGACGAATGACTGGACCAGGGTTCCTGCTGGCAGGGTCGCACCCAGCAACTCATTGGCCGGGAACAANAGTTTCAGGAATCCACTGGCCACCAGCGCGCCGNTGACCTGGAAAGCAANGTAGGGGAGGACATGACGGCCAGGGAATCGTCCCGCACACCAGAACGCGATTGTCACNGCCGGATTGATGTGNGCCCCNGAAANGTCTCCGATGGCCTGGATCATGGCCATNACGATCAGGCCAAAGGTGAGGGCGATTCCCACGTGGGTGACGACCCCGCCGGAAAATTGGTCCGAAACAATAGCCCCGGTGCCGGCGAATACCAGGCCGAAGGTCCCAATGCCCTCCGCGATGTATGCACGCATCTTCAACTCCTTTTGTACAGAGCAGATGATGACCGTCCCTGGGGGCTGGAGCAACCCAGCGGTTGAACGGTTCGCTGCTGCCGCTTTATGCTGTAAATGTCACAACAGGAACGTTTGAGGAAAGACCGTGATCAAGGGGCTTGGGACGGACATTGTCGAAATCGTCCGCATTGGTGAAATGATCGAACGGCATGGTGAATTGTTCCTGCAACGAGTCTACACCGATCAGGAAGTGGCTTACTGCCAAAAGCGAACCGCCAGTTACCAGCATTTCGCGGGACGATGGGCTGCCAAAGAAGCGGTGCTGAAGGCGCTGGGGACCGGTTGGGCCAAGGGGATTGCGTGGCGCGACATCGAGGTTGTTTCGTTTCCGAGCGGACAACCGCGAGTGGCAATACATGGAGCGGTGCGCGAACTCTCGGAACGGGCCGGGATTGCGGGTTACCTGCTGAGCATATCCCACTGTCGCAGCCACGCAACGGCGGTGGCTGTCGCCGTCCAGGACGGAACCAACCTGAAGCATCCGGTTGAACCTCAAGATGATTGACCAATTGGCCACATGGCTCCGCAATTCTCAATCAACCGTTGCATTCACCGGTGCCGGTATCAGCACGGAAAGCGGGATCCCCGATTTTCGATCACCCGGCGGGATATGGGAAAACTCCACACCGGTGCTATTTGACGATTTTGTGGCCAGTGAAGCATCGCGAATTGAATACTGGCGACAAAAGAGCGAGGCGCACAGAGAGTATTTTGACGCCAAGCCCAATGTCGGGCACCAGGTCTTGGCACGCTGGCAGGGCGAAGGGATTCTCGACCGTGTGATCACGCAGAACATCGATGGGTTGCACCAGGCGGCTGGAAGCAAGGATGTTCTGGAGATCCACGGGACGGCTCGAGAAGTGGCATGCCTGGAGTGTTCGTGGCGGGGCGGCGCAAGCCGATGGGTTGATGAATTCATCGAAACCGGTGTCCCTCCGTGTTGCCCTGGCTGCCACGGGCCGCTGAAACACGCGACGATATCTTTTGGCCAGATGCTGGACGCGGACACACTCCGACAATGTGGCCGACTGGCTGCAAGTTGTGACCTGTTTCTTGCAATGGGGTCGTCGCTTGTTGTACATCCGGCGGCGGGATTGCCCGAGGCCGCCAAGCGAGGCGGAGCAAAGCTGGTGATCATCAATCGGTGTGAGACGGATTTCGACTCGGTAGCCGACCTCGTCATCAACGGGTCGCTCGGAGAAACACTCGGTCAAGTGGACGAACTCCTGAAAACACCCGGCGGCCAATAGGAGCCAGGGGCATGCCCGACAAGTGGAAGGCCTTCATCCAAGCCGGTGACGTCGAGGTCGAGGAACTGCCGTGGGGCCCCCACGAATGGTTGTCACGACCAGGCCTCACAGCGGCACGAGAACTGTTGCTGGTTCGCGTCCGGATGCCCGTTGGGCAAGGACATGCATTCCACCGGCACCCAGAGTTGGAGGAGATCATCTATGTCGAAACCGGCGAAGCCGAACAATGGGTGGGGCAGGAGTGCCGAAAACTTGTTGGTGGAGAGATCGCTCATATTCCGGCCGATGTCGTCCACGGAACCTGGAACTCCGGTGTCGAAACGCTCGTGTTTCTCGCGATCCTCGCCCCCGCCAATTGTGAGGGGCCAATGCTCGTAGACATGAGCCAGGAAGAGCCCTGGGCGTCCCTTCGTGGTTGAATCGCTGCCGTTCCGCTCTCGTCAGAAACGGCAGAATCAACTAGATTTCTGCCGATTCTTTTCGTGGTTCGAGGTGGAACGGCGTGCGAGAACTCGGCGTCACCGTCGCATTGTTGATAACGCTCGGCATTTCCACCGGTGCCGCAGGGGAGTATCGGCCGAACCAGGATGATGCCGACTTGCGTTCGGTGGCCCAGTTGGGGGGAGCGGTTGCTTGGGCGGTTGGAGATCGGGGAACCGCATTTTCCAGTCTCGACTCTGGAAAGTCCTGGACGCCCGTTCCGCTACCCGTGGAGGTTTCTGGTCGAAGCGTCTGTTTTCTGACCAACCAGGTGGGGTGGATAGCCGGAGATGATGAACGTCCGGGCCATCGAGGCGGTCTTTTGCTGGCAACTCGCGACGGGGGCAAGTCGTGGACGGTGAGCTATCCACCGATGGAACGCATTTGCCTCGTGCGATTTTACGACCTGGAGCATGGGCTGCTGGTCGGCGAAGGCGACGTAAGCCAACCGACAGGGGTAGTCGAAACAAACGATGGAGGCCGGACCTGGCGTGCAGTTGGTGGAAATCGGTCGACTGATTGGCGGACGGCCGCTGTTTCGGATAACAAAAGCGGCGTCGTGGCAGGTGGTGGGTTGCGAATGGGANTGCTGTCCGACGGNGCATTACTGGAACNGCCGGANCAACCAGCGGGACGGAAGGCNTGGAGNGGGGCNGCAATNTCTGGTCNCGGAACTGGCTGGTTGGTCGGCGACGCCGCCTCGGTCCTGGTCAAACNATCTCGCGAAGCCACCTGGCATACTCCGCCGACACCGCTTCCNTCTGGNCTTGGGGATGCCATGGCGTTCCGCGCNGTNGCTGCAATTGGAGACAAGGCNTGGATTGTTGGCGATCCCGGCAACGCTATCTGGCACACCGAGGATGGCGGGANCCATTGGGAACGACAATCCACGGGGCAAACNTTGCCACTNTACGCCGTGGCGATGCAAAACGACGGTGNGGGCATCGCNGTAGGCGCCNTGGGTNTGGTNATTCGCACCAGTGACGGAGGGAGACATTGGGATGTNGTTCGCGGGAAGGGGCGGCGACTGGCGCTTCTNGCTGTTCATGTCACNCNAAGGACGNTACCACTTGGAGTTCTCGCTCGGGACAGCGCCGAACTGGGATATCGATCCAAATCCGTAGTATTTACTGGCACCCCGCGCCAGGCGAGATGGGCGGATCGCACAGCCCGCGCACTTGGTTCACAAGGCGCGGACACCGAATGGCGATTGCCCTGGAACCGGCCCGAACTCTCGAGGAATTCGACCCGACTTGATCAATTGTGGCAGGCGGAAACCGAGGGGCGACTGGACAACTGGCTGCTGGGACGTTGTGTTGATCTCCTTCGGACCTGGCGGCCTAGCGTGGTGGTGGTCGATGCACCTGCCGCGACGGATCATGCCGCGGTTTTGGTTCACAAAGCAATGTTCCGGGCGGTGCAAGAGGCAGCCGATCCAACACGATGGTCGGTTCGTTCTTCACTGAACGGATTGTCGCCATGGTCGGTGCGGAGAATGTTCGAACGGCACGTTGACGGAGATTCTCTTGCGGTCCACGTAAGGCCCGGAACCCATCTCCCGCGACATGGGGGCGTTGTGTCTACCTTGGTAGAACAAAGTGTTTCTCACGATCCCGGTTTCCAGGGGAGGGGCTGGGATGGAGACCGTTTGAAGCGAATACGTGGCACCGGAAAAGCCGTTGGAGATTCTGCTTGTCAGGGTTTGGGGCTTGTTCCCGGATCTGCAGCACGTCGGCTTCACCCGCAGGACGCCAGGCATCCAGAGAACTTCGACGAGATGCAGAAACGCCGCTCACGAGCCCTGGAGGGTTGGATCCGTTTGGCCGAAAGGGGAGAGCATCCGCTCGAGATGTTGACGGCCGAACTGCTTCCATTGCTCCGGCCACTCGGGGAAGACAGGGGCGGGTGGAGACTGTGGGGAATCGCCCAACGTTTCAAACGTTCGGGGCACGTTGAATTGTCTGACTCGTTGCTCAAGGCGTTGTTGGACAGGTTTCCCGAACACGAGGCCTCCTCCAATGCCGCGATGTCCCTTTTGGCCAGCACGGTAAGCGGCGAAAAACGTTGGCAACGATTGCGGCGAACCAACAGGGAGTATTCCGTTGTTTCAAATCGGGTTGATCGAACCGGCGGGGCGACTCGTGCTGCAGCGCTGTCTCAAAAACAGGCCGTTCGCATCGCGAATGGGCCGGATTGGCGGGCAGAAATGACACGTGTTGAGATTGACAACTCGATCAGGTTGGCACGGCACCTCAAGCAAACGTCGCCACGGACCTATGAGGCCGGAAGCACTCAACTGACACTGGCGGCCCTCTTCAGGTCGCGAGGTGCCAATCGTCTCGCAGACGTCTGCGTCGGGCGGATTGCAGGTCGTCCGGGCGATTGGCGAACCGTTGCGAAACACGAACTGTGGCTCACGAACCGAAGCGGCAATCCTCCCGTCGATTCGGCCACCTGTTCCGTTGCCCTGGAACGACCAATTGTCGATGGAGTGATTTCGGATCGATGCTGGGAAATGGGCCAGGAAATGCGATTGCGATCCACAACACGGTCACTCGATTCGGCCGCGGACGGGTTCGTTGTCACAGCGTGTGACGACGAGCATTTTTACGTGGCTGCGCGGCTCGAAAAACCTGGTCCATCTCGATGCCCACCGAGCCTTCAACGTTGGCACGACGCCGATCACACCGGTTTTGATCGCGTTACAATTTTTTTGGACGTTGATCGAGATTACCAGACGGGATATGAACTGACGGTCGATGAACGTGGCGAAGTGAGCGAGGCCTGTGGCGGTGACCCCTCATGGAACCCCCGGTGTGTTGTTGCGGTCGACAGTGATGAAAACGTATGGCGGTTGGAATTGGCCATTCCCTGGTCAGAACTGGCCCCACGTCGCCCTTCGGCTGGCTCATGTTGGGGCCTGCGGCTGGTAAGGACCATGCCGGCGGTTGGGTGGCAAGGATGGGGAGGCCGAGACGACCAGCAGGGTAAACCTACCATCGGTGCGGGATTTTTGTCTTTCGGTGGTCGCGGTGCGCGGCGACGCCGAAAGTGAAAGAGCCGTTTTGAAGCGGTAAACAGTATGCCGTTGCTGCGTTTGTGGGCAGTGTTACCGGGCATCGGGAGATGAAATGAATTGGTTGGTCGGAATGGACGAAGCCGGTTACGGACCGAACCTGGGGCCGTTGGTGGTTGCGGCTACTGCGTGGAATACTTCCGGCCCGCCCGCGGAATGCGACCCCTGGGCGTTGTTTGAAGAGGTTCTTGGTCCTCCACGAGCGGGTGACACGCGACTGGCGGTGGGCGACTCCAAGGCTGTGTACAAGGCGGGAGGGTCGATAGCAAAACTCGAAACCTCCGTCCTCGCATTTCTGCAACTCTGTGACATCTGCCCAGAAAACCTTGTTGAGTTGGGCACAATGGTGGCTGGGGCCGACGGTTGCCTTCTCGGTGACGCGCCGTGGTATCAAGGAGGGGGCGTGCCACTGCCAATCGAGGTCACTCGAGAGGAAGTCTCACGGCAGTCCGACCGGTGGCGCGAGGCCTGTCAAATTCATGAGATGGGTCAGCCGCGGGTCGGGGCCACCATCCTATCGGCTGCAGTGTTCAACCAGGGATTGGCCGAAACCAATAACAAGGCGGTGGTTCTGTCACAACGCAGCCTGGCGTTGCTGGCGTCGCTGGTGGACCCCGATGCAAACGGGCGAACCCATGTCCTGTCTGACAAGCACGGTGGTAGAAATCGATACGACGAATTCTTGTCTGAGGCGTTTGGCCACCGGTTGGTGATGCGGCAACAGGAGTCGGCTGTGTGCAGTCAATACCGGGTCGGTACTGTTGAAGTCCTGTTCCAACCCAAGGCCGAGCGTCACTTTCCTGTGGCCCTGGCCTCGATGGTTGCGAAGTATATTCGAGAAGTTGCCATGATGTGTTTCAACACCTTCTGGACGACAGTCTGTCCGGGAATCAAGCCGACCCGGGGTTATCCGGTCGACGCTCGCCGATTCCGTGCCGAAATGGAGGCAGAACTCGATGTCCTTGGCATACCGATGGACACCTTTTGGCGGCAGCGTTGATCAACCATCAACGGTGAGTCGTGATGCGATTTCTTTGGTGAGAGTTTCAAGACAGCCAGCGGCCAGCAAGCTGACGTCGACCTGATAGAGCTGTTTCGAATAACTTTCGAGGGTCGGCATGTAACTGCATCGTGAGCCTTCCGACAGCACACCAACCACAATTTCACGGTCAGGAGCAGCGGCTTGGAGATCGGCGAGTAACTGGTAATACGGTTCTCCCTCAACAAGGATCACGTCGATCGTCCCGAGGCGAAGGTGGTCCACCTGCAGGGGGTAGGTGTCTCCCGCTGGGAGCGATTCCACTCGCTCCCACTCCCGCCGACACCTTTCGGCCATGGCGCGAGCAGTTCCGGCCCTGTCGGGTTGAGTACTGTCTGGTGTCTCCCCCTTGGCTTCCCATTCGGCGAGTTCGTCTTTCACCACGGCCGGGCTTCGAAGATCTTTCCGGTAGGGGAGATTCACCTGAAAACGTTCGTGGGAAAAAATGGCCTCCACATCACTCCAACCCTCGTAACGCCATTCGCCGAGTGTCGCTCCGGACAACACCGGTCCCCGGTAAACAAAGTCTCCGTCGATGTGGTCAAGTGAATGCCACGCCGAGAGGGCCGAATGCCCCAGTTGGCGGCCATTGGTGTCTGCGATCTCGACGTTGCCAACAAAACCGTGCCGTGGGCCGATGTCACCACAAGGGGCCAACAAAAATTGGCAGGGGACTCCCGAGGAGGATTCCACGACCTCGCGCAACGCGCCGATGTAGTCGGGGCTGATCAAAGAGTTTTCCCAAGCCAATGTCGTTGGATGACANGGGTAGGTGACAAGTGTTCCAAGGTCGNGGCCTTCNGTGGNTCGAANCCGNAGAACCTGGACTGGCANCGACATTGGTTTTGCGGGATTGAAGCCGCACACGAATTGNCCGTCGGAGGGATCCTGGAAATCGCGNTGTGCACCCATGTCGCACGTCGTGTNGGCTACNGTCACCCGTGCNGGCGTCATTTCGGACANGGANCGACGGACGGCATCNATGGTCTTCTCTAGAAGCAAATCCAGGTAAGGAGCTATCAGGTCCCCCCCCGGTCGGTCCGATCTATGGCTGCAAATATGCCCGGCGGAATGAGAATGGCCGAACGAAAATGACACCTGGGCACCGGGAGTGTCTTTGATCGATTCTTCGACTCGGTTCCGCATCCAGGCCATGTCTTGTGGACGTAAGATGCAATGGTCGCTGGTGACCAAGATCCACGGAGAACTGCCAGGTTTCGGACTGGAGAGAGCTGAAGCGGTTACGCAAATCGGGCGATGAATGCCAGTCGCCACGTCGTGATTGGCGGCACCCCAGAACCGATGAAAAATCCCAACTGGGGGCGTCGCTTCAAGTTGTGTGATGCCATACCGGATTTCGGCGTGATGTGGTGACTGACGAGACGTTGTCATGATTCGACCCCGGGATGTTCCAGACGTGCCGCCATAGGCATCCTGCGACCACTCCCAAACGCTCGGGAAGAGAGTTTGATTCCAGGCGGCATCTGGCGACGTTTAAATTCATTCCTGTNGAGACGGGATGCGACCCACTCGACAATTTCTGAGGGGAACTCGGTCGAGAGGCTTTTTGTTGAACGTTCTTCCTCGATCAAGCCTTTTAGAATTGCGTCAAGTACGGGNTATTCGGGCAACGTGTCCTGGTCGACCTGGTTTGGAGCCAGTTCCGCACTCGGTGGCTTGGTCATTGTTCCTTCAGGAATCGGAGGCGANTNGATTNCCGTGGAATTGATGTGTTCGGCCAGGGCATACACATCCTNTTTGANCACATCGCAAAGTACGGCGAATCCTCCCGCCATGTCCCCGTACAACGTGCAATAACCAATTGCCAATTCACTTTTGTTCCCGGTCGCCAACGCCAACCAACCGTTGTGGTTGCTGCGAGCCATAACCAGGGCTCCGCGAATTCTTGCCTGAAGATTCTGGTCGGCCAAACCGGCTGGAGAACCAAGGAGTTCCTCGCCGACGATACCTGCTTTTGTATACGCGGAGTGGATTGGTTCGATTGGTACAATCTCTTGATCAATTCCCAGTGCTTCGGCAAGTTTCACTGCGTCGTCGACACTATGGGCGCTGCTAAAACGGCTCGGCATCAACAGGGCGTGGACATGTGCGGAGCCCAGCGCGCGGGCGGCAATGCACGCGGCAACGGCACTGTCGATTCCACCAGAGAGACCAAGGATGCAGTCGCTGAAACCGCATTTNTTCATGTAATCCCGGAGNCCCANCGTGAGCGCNTCCAGCAACGCGGCTTCNCGGCCGAGCGGGACGCTGACTGTGTTTGCGGCGAGGTCGTTAGTATCGACAACCGTGACGGACTGTTCGAAGGCCGGTAAACANACGGGGCGTGANACGTCCATTCCAAGAGCGAAGCTGGCTCCATCAAAAACAAGATCGTCGTTGCCCCCCACCTGGTTGACAAAGAGCAAGGGCGTGCCGTGTGAGGTGACGTGGCGGCTGGCGATCTCGAGCCGACGNCCCGGCTTGTTGAGTTCGAATGGGCTTGCCGAAAGGTTGATGAACAACTCGGCACCCTTTGNGGCCAATTGCGCCACGGGGTCTGGTTGGGCCGTGGCCGGATCGTCATAAAACGTGCTGGTTTCTCCCCACCAGGCGTCCTCACAAATGTGAACTCCCAGGCACAGGTCCTGAAACCGGATTGGAGTCGTGCTTTCCGAGGGGCGGAAATAACGCTGTTCGTCAAANACGTCGTAATTGGGAAGGAGTGTTTTGTGAATCGTTTGTTGCACCTTCCCGTCGAATAGCAGACTGGCTGCATTCGCGATTCGTTTTTCGGGAACCACATTTTGAGTGGGGTGGCCCAACAGGAGACCTATCTCCGGAGGGAGTCGACGGGCCAGTTCGTCAACGATCCGGTCACACTCCCCAACGAACGACTCGCGAAGCAGTAGGTCCTTGGGCGGGTAGCCACTGATGAACAATTCGGGNGTNACGACGAGTTGTGCCCCGTCGTCAAGAGCTTTCTCGACCGCAGNGACAGCCAAATCCGCNTTTGAACGGAGGGCACCGACCGTNGGATTCAATTGGGCGAGNGCAATTTTCACNGTGAATTGTCTATNGGGANGANGTAGCCTTTTCCACCCTAGTCCGACCATTCAGAAGGTGGAAGCCCGTCGAATAGATCAGCGTGTGCCGTCGGTCACGAGAATGGTAGAATCGGTGTGGTGTCCCAACCGGATTCGCAATCAAAACAATTATGGTCAGCCAACATCGCGTATCGCTGAGTGTCGCGTTCCTCCTGGCGTGTGTCGCCAATGCAATTCAAGCACAAACACCTCAGCGACATGATCACTGGGCATTCCAGCCCATCTCGCGACCGCCGGTTCCTCGGACGCGGTTCGAGGATATGGTGAAGACGCCGGTCGACTCGTTCGTTTTTTCCAGGCTCGAAAAATCTGGTTTGGCGCCCAGTCCCCAAGCGAATCGCCTGGTCCTGCACCGGCGGTTGAGTCTTGACCTTCTGGGAGTCCCGCCGACTCCTGCCGAGCAACGGACGTTTGCCGGTGATACAAGGCCCGGCTCGTGGGGGCGGCTGATCGGCCGACTGCTTGTAAGACCGGAATTTGGCGAGCGATGGGGGCGACATTGGCTGGACGTCGCACGGTATGGAGAATCAAACGGCTACGAACGAGATGGCACGAAACCGAACGCCTGGCGTTTTCGTGACTATGTCATCGATGCATTCAATAGGGA
>PBOU01000193.1 GCA_002724415.1 Planctomycetaceae bacterium
TTTTGGCCAGGAGTTTATTTTCTAATTTCCCTTTCGATGTCGGCTCAAACCTTATTGCACACCGAACAGACTCCTCTCCATGTGAGCGGTATCGCAGTCAGACGGTATCTGTGACTCGTATTGTGCTCAGTGGGTTTGCCCCAGCAACCCATTGAGAGTAGGTTATGCTCAGAGGGGTGGTTGTATGATCCCTGTGATTCTCATACTGGTCAAAGGGGGCGGACCCTCGTGGGCTCTTCCTCTAACCTGATTCTGGGCACCATCCAGGAGGGTGACAAGTTATTGTTCGACCCTCCGCTATGCACCCGCCCCTATTGTCAGGACTGGTTGAACCAGACCGTCGAGTGATCGTGTTTCTCGGACTAGCAGCAGCTGTCCTTCACCGCGTCTTGGGCGCAGAAGCAGGTCTTCGCAGGCACTATGTCCGCACGGGAGCTTCTCTCGTTGAACAGGGCGGTAACCTCCGCGAGTTCCTCTTCGGACCCTCCCTTGGCCTCCAGACAGAGCTTGAGGCCCAGGAGGCCCCACATGTTGTCCTTCCACAGGTCGATGTCTGCTCTGTAGACCTCTTCCGCCTCCTCGACATGCCCCTGCTCCAGCAGGAGGGCGCCTAGGATGTGGCGAACTGGTTGCATCTGACCCCAAGGCTCGTTGTAAGCCAGGTTCAGTGACAAGTCCACTCCTCGACGTAGCTCGTCGAAGGCTGCTGTGAAGTCGTGGTCCTCGCCATTCTCCTTGGCTAGGAACTGCCTCCTGTACTCAATCTCGCCCTCTAGGATAGCGGCATTGACATTCAGTATCGATGGACCCTCAGAGGGATCCTGATACATGAAATTGTTATGCATCATCCTACCAGCCAGAGCAGGATTCCCCAATGCCTCCTTGAACAGCTCTTGCTCGGCCTCGGCCTCTGGGACCATTCCCTTGGAAGCGTAGGCAACTCCACGAGCATAGTGCTGAGTGGCGATGGTAGCGGGGAACACCTCGCCGTCCGTGTACATCTCCTCTGCCAGTATCTCGTCCCACTTGCCGAACCGGATCATTACATGCCATGGCATGGTCACGTAGGATTCCAGGAAGATCGCGCCCATCGGGATGATCCCAGCCAGCATGAACTGGGCACCTCCATTCTCATCCCCGGCGGGGAGGGTCTCGACGGCCTTCCTAGCGTATTTGAGAGCGGTTTCGTACTGGCCATCGAACATTGCGCACCAGACAACGAAGTGGTGGTTGTGCATTCGGTAGAACTTGTAGAATTGCGATTCATTTCCTGTGATTTCGACGTAGCGGTCATCGGCTTCGACTGCGGCTATGTTGCAGTCGATGGCCTCCTTCCACTGTCCCACCCATGCGTCGATGTGTGAGGGCATGTGTACGAGGTGCCCCAGGCCCGGCATGCGCGTACGAAGTACATCGGCCGCGGGTAGCGCCTTCTCCGGGAAGGGGGACAGCTCGAGTGCGTGGCAGTAAAGGTGGCACAATGCTGGGTGGACCTTAGCCTCGTCACTGGACTGGAATGCTTCCTCCAGGATATCGACGAGAAGCAACGTGTTGTCGTCGGCAGGGGTGATCTCCCCAGTTGACGGGTTCTTGTCCCAGAGCTGCCATGCCTTCAGGTTCATCAGGGCCTCGACGTATATCGCGGTGACGTCCAGGTTTCCTGCGTACTTTTCGTAGAGCGGTGCCATGGCTTCAGCGAATGCGATGTTCAGTTCGGGGCTATTGCCCATGTTCAGGGCTGCTGGATCGGCCGCGTCCCTGGCCTCGGCCGAGTGACGGGTCGAGAGGGCGGTGATGAGATCCTGCTCCAGCTGGCTGCAGTGACCCATCACAGACAGGCCCTGCTGGATGGCGTCATGGCCCGATCCTAGTCCTGGCTCCCAGTTGTAGTTGGACGACACGCAGTACGCGATGCCCCACCAGGCCATGGCGCAATCTGGATCCAGCTCAGTGCACTTCGTAAAGCAGGCAATCGCCTGTTCGTGGTTGTAATTCAGCATGTGGCCGTAGCCCTCGACGAAGGTCTTCCTCGTCTCTTCGTTAGAGCAAGTTACCGAGGCGGCGAACTCGTAGTTGCTCTCATTTCCATAATCATATTCCGTTGGGGCTAGTGACATATCCTCACCGCGAATCGCTGGAGATATAAAATAGCGGTAATTCTAGTCTGGATGTGGGATCGGTAGTGTTGTGGTCCGCGCTCGTGTGTCCGAACCCTCTGAGAACCCTCTGAGTCGTATACGCTTCAGAGGGTACCCTCTGAGCAGCATTTCGTCTAACGCTAGACTCGGATCAGGAAGACTCAGCCAGCCATTCCCTCATGGTGCATGACTGGCACACCTCGCGGCTCGTGATCTCGCCGCACCTTGCGCAGTTGTTCACCTCCTGCTTGGCATCGGGGTTGGCTTCCCTGTGGAGCTCGCGGATCTGGTCCAGGGAGTGGAGGAGCCCGTGCCTGGCCCCCGGGGTCATCGACTCGAGGTTGGCCACGACCGACCTGCTCTGCTGGCGCATGGCGCCGGGGGCGTGGGGGCATTCCCCGTGGTGGATCGGCAGGCCCGCGTGAAGCGCGTGGGCGTGGATCTCCTGCTCCGGGACCCACCTGAGCGGCACGATCCTCGGCACTATCCCGTCGATCGGCGCCTTGGTGTGGGGGGCCAGCCTCACGGACCGGTCTATCTCGCCCTTCTGGAGGTTCATCAGCACCGACTGGGCCATGTCATCGAGGTTGTGCCCTAGGGCCATCACGTCAGCATCGACCTTCTCGGCCAGCGCGTTCAGGCTCTGCCTGCGGAAGACCCCGCAGTAGGAGCACGGCATCAGCCCGTTGGCCTCGACGTGCCTCTCCCCGATCTGCGGCATCACCTTGACGACCTCGTCCATCCTGCCGTACCCCATCTCCTCGTAGCTGAGCGTCTCGAACCTGACCCCGAGCGACTCGGCCAGCTCCCTGGCGAAGACCATCGAGGGAGCGCGGTAACCGTCTATCCCCTCGTCCACGCAGCCCGCGATCAGCTCCACGTCCCTGCGCCTGCCGATGATGTCCGCCATCATCGAGAGGAGCACCGCGGAGTCCTTGCCCCCAGAGACGGCGACCAGGACCCGGAAGGGCGTCCCGTCCTCCCTGGTCGCGTCCTTGGGGAGCTCCAGCTGGGACCTCAGCTCCTTGGAGGTCCTCTTCCGGACAGACTGCGCGAGGTGCTTGCCGCACAGGTGCTGCCCGCTGTACTCCTGGTGGACCAGGGCGGGCGACCTGCATCTGCTGCAGGGCTGGANCTCGATCGCCTCGTCCATGGGAAGCCCCCGTGCTCAACAGGCTTGAACCCACCTCCGGTGAATTGATGCGCCCTCTCCGGGTCGACAGACCATGGGAGAAGACTCTGCACTGCCCAACAGGACCGGTCCCGGCGGGAGGGCCTTCTCCTCCTGGTTCGACAGGATCGCCCTGGTATCGCTAGCCGCCGCGGGGGTCTACTTCGCCCCGGGGGCGGCGTCCGCCATGGAGCCGTGGCTGGGCGGCTGGTCGCTGGCCGCCACCGGTTGCGGGCTCGCCGTCGTGGTTCCCATGGTGGCCACCACGCTGGGCAAGATGTACGTCAGGGCCAGGGCCTGATCAGGGTCGCAGCCTCGCGATCCCGGTCTCCACGTAGCCGGAGACCGTCTGCCAGGGAATCACGAACCTCAGCCCGGCGACCGCCGCGATGAACAGGCCCGCGGAGATCACCTTCCCGTAGGTCATCTGCAGCTCCAGCGACTCCTTGACCTGCCCGGTCCACTGGGTGCCCTCCAGGATCCCGACCACGGATATCATCAGGTCGTCGAAGGCGAGGGCGAGGGCGGTGGTTATGGCGACAAGCACCAGGACGACGCCTATCTGGGCAAGGTGGGAGTTGACCACGTTGTTGAACTGGCGCACGTAGTGCTGGTCCCTCTTGGACTCCTCGGGCAGGGAGACCGCGTACTCCAGGTGCACTATGGCCGCGGAGCCGGACTCCATGAACAGCAGCAGCAGGATCGCGATCCCCAGCAGGGAGCTCGCCAGCGGGGACACGAGGCCCCCGTACATCGTCCCCTCTCCTATCTGCGTAGGGAGCGGGCTCAGCCCCACGTCCACCTCCGAGACTATCGGCTCGAAGGTCAGGATGGCGTGGAACGCGATGACGATGATGTAGTACCCGACCGCCCAGGTGATCGCCCTCTTGGACAGCCCCCAGATCCCCACCAGCCCGGCTAGCACGGGGGCGAACACGATGCCCAGGAAGATCAGCTCGAACGCGAGGCCCAGGGGAGCGAACAGGTCCCCCATGTGGTTCAGCGAGTCGCTGCCGTTCCAAGGGAAGTGGAAGCCGTTCCTGAACGTGGCGATGACCCAGTTGAATGTGAACGGCACTATCGCCCAGACGGCGATGAAGGCGCCGAACCCCTGCTTCACCCTGGTCTGGGTCCTGTGGGTCGCGATCCAGTAGCGGTCGATGGCGACGGTGGCGGCGACGCAGAGGACGAGCGGCCCGATCATGGAGGCCAGGCCGGTCTGGTTCACCCCCAGCAGGAAGTCCGGTATCAGGAGCCCGTCCCTGTTGTCCAGCCAGATCAGGCCCCTCGTGTGCTCGTAGGACGGGCACCAGCTCGTCTCGCTGTGGTCCAGGACGAACTGCTCGCTGCACGGCCCGAAGATCTCGCTCATCCTCCTCAGCAGGAGGAGCAGGGAGCCCGTCGAGACCAGCTGCAGGACGAGGATCTGCCACTTCCTCCTCAGCAGGGGGAGGTGGAGGGTCTCGGTGGTCTCGGCCTCCTTCTTGTCCAGCTCCATGTCCTCACCCACCCCTCGACTGCAGGATCGCCTGTGACAGCTCTATGTCTGGCATCCAGTCGACCACCGTCGCCCCGAAGCCCGACACGGCCGTGAGCCTGTTCTGCCTCTCCAGCTTCAGGACCTCGTAGGCCATCCGGGGGATCCGGCTGACCAGCCTCTCCAGGTCGACGCTGCTCGGCGAGAGGACGATGACCGAGTGGCCGTTGCCAGACAGGCCCCTGATCGCGGGGAGCGTGGTCCCGTCCCCCTCGAGGCTGCTGATGATGAAGACCGGGGAGCCCCTGCTGATCCTCGGGGCCAGGGAGTTCGTGACCGCCTGCAGCGGCATCGAGCCCCCCGGCGAGACCGAGGCGAGGCGGCTCAGTATCTTGTACTGCTGCTTGTCTCCGGTGTCCGCGGGGAGGAAGTCCATCCTTTCCCCGTAGGTGACCATCGCCACGGAGTCCTTCCTCTTCAGGAAGTGGCTCCCTATCGAGGCCGCTGCCGACGCCCCCATCTCCAGGGGGTTCTTCAGGACGGTCCCGATCCTGCTGACCTCCCTGGTGTCCAGGATGATGAATATGTCAGTGACGGCGTCCCTGGTCTTCTGGTTGACCATCAGGTCGCCGGTCCTGGCGAAGGCCTTCCAGTTGATCGACCGGAGGGAGTCCGTCGACAGGTACTCCCTGAGCGAGTAGAACTCCATCCCGGGGCCCGGGGTCCTGAGGGTGGTGGCGCCGGTGTACATCTTCGGCACGTCTGCCCTCAGCATCGCGTCCTCGATGTCCCTGACCTGCGGGAACACCGTGATGTCGCAGATGTCCTCGATCTTCGACTCGTTGACGAAGAGGCCGAAGGCGTTCCTGTACCTCACTGAGATCGGGCCGATGGAGTAGTGCCCCCGGAGCGGGCATCGCAGCATGTAGTCGATCTTGGTCGTCTGGCCGGGACCTAGGTTCAGCCGGATCTGGTTGGTGCCCCTCCTGATCTTCATCTCGTGGGGGACGTTGTCGAAGACGTCGAGCTGCTGCGTCCTCCTGTAGGACTTGTTGGTGATTGTCAGGGACACCTCCACCAGGTCGCCCTTGTACACGTTGGAGTGCGGCACGACCCTGGTGATCTCCAGCTCGGACTGGCCCGAGATCCAGCCGTTGATTGAGATGAAGGAGATGAAGGTGAGCCCGATGATCATCATCTGGAAGTTCGAGATCATCATCCCGACCAGGATCAGGCTGACGCCGCCTGCGAGCATGATGGCGGCCTTCCTAGTCCACAACTTGGCCCACCCCCGTACCGGACTCTCCCCACTCCTTGATCCTCCTGACGACCCCGACCAGCTCGTCGGGGCTGTAGCTCCTCTCCTCGAAGATGAACCTGACCAGGACCGGGTCGCGGATCAGGCCCTGGAGCTGCGATGCCGGCAGGGCCTCGAACTCCTCCCTGGTCAGGGCGTTGATGTTCCTGACCCTGGTCAGCAGGACCTGCCGGATCTTCTCCGGCTCCTGGTAGTACTTGTACCTCTCAGCGTCCCCGAACCCGTAGTAGACGACCCTGAAGACGTGCCTCCAGTCCTCCGGGTCCTGCTTCCTGATCAGGACAGCCTCCAGCATGATGAAGAGGAACAGGAAAAGGATCAGCATGGCCATCCAGTCGTTGGTGAAGTAGATCAGGAGGTAGTAGAGCAGGTTGTAGGTGTCCCCGAAGATGGTGGGCTGCTGGTGCCGGCTCTCGTCGAAGATGACCAGCGCGTTTTCACCGGGCCCGGTGCTGTTGTCATCCAGGATAAGCGCCTCCGCGACCACGTCCAGTATCCACTTCCGGTTGTCGTTCTCGGGGACGAGCCCGAGGTAGCTGGACTCGAAGTCCGGGTCGTATATCGAGTTGATCAGGACCGATCCATCCGAGATGAAGTGGACCCTGCCGGCGTCCGAGTCCCTGCAGAGGATGACCTCGCAGTACCTGACGTAGACCGGGAAGGGCCCCTGCTCGTCGCCCATCACCCCGAATGCGGCGAGGTTCCCCACCGTGTAGTTCCCGTCGCCGTTATTGTCTATCCACGAGTCCTGGGTCGTCTTCGCGATGACGTACCTGTTCTCCGCCGGGTTGTAGGAGGTCGCCTTCTCGAAGGCCGAGGGCGTGTTCGTGAGTATGTTGTAGTCCTGGGACCAGTCCCACCGGGGGCTGTTCGTCTGCTGGTCGTTGCCCAGGAACCTGTGGGCGCACAGGCCGGAGGCGGAGGCGGTGACGAAGCTCGCGCCCACGCCCGGGTCGCTGGGGGCGTCGTCCAGGATGTCGATCACCCCGTCCCCGTCGGTGTCCCTGAGGCACGGGTTCACCCCGTCCTGCATCCCCTGCGCGGAGGTGAAGTTGAACGCGGCGGTGGTGTTCACCCAGACGAAGTCTGCCCCCAGGTCGTTGTCGTAGCTGTAGTCCGCGTACAGCCTGTGGTTCGTGTAATCGAGCCCGAAGTCGGCAGCGAGGTTGCTGGAGTAGCCGAAGTCATCCATCAGGATGACCGTGCCCCCCCTCTCCACGAACTCCCTTATCGCTACGATCTCGGAGGAGGTGTACCCGTCCCCCTCGGAGAACTGCACGATGTCGTCCCCGCCGGTGAACCGCGGGAGGGAGATGGTGTCCCTCTCCACCCCCGAGATCACGAAAACGGTCTCCTCCGGGTGGTCGAGGTCCGCGAGCAGCAGGGGGCTGGAGACCAGGGCGGTGGTTTCGACGCCCATCACGTTGAGGTCCTCCCTGAACGACCCGAGGTCGTTCCACTCGTCCCCGTAGGCCGATTGGTGGGTCTGCCCCGGCACGACGTAGGTGAACGCTATTGTCAGGATAAGGAGGGACAGCACCGCCCAGAAAGATGCCTGCAGGGCGACCCTCCTGTTCCTCCTGGACTCGAAGAAAGTAGTGAGTCGTTTCCAGTCAACCATTCGAGGCCCCCAAGGCAATACGGGCTGTCGAGCCCGAACCTCATTTTATGACCGTTATGCGACCCTGAACGGCGTTGCATCGGCTATCTGGAGAGTTCCACTACCGTCCCTACGCTGGCGACTTCCTCCACGGGGACGGAAAGCAGCCCCTCGGTTGTGGGCCACGGGAGCTCGTTCGGGTCTATCCCCGACTCGGTGACCACCAGCAGGGAGACTATGCTCCCGGTGTCCATGTCGATGCTGAAGTCGGCGAGGTGCCCGAGCAGGTCCCCGGCCGCGTCGACCACCTTCCTGGTCAGGATCTCTTGCCCGAAAGTCGTCCTCATCCTACCCCTCAAATCAGCTCTATCCCGGCGATAGTCCCGGTGGACCTCTTCACCGACTCGAGGCCGCTGGTCAGGGTCTCCTCCATCTTGGAGTAGTACTGGACCATCTCTTCGGTCACGGTAGGCCTAACCCTCTCTATGGCCGACTCGAAGTGCTTCCTAGTCACCGTCTTCTTGCCGTCCCTCATCGCGATCAGCGCAGCCTCCCTGCAAACCGCCTCTATGTCGGCTCCGGTGTAGTTTTCCATGATGCCAGCGAGGTCCTCGATCTTGGACTTCCCGATCGGCATGCCCTGGGTGTGGATCTTCAGTATGGCGGCCCTCGACTCCTTGTCCGGCGGCGGTATGTGCAGGACCCTCTCGAACCTGCCGCTGCGCATCAGCGCTGGGTCGATCATCTCCGGCCTGTTGGTGGCGGCGACCACGATCACGCCCTCCATCCCCTCGACCCCGTCGAGGCTGCTGAGGAGCTGGTTGACGACCCTGTTCATGACGTCGGAGCCCTCCCCGGAGTGGCTCCTCCTCATGCCGGCGATGCTCTCGAACTCGTCTAGGAAAACTATGGAGGGGCTGGACTGCTTGGCCTTCTTGAAGACCTCCCTGACCGCCTTCTCGGACTCCCCTACCCACTTGGAGATCAGCTCCGGGCCCTTGATCGTGATGAAGTTGGCCTTCGCCTCGTTGGCTATCGCCTTGGCGATCAGGGTCTTCCCGGTCCCGGGGGCACCGAAGAGCATGATCCCCCTCGGGGGCGTGATCCCGAAGTGCTCGAACTTCTCAGGCATGTTGAGGGGCCACTCGATGCTCTCCTTGAGCCTCTCTTTGACGTCTTGGAGGCCCCCTACCTTGTCCCAGCCCACCTCTGGGACCTCTACGTAGATCTCCCTCAGGGCGCTCGGCTCGATCTCCTTGAGCGCCTCCTGGAAGTCCGACATCCTCACCTCCATCTTCTCGATCACCTCTGGCGGGATCTCCTCCTCGTCCAGGTCTATTTCCGGCAGGTACCTCCTCAGCGCCTTCATCGCCGCCTCGCGCACTAGTGCCGAGATGTCCGCCCCGACGAACCCGTGCGTGTTGTCAAGCAGCCAGTCGAGGTTGTAGTCGTCGCTGATCGGCATGTCCCTCGTGTGGATGTCGAGTATCTCCCCCCTGCCGGCCTTGTCGGGGACCCCGATCTCGAGCTCCCTGTCGAACCTGCCTGGCCTTCGAAGGGCCTGGTCGATTGCGTCCCTCCTGTTGGTGGCGCCGATCACAACCACGTTGTCCCTGCCGCCCATTCCGTCGAGCAGGGTGAGAAGCTGGGCCACGACCCTCCTCTCGACCTCTCCCGTGACGTCCTCCCTCTTCGGGGCGATGCTGTCCAGCTCGTCGATGAAGATGATCGCCGGGGCGTTTGCCGCGGCCTCGTCGAAGATCTCCCTGAGCTGCTTCTCGCTCTCCCCGTAGTACTTCGATATGATCTCGGGGCCGTTGATTGAGGTGAAGTGGGCCTTGGTCTCCGATGCCACCGCCTTGGCGATCAGGGTCTTGCCGGTCCCAGGGGGCCCGTGCAGCAGCACCCCTCGAGGGGGGTCTATCCCTAGCCTCCTGAAGAGGATGGGGTGCTTCAGGGGGAGCTCGATCATCTCCCTGACCTTCTGGAGCTGGTTCCCTATCCCGCCGATGTCCTCGTACGAGATGGTTTGGACGTGCTCCTGGTCCTCCTGGTCGACCGCGTCCTCCTTGATTATGATCTCAGTGTCGGGGAGGACCTGGACGATCCCCTTGGGGTTGGTCTGGACGATGGCGAAGGGCAGCGCCTCTGCGAACAGCGTCATCCCGGGGATGAAAATCCGGTCACCGGCGACTACCGGCCTCTTGTTCAGGCCCCTCCTGGCGAATCCCTCGATCCCCGGGCCGAACCTGACCTTCTGCTGCTTTGCCATCACCGGGCTTAGCACTAGGCGGGTGCATGGCTCGACCTCGACCTTCCTGACCTCCGCCCTGTCCCCGAGGCTGACTCCGGCGTTCTTCCGGATTATCCCGTCGACTCTGATCACGCCAAGGTTCGCGTCCTCGGGCCTGCACCTCCAGACTATGGCGGCGGTCTTCCTCTCCCCCTCGATCTCAACGATGTCCCCCGGCTTCAGGTTCAGGTCGTTGTCGAAGGGCACCCTAGCGCGGCCGTGGCCCACGTCGCTGGGTATCGCTTTAGCTACCCTGAGGGTAAGTGAATCGGAAGAGTCTGCCGCCATTTCTCGCTCCCTGCCGCCCTGCCTCGTGCATCGGGGGTAGTTAAACCCAGCAACCTTGGATTCTCCACGGGGTAAAATGGTTATCAGAACTTAGACGCTCGATGCGCATAATTCATTTCGGAAGCGGCATTCGCGAGCACATGGCACACGTCCTTGAGTCAGGATTCGAGATATTGCATAACGACAACCCCAATGGAAGCCCAACAGTCAGGGGTTACAACATCATCAACGGTGAGCTGGGGTCCGCTAGCGACGGGGAGACCTTCGAGAGCAGGAACCCCGCTTGGCTGGATGACTGCGTCGGCGTGTTCCCCCAATCGACCAAGCAGGACGTGCATGAAGCCCTCCAAGCGGCCAGGGACGCATTCCCAGGCTGGTCGTCGACGCCGGCCCCCACCAGGGGCCAGATCATCGGGAACATGGGCAGGCTCCTGATGGAGTACAAGGACGACGTGGTAAGGGTCGAGACCAGGGAGATAGGCAAGACCCTGAAGGAGAGCGCCGGATCCGTGCAGGAGGCCATCGACACCTGCCTATTCTTCCAGTCCGAGGGGCGCAGGCTGTACGGGCAGACCGTTAACTCCGAGCTGCCGGACAAGGAGCTATTCACCTACAGGAGGCCATTGGGGGTCTGCGGCATCATCAACGCTTGCAACTTCCCCGCTGCCGTCCCTTTCTGGAAGATGATCCCAGCGATAATGTGCGGAAACACGTGCGTCTGGAAGAGCCCCCAGGACTCCCCCCTCCTGTCGTTCTTGCTTGCTAGGATAATGCACGAGGCGGGCCTCCCGAACGGCGTCATCAACCTGGTCCACGGACGCGGAAGCGGCGCGGGCCAGTACCTCGTCGACTCTGTGGACGAGGGGCTCGTGAACAAGATCAGCTTCACCGGCTCGACCCCGGTTGGCAAGATGATCGGAGAGGTCTGCGGTAGGAACCTGGTATCCGCCTCCCTCGAGCTAGGGGGTAAGAACCCCCTCGTGGTCATGCCATCGGCGAACATCGATAATGCGGTCGAGGGCGCTTACTGGGCCGCGTTCGGCACTGCCGGCCAGAGGTGCACCAGCCTCGGGAACCTGATCGTCCACAAGGACGTCTATGACGAATTCATGTCCAAGTTCATGTCCAAGGTCGAGGAGACCAGGATAGGCGACTCGCTCAGGCACGAGGGCGTCCTCTACGGGCCAATGCTGTCCGAGAAGTACGCCAGCGACTTCCTGAGGGACCTGGGAATGTGCGATGAGGACGGTGCGACGAAGCTATGGGGCGAGGGAATGATCACCAATGACAGCAAGCCGACGAACTTCATGGGAGACGCTTCCGAGGGGGTTTACATGTGGCCCCACGTCTACTCGGACGTGACGGAGGGCATGCGCTGCTTCCACGAGGAGATCTTCGGCCCGGTTGTCACGATTGTGAAGGCGGACGACTTCGACCATGCGCTTCACCTGGCGAACGCATCGCCGTTCGGACTATCCAGCGCCTGCTACACCAACGATCGCTTGGAGGCCTATCGCTTCAAGACGGGGATCAAGGCCGGGATGACCGGCATAAACAACTCCACCACCGGGGCAGAGGCGCACCTGCCCTTCGGGGGCGTGAAGAACAGCGGGAACGGCACGAGGGAGTCCGGCATCTGGGTCATCGAGGCGTACTCCTACTGGCATGCCGTGAACGACGAACTCTCGGGCAAGCTGCAACTGGCCCAGATGGATGTCGACGAGGTCCACATCGAAGAGGCCGATGTCGACTACTCCTCGTTGGCCTAGAGGAACAGCTCGCCGCATTCGGGACAGGGAAGCCCGGGGAGCCATTCGCCGGGCATAAAACCGCAGTTCGTGCAGATCGACGTTTCGATGCTAACTACCTCCAGGGGGCCGTAGGAGCCCAGAATTGTGAAGATTGCGGCTAAGGGGGCCATGCAATCCCTTATGGCGCTCCTTTCGTGCCCGTAGGGCACGGGGCGGTGCAAGGATGAGCGAGAGCACGAAGCTCCCGATGAAGAAGGGCTTCGGAAAGACCGATCGAACTGACGACTGGTGGAAGGGTCCCACGGCCATGGCGGCCTACCTCGGATTCATGATCGTATACGCTACGTGGAGGGGCTTCATGGAGTCCGATATCCTGTTCTTCAGCGAGTTCGGGGCCTCCTCGTGCGAGAACTGGGATGTCGCCAAGGGGTTCAAGGACGTGTCAGAGTGCCAGACCATGGCGATTGAGAACCAGGGCAGCCACGTCCTGTCCCCCCTCTACAGCCCTCTCATCTTCCCGCAGTCATCGTGGATCCCCATGGAGCTGTGGTGGATGAGCCCGGCCATGTTCATCCTGATCTTCCCAGCCGGGTTCAGGGGTACCTGCTACTACTATCGCAAGGCCTACTACAGGGCCTTCTTCCAGCAGCCCACCGGATGCGCGGTATCCAAGCCATGGAACGAGTACAGCGGGGAGAAGGGGATCTTCGTGGTCCAGAACCTCCACCGGATGTTCATGTACATCGCCGTGATCTACCTCCCGATCCTGACATACGACTTCTGGCTCTCGATAAATTTCCATGACGCCTCGGGCGACGCCTTCGGGGTCTCCGTCGGGTCGCTAGTGCTACTGCTGAACGTGATACTGCTGTCCGGCTACACATTCGGGTGCCACGCCTTCAGGCACGTCGTGGGCGGGGGGTCGAACCACTGGACGGGGACTCCCATGAACCGGATCAAGTACAGGATGTGGAGGTTCTCGACCAAGCTGAACGAGCGTCACAAGGACTGGGCGCTGATCAGCCTGTTCTGGGTGATGTTCGCTGACTTCTACATATGGGCCTGCCAAGACTTCGGCCTCACTGACATAGTTCTGATAGGGGGGCTGTGATGGACGACCAGGTCACCCAGCACGAGCATGACGTCGTGATCATCGGAGCGGGCGGAGCGGGCCTCAGGGCCGCCATCGAGGCGAGCTCCGCGGGAGCGAGGGTCGCGATGATCTGCAAGTCCATGCTTGGCAAGGCCCACACGGTGATGGCCGAGGGCGGGGCCGCTGCGGCTCTTGCGAACAAGGACCCCAGGGACTCGTGGCAGACCCACTTCCGTGACACCATGAAGGGGGGCAAGTACCTTGGAGACTGGAGGATGGCCCAGATCCACGCCGAGCAGGCACCCGACAGGATCAGGGAGCTCGAGCAGTGGGGTGCCGTTTTCGACAGGACCCCGAAGGGGCTCACCAGCCAGAGGAACTTCGGTGGCCACACATACCCTAGGCTAGCCCACATCGGGGACGCCACGGGCCTCGAGCTGATCCGAACCCTCCAGCAGAAGGGCGTCCACATGGGCATGGACGTGTTCATGGAGTACACTGTGAGGAGGATCTTCAAGACCGACGGCTCCGTTTCCGGATGCTTCGCCTATGACCGCAATGACGGCTCCCTCCACGTCTTCAAGGCCAAGACCATAGTTCTGGCCACAGGTGGGATAACCCGCTGCTGGGAGGTATGCTCCGGCTCCTGGGAGTACTCAGGGGAGGGCCATGCCCTCGCGTACTGGATCGGGGCGGAGATGGGCGACATGGAGTTCGTCCAGTTCCACCCGACGGGGATGATCTGGCCACCTTCCGTCAAGGGCATCCTCGTCACCGAGGGCGTCAGGGGCGAGGGGGGGAAGCTGCAGAACAAGAACGGTGACCGATTCATGTTCAACTACGTGCCGGAGATGTACGCCGACGAGTTCGCAGACACGATCGAGGAAGCCGAGGCATGGGTGAGCGAGGTCGTGAGCGGCAAACTCGCAACAAACAGGAGGCCCCCCGAACTCCTGACCAGGGACGTGGTGGCCAAGGCGATAAACAGCGAGAGGGATGCTGGAAGGGCATCCGAGCACGGAGGGGCCTACCTCGACATTTCGTGGAGGGACCCCGAGGAGGTGAAGAAAAAGCTACCAGGGATGTATCACCAGTTCAAGGAGCTCGCAGCGGTCGACATCACCAAGGAGCGAATGGAGGTGGGTCCCACGGCTCACTACGTAATGGGGGGGGTCAAGGTGGACCCATTCACCCAGGAGACCACCGTCCCCGGGCTATACGCAGCGGGAGAGGTCGCAACCGGGCTCCATGGGGCAAACCGTCTGGGAGGCAACTCGCTCTCCGACCTGATCGTCTTCGGGAAGATCGCCGGGGAGAACGCGGCCATGCGCTCTAAGGACATGGCGGAGTTCGCCGAGATCGACCAAGCCGAGATCGACGAGGTGGTCGCAGAGACCCTGGAGCCACTCCAGAGGAGCGGTGGCGAGAACCCGGCAAAGGTGGTCAGCGACCTGAGGGAGATGATGCAGAACAAAGCGGGGATTATCAGGAACGGGGACCTTCTGAAGGAGGCGCTCTCGGACTTGGAGGATCTCGAGCAGAGGGCCCTTTCCACGTCCCCCGGGGGAGGCAGGGTGTACAACCCCGGTTGGCACCAGGCACTCGAGATCGGGGCGATGATCGACGTCAGCAAGATGTGCGCACTGGCAGCACTCAGGAGGGAGGAGAGCCGCGGCGCCCATACCAGGGACGACTTCCCGGAGACCGATCATGACTTCTGGGGCAAGAGGAACAGCGTCATCACCCTCGAGTCGGATGGCTCGATGAAAATAGACTTCGCCTCATACCCGCCGATCCCCAAGGAGCTCAAGTCGCTGCTGGACTCGGACGACCTGCAGGAGGAGGAGTAGGATGAGCGACAAGGTGGCATTCAGGGTCTTCAGGGGGGAGCCGGACTCGGACGGAGTCCCCTTCGGGAAGATGGTCGACTACGAGGTCGACCTCGACGAGGGGATGGTGGTCCTAGACGTCATCCACAGGATCCAAGCCGAGCATGCCCCAGACCTATCGTGCCGTTGGAACTGCAAAGCCGGTAAATGCGGGTCATGCAGCGCCGAGGTTAACGGGAAGCCCAGGCTGATGTGCATGACCAGGATGGAGGACATCCTCGAGGAGACCCAGGAGGGCGAGCCGGTGCTGGTCAAGCCGATGCAGGCATTCCCGCTCACCAAGGACCTGGTGACCGACACGTCCTGGGCATACAGGACGGACCAGAGGATCGAGCCCATCAACGGGCCAGAGGAGCCCGATTGGGAGTTCCACCAGGAGGAAGCCGACAGGCTGCAGGAGTTCAGGTCATGCATAGAGTGCATGCTCTGCGTGAACACCTGCCACGTCCTGAGGGAGCACCAGATGTACGACGAGTTCGCGGGCCCCAGGTTCTTCGTCCGACTGGCCAGCCTGGAGATGCACCCAATGGACACCGAGGACAGGATACCTGAGATCAGGGACGACTTCGGAATCGGATACTGCAACATCACCAGGTGCTGCACGGAGGTGTGCCCAGCAGGAATCCAAATCACCGACAATGCGATCATCCCCCTGAAGGAGAGGGTGGTCACGGACTACTACGACCCGCTGATCGACCCGATCAAGACGGCGCTGAACATCACCTCGGGGGTATTCAGCTACTTCACCGACGACTTCACATCCGGAAAGGACCC
>PBOU01000194.1 GCA_002724415.1 Planctomycetaceae bacterium
ATGTCGTTGCCGGATGAGCGGCCGTACTCGGCCTCGGGGAAAACATAGTCGCCGCGACTGGCGGAGGGGTCGAATTTCGGCCCCTCCGGCGTGCCCTCGAAAACGGGGTAGCCGTAGTTGCCGCCGCGTGAGACACGGTTGATCTCCTCCCGCACATGGTCGCCGGTGTCACCGGTGTACAGGTTGCCGGTGCTGGGATCGAACGCCATGCGCCACGGGTTACGCAGGCCGACCGCCCAAAACTCCGAGCGTAGTTTCGCCGCATCCACCGGTTTGCCGGCGAAAATCTTAGCGCCGACAAACGGGTTGTCGATTGGCACGAGATAGTTCCCGTGCAAGCCGAGGTGCGGAGAGGGCTTGAGGTTGCCGCTCCGCTGGTCAACATCGATCCGCAGGATGCCGCCGAAGTAGTCGTTGTCGATTCGCTGGCTGTTCCCGTATTGGTCATAGCCGCCGCCCTCGTCGCCGAGGCTCACATACAGGTAACCGTCCGGGCCGAAGTGCAGATCGCCGCCGTTGTGGTCGGTGTGCTGGTCGAACTGCGTGAACATCGCCGCCTCGGTTTTGATGTCGATCGCCGAGCCGACTTTTCCCTTGAAACGAAAACGTGACAGCCGGTCGTGCATTCCGTCGTTGCTCCCGGTCGTCGTCAGATAAGTGTAAAAAACGTATACGAACCCGTTTTTTTTAAACTGCGGATGCAGCTCGAAACCGAGAAAGCCGCTCTCCGACTTGTGATAAACCCGCGCCGACAAATCGAGGAACAGGGATTTCTTCGGCTCGGTGGCAAGGTTCGTCACGCGCCAGACGCGTCCGGTTTGCTCGGCGACAAACAACTCGCCGCCGTTGGCCTCGCTGGCCCGAATGCAAATCGGCTTCTCGAAGGTTATCCCGGGCAGGGTATCGCGCGAGTGATAGTCGAACAACTGCGGGTTGTCGGGATACCGGAACGTGGTGTTGGCCCTGCGAATCAGTTCCGCCTGGCCGGTCGCCTTGGCAAGGAGAGCCACGGCGGCGAGCCAGCCAACGCAGCGCATCCGACGTAACCAAACTGATTGTTGGCGTTCGAAACCCATGAAACCAATCGCTTGGCCAAGCTACTCCGCTCGGCGGGCGTTGGCGAGTTGTTCTTCCGCAGTTACTGCTGGGTGAGCCAAGCGGCGGCATGCGCCAACCGTGCCGTGTCGGGGTGGGATCGTCTTCGCCCCTGTCACGGCAGTGGCTCTCCGGCGGCAGCAGCCATCAGGTGGTACCATTCCTCGCGGGACAATTGAAGGCCGTCCGCGCGGGTCGCGTCCCGGATGTGGTCGGGATTTGTGCTGCCCACGATCGGCACGATGCCGGCAGGGTGGCGCAGCAACCACGCCAGCGCGACGGCGGTCGGGCTGCACTCCCTCTGCTGGGCCACGACGTGCAGCGCGTCTAGCACGGTCTGCTCCTGTATGTGGTTGGCCTTTCGGAGTGAGACGGGGGTCTCGCGGCCAAGCCGGCCCTGCGCCAGCGGGCTCCACGCGACCGGCGTGATGCCGTGGCGCTGGTAGTAGTCGAGCGAACCGTCCTCAAGCGCGTCGTAATGGAACAGGCTGATCTCGACCTGGTTGCAAATCAGCTTCATCGAGCAGGCCGCCTGCAGATGGTCGAGTTGATCGACGGTGAAATTGCTGACGCCGAACTCTCGCACTTTGCCGGCTTGTTTCAGTTCGTCGAACGCCTTGGCCACTTCCTCCTGTTCCAGCAGATAGTCCGGCCGGTGCAGGAGGAACATGTCGATGCAGTCGATGTCCATGCGCTTGAGTGAGGCATCGCAGGAGCAGACGATGTGTTCGCGGGAGAGATCGTAGCGATGCGGCGAGTCCTTGTTGGGCTCACCCTTTTGGCGGATGCCGCACTTGGTCGTGATGGCGATATGGTCGCGCATACCCGAAACTGTTTTGAGCGTGCGGCCGAACACCTCCTCGGCGAGTCCGTCGCTGTAAATGTCCGCGAGATCGAACATCGTGTAGCCGGCCTCATAGGCGGCGGTGATGGCTTCGCGGCCCTTTTGTTCATGCTCCTCGTCTATGGGGGGATGAGAAATCACCCCCGTGATGCGCCAGCAACCGTAGGCGAGGCGGCTGCATTCCAGGCCGGATTCTCCCAAGTTGATCGTTTGCATGACTGACTTTAGCCAACCGTAGCATATCCGCTTGGCCAAGCCAAAGAAAACCACAACCCGCTTGGCTAAGGGGAGTCAGTTTAAATAATCACGCGGGTCGGCGACGTGGCCGGCGAGGGCGCTGGCGGCGACGGTGGCCGGGCTGGCCAGGTAGACTTCGCTCTCCTTGCTGCCCATGCGACCGGGGAAATTGCGGTTGGTCGCGCTGATGCACTTCATGCCGCCCTCATTCATGCGGCCGAAGGTGTCGACCGGGCCGCCGAGGCAGGCGGAGCAACCGGCATTCTCGGTCATGCGCACACCAGCGTCGGTAAGAATATTCCAGACCGGCTTGCCATCCCACTCAGTGGTCTGCAGGTCGTTGACGATCTCCGGGGTGGCCGGCACGCCGAAGGTGTCGATGCGAACCTCCTGCCCGCGCACCACCTCGGCGAACGCCAAAAAGTCGCTCGTCTTGCCGCCGGTGCAGGAGCCGATGTAGGCGCGATCGAGTTTCATGTCGGTCATCTCGCGGGCAAGCTTGCGGTTGCCGGGGTCGGGATGACAGGCGACAGTCGGCTCCAGTGCGCTCAGGTCGATCGTCGAGTCGTGGATGAACGTCTCGTCTTCATCGCGCTTGACCGACTCGTAGTCGCTCTTGGTGCCGTTGAGCTGGGTGCGTTCGTCGACGAGTGCCTTGGTTTTCTCGTCGTACTCAAAAATGCCGTTCTTGCCGCCGGCCTCGATGGCCATGTTGGCGACGGTCATCCGGTCGTCCATCGACAGGCCGGCCGCGCCCGGGCCGTCGAACTGCATCGCACGGTAGGTTGCGCCGTCGAATCCGATCTCGCCGATCGCGTGTAGGATGATGTCCTTGGCCATGACTCCCGGCTGCATCTCGCCCTCGAGGCGGAAGTGCATCGTCTCCGGCACCTTGATCAGCAGTTTGCCGGTGCCCATCACGAAGCCGGCGTCAGTGTTGCCAATGCCGGTGGCAAACTGGTTGAACGCACCGGCCATGCAGGTGTGCGAGTCGGTGCCGAACAGAATCTCGCCGGGCCGAAGATGCCCCTTCTGCGGGAGTGCCGTGTGGCAGACACCGGCATAACGCGAGCCGTACTGGCGCTTGAGTAAACCCTGCGATGCGTCGAACTGCCACTTGCCGTCCTTGTCGTCGATCACGTCGTAAAAGTACGGTAGCTCCTGAGACTTCGCGAACTCGCGCAAAATGTCCACATTGCGGTTGGACAGGGAGTCGGAGGTGAAAATGTAATGGTCCGGAATGATCACGATTTTTTTCGCGTCCCAAACCTTGGCGTCCTCCCCGAACTCGCGCTTGAATACCCCGATCGTGCCGGGACCGCAGACGTCGTGCGTCATCAACGTGTCGACGTTCACCCAGACGTTTTCGCCGGCGGTCACCTCACTCTTGCCCGCTGCCCGGGCCAATATTTTTTCAGTCAGCGTCATTGCAGCCGGGACAATNTACCGGCACACCNCGGCTCACGCAAGGAAGCGCTCAGGGTTTAGGATCTCTAAATTAGAGTTTCGAATTTTCAAAACTAGGTGTGTACGCCGGCCACGACGTCGCGGCTTCGCAACTCGGGCGTGTATGGCTCGAGCGGCATCGGCTCGGCGTGGTCGAGGTGTTCGCGGCAGATGGCAAAAAAGTCGGCCTTGGTCTGGGCCCGACGGATGTCGTGCAAGAACCGCCCATCCGGGTCGACGCCAAGCCCGAAGTAATTCATGTACTTTTTCATCTTCTGCACCTGGCTGCGCTCAATGTAATTTTCCGGGGCAGTGATCTCGAAAAGGTCGGTGACGTAGTCGAGCACCTCGCGCCCGCTTGGCCAGACGGGCGTCTCGCCGCGGAGATGCTGGCGGATCTGGGTGAACAACCAGGGATTGCGGATGATGCCGCGTCCGATCATCAGGCCGCGCGCGCCGGTCTCGGCAAGCACCGACTCGGCCTTGGCCGCGGAGTAGACATTGCCGTTGGCCAACACCGGGCAGTCGGCCTCAGCGACGGCGCGCGCAATGAAGTCGTAATGCACAGCGCTGCGGTACATCTCTTTGACCGTTCGGCCATGGACGGTGAGCAGGTCGAGGTCGTGCTTCGAAAAAATCGGGAGCAACTCGTCGAACACCGCCGGGGTATCGAAGCCAAGCCGCGTCTTGACAGTGAATCGCGTCTCGACCGCCTCGCGCAGCGCGCCGAGGATGCGGTCGATGCGTTCCGGCTCGCGCAGCAGGCCGCCACCGGCACATTTCTTGTAAACAATCGGTGCGGGACAACCGAGGTTGAGGTCGACCGCGGCGATGGGATGCTGCTGCAGCTCGCGCGCCGTGCGCACGAGGTCGGGGATGCTGTTGCCGATCATCTGCGCGATGACCGGCCGGCCGGTGGGGTTCTCGGTGATCGAGCGCAGGATCGGTTTTTCCAATCTCGAATCGGCATGCACGCGGAAGTATTCGGTGTAATACACGTCCGCTCCGCCGCGACTGCGGATCACCCTCCAAAACGGCAGATCGGTGACGTCCTGCATCGGGGCCAAGGCCAGCACCGGCTCGCCCCGCTGCAGCAGGGCGTCAAACTGTTCAACCTGTTTGGAGGGCGACATCGCTCTCGCGGTTTCTCCCGCTTGGCCAAGCGCTTGGCAACACCAAAACGGCGGCGGCTTGCCTTGGCCAAGCGAATGTGCCGACAATACCGCCGAAGCCATGCGCAAAATAATCTGTCATTCAATCCACCGGGCAAACGGCCGTTGCCGCCGCTTGGCCAAGCGCTTGGCCAAGCTGTTTCTCCTATCAGTCATGGCCAGTTCTCAGCTTTTCGGTGCCGGTTACGACCGGCCGTACGGTGATCCCAAACTCAGCCGCTCGGTGGTGATGGCCCCCAATGGAATGGTTGCCACCAGCCACACGCTCGCCGCCGAGGCCGGGGTGGACATTCTCAAGCGGGGCGGAAACGCGATCGACGCCGCCATCGCAGCCAACGCCGTGCTCGGCGTGGTGGAACCGATGAGCTGCGGCATCGGCGGCGACCTGTTCGCCATCGTGTGGGATGCGAAGTCGAAAAAACTCCACGGCCTCAACGCCAGTGGCCGCTCGCCACTTGGCATTTCGCGGGATCTGATCCGCGAACGCGGGCACGACCGCATCCCGCTCAAGGGACCACTCAGCTGGTCGGTGCCGGGATGCGTGGACGGCTGGCAGATGTTGCACGACCGGTTCGGGAAACTGCCGTTGTCCAAGACGCTCGCACCGGCGGTGCGGTACGCGCGGGACGGTTTTCCGGTCACCCAGATCATCGCCGGCTACTGGAGTGGCAGTGAAGGGATCCTGGGCGAAACCAAGACTGCGAGCCGGGCGTTCCTCAACGACGGCAAGGCACCGAAGGAGGGGGAGCGGATGACCAACCGCGATCTGGCCAAAGTCTATCGCGCCATCGGGAGGGAGGGAGCGAAGGTGTTTTACGAGGGATGGATCGCCGAGGAGATGGTCCGCTACAGCGAGTCGGTCGGCGGCCTGATCACGATGGAGGA
>PBOU01000019.1 GCA_002724415.1 Planctomycetaceae bacterium
CGTCGTTCCAGGTGTTCGTCGTTCGGGGTGTGTTGTCGCATGAGCCGTACGAGACTCAGGGCCGGGTCGACATGCCCATATTCGATGGCGAAGTCGAGCAGTTCTGGATGAAATTCCGGGATGTCACCGGCGAGTGCAAGTGCCGTTTTCAGCGAATTGGAGGCACGACGTCGATGGGCGGCTGATGCCTCGTGTCGCGATTCAGCCGATAGTCGCACGGCTCTCGCTTCGTAAGCGTAGACGCACGACAGCCGAACGACGGGGTCTTCCGGATTTGCCAGTTCCAGCGAGATGAGTTTTTCGGCGGCNGAATAATCCCGGGCAAAAAGATGCAGCTTCAACAGGCAGGCTCGGTGCCGGGGTTGTGTGGAGAGTTCCGTTGCCGCCTGGAACTCGCCGTGTGCGGCGTCGAGCTTGTCGAGTTGCATCAATGCAACACCCCGCAGGTAATGTGTTTCGGGGGTGCCGGTGAGTCCGGACAGTGACTGGAGGGCCTGTTGAGGGGCGGCGCGTTGGAGGTGGTGACGTGCCTGNGTGAGGTGTTGGTTGGGAACTTGCCCTCCGCANCCTGCAAGCAGGCCAATCACCATCGACACAATNGTCCGTCTCACGCGATGCGGCATTCAGAAGCCTCCGCCGGTGACTTCACCACCCTCGATNGTCGAGAGAGCCTGGTAGACACCGTGATTGATGGAATCGTTAAGAAACCGGACTGATCCGTCGCCGATCAGGAAATGTGAGCCGCCGGTGTGTTCGGACTGAAACGAGTAGAGAGGGCGTTCGTCTGCCGAATTGCCCAGGGTTCTGGGCAGTGGGTTGATGGGGAACGGTGTTCCAACGGCCCCCGTGTCATCGGGGCAGGCGGGGAGTCGAACGTCGGCGGTGACAGCGTAGGGNCCAGCCACCCAGTAGGAATTGGGGACGCCGATGCCACCGGTTGGGGCGAAATACGAGACGGCGGCCATGGCCCACGGGAATTCGACCGCAAGAGGCGGGGTTTGACCGTTGGGCCCCTGGAAAGTCAGGCGGCTNCCNGACTTCTCGCCAAGGAAAAGCGTTTGGGATGTCCCATCTCGCACGTCGCCTACACGGCACCGACTGTTGTACCCGAANGGNCCNCGGCTCTTNGCCGGCCATTGGGCCCAGAAGTGGAGAAGTCCACGTGGGCAGGCCGTGGCGGAAGTGTTGGGCAATGCGCTGATTCGGTCGGCTCCGTGATTGAATGAGTAGTCGGTAGGAGACCCGGCCATCCAATGCGCGGTGGTGTTCAACCCGGTTGTCGCATCGCCACCAATGGCGGTGCCATTTCGAGTGACTTCGGGACACATCAGTAGTGGGATGGCCGTCTGGTTGAGCGACCACATGCTGTGGTCACCCGGGTCGGTCAGGCTCGAAATCCACGTTTTGTCGAAGTCATACTGGTCGTGAAGCGGGCTTTGATCAATGTGNGGCAGAAGAAGGTGAAAACCGGTCCAGTGACTCCGGTACTGGAGGCCACCACCAGCAACCGGGGCGGGAGGATTTCCATCTTCCTGGCGGACGAAACTGGGGGGGAAAAGGGANTGAACGGAATGGTAATTGTGGAGAGCAAGGCCGAGTTGCTTGAGACGATTCCGACAATCCAGCGCTCGGGCACGGCTTCGAACCTGCTGTACGGCCGGCAGAAGAAGCGCCATCAGGATCGCTATGATCGCAATGACAACCAGCAGTTCGATCAGCGTGAAAGCCGGTCGGCGTCGTCTGCCCATGGCATTGACCCGTGTGAACAGCCGGAAAATCCTCGCCCGGACGCCCGCTCANTGGACGCCCGCCGGGGTAATTCTAGGTCACGGATAGCGGGTGTGCGCAGAGTTTTTTTGTTGTGTGGATTGCGGNCTGTGGGCAATGCCGGGGNGCCTGGTGAAAANGNCGGGCGCAAGGGGCNGTCACTGTTTCGGTTCGGNGATGGGGACTGCCGCAGGGAGATGGCAGCGACCGGGACGATCATGCCGCGTTCAGGCTGCNTGCCTGGGGTCACGCGATCAGGCCGTGTGTTGCGAGCAGTTGTTCGTCGGCAANAATGTCNTGNGTTGGCCCATCTGCGCACAGTTCACCAGCATCGAGAACCACTATCCGGTCGGTCAATTCGCGGACAACTGTCAGGTCGTGAGTGGCCAGGATCAGCGTGCCGTCGAAGGTGGTGAGTATGTTCGTTAGGCCGCGCCGGCCTCGCGGATCAAGATTGGCGAACGGTTCATCGAGAACAAGGCAGCCGGGATGGCAGGCGAGAACTCCTGCAAGGCAGGCGCGTTTCCGTTCACCCAGCGACAGTCGAGTCGTGTCGCGGTTTGCAAAAGAGGACAGGCCAACGTCGTCCAATGCCTGTTCCACACGCTGCTGGACTTCTTTTGAGTCCAGGCCGAGGTTCAGGGGGCCGAAAGCAACGTCTCGGGCAACGGTGGACCCAAAGAGTTGGTCCTCAGGGTTTTGAAACAAAAANCCAACCCGCCGGCGGATCTGGTTTGCGTTGTTGGCAGTTGCTGGAAGTCCATCCACGGTCACTGCCACTTCGGGCGCCGCGGCGGCAGAGAGCGGAGGGTCGGGAAGGAGGGCGTTGAGGTGAAGTAACAATGNCGATTTGCCGGACCCACTGGGGCCCAGGATGGCCACTCGGTCACCCGGAGTCACGGAAAAAGAAATGTCGCTCAGTACGGCGTCACCTCCGGTATACGCGAAGGTCAGGCGTGTGATTTCGATGGCGACTGGTGACGACATCAGCGGAAACCTTGANGCAAAATCGCAGCTGGGCTGGATGGTGAAAGCCACGATACGGATCAGGGCCAGGGACGCACATGTCCGTCCCAACCCCGGGACAACATCGCGCGATGTATCCGATGTGCGCGATCCAGCGAACGGATGACAAGTGTGCCGACAAGGGCAACGCCCGTCATCCATTTGGCAATCCGATTGGAATNTCCGAGTGTNCTGGCACGTCGGGCGATCCGCAAACGACCGGTTTCTTCCCAGAGAACAAACAGGTAGCGATGCATCATTGCCAGACTGGCCACGACAACCGAGGGAAGATACAAGCCGCGAAGAGTGGTGAGAAGTTGGTCGAAAGGTAGGACCTGGATCAGCCAGAGTCCCGACAGAAAGGAAATGACACCGCGAAGGACGACTGTGGCCGCGACTTGCAGCCATGGGGCTGAGAAGCCCTGGGAAATGGGGATCGAGATTGCGATCAGAAAAACAAATGGAAGGAAAAGGAAGAGTCGGCGAACAAGCGTCCGGATCCGCACGCCAGCGATGGCGAGCCCAGCAGCCGTCGTGGCAATCAANGAACCAGCCAGCGGCCACGTTTCCCAACTCACTGAACATCCCGCAAGCACGACGCCAAGGCTCGCCGTCAGTTTCAAGACGGACCCCAAGGGCGGCGATGGGCGGTGCGTGGAGGACGGGTCAGTCACCAGTGGTTCCTGTGTCCGGGGTCGTCGTTTGGCCAAGTGGACGGCCCAACACCAGGGCTATCACAAACACAACAAAGGTTCCCAAAACGCCGGAGGCGATGACGCTCCAGCTTTCCCAGCCGTCGCCGGAAAGTACCGCGTCGTAACCTTGGAAAAATGAAGCGGANCCGGGGNCCTCCGTCACAAGCTGGGAACGTTCNATCGCGGATTCGAGTCCATCGGGCGCTGTTGATGCCAGTGGTGCCAGTGCAATGGCTACGCACAACGCGGCGGCCAGGCCAAGGATTACGTTCTTTCTCCAGCCGGTGGCTGCGGNAGGTGTGGTTGTGTGCAACAGGTCGGGACGCCGGATGGNAACGAAGCGGACTATCCCGCCGGAGATCAGGCTTTCGCCAACACCGATAAAAGCGTGAAACAGCATCATCATCGCGAGGAATCGCCCCGCCTGGAAGTNGGGCGTGTCGGAGTGCGAGATCGCGAATTCGATTGAACACAGGACGGCCGCCAACATCACAGTCAGCCAACTGGCCACGACGACCCCGATCACGCGGGCACGGATGGTGTCGCCGCCGAGACGTGAGATGGTTGTCTGGATGGCGTAGCCGCCGAGTGAACCGATGACAGCCATGTGCAGGATGTTTGGTCCGAGTGCCAGGAGGCCACCGTCGTTGAAAAGGAATTTCTGGACAAACAGGACAAGAGTGAGTGCGAGACATCCGGCCCAGGGGCCGAGTAACCGTGCAGCCAGGACCCCACCGACAAGGTGTCCTGAAGTTCCTGCAGCGACCGGAAAATTCACCATTTGGCCGGCAAATACCAGTGCCGCAACCATTCCGGTGAGCGGGACCGTTCGGTCGGCCAGGGAATCTTTGAGTCGATGGATGCTGTAGCCCACTGCAACGAGTGACACGCTGCCGGTAGCCAGGCAGATGGGGGTGTCTAGCAGGCCGTCGGGAATATGCATCGAGGCAGTCCGCCGGAAACCGGCGGTGGTGGAGGAGAGGGTGATGAGGCGAGTCGCTGAGAAGGGCTCGGAACGATAGAATCCTCCAATCTAATTCTCCCACCAACCCATTGCAATCTGCCGCGATCGAACTCCCAGGTGACGCGATGAACNAACAACTTTCCGAGTGGGACCGTTGGCTCGGTTTGCGGGCGGCCCCAGAGATTTTGGAAGCCGTTGCCGAGGGCGGACAGGCGGAGTTGGGCCTGCAGGACAGGTTGCGAAAACAGTTTCATGAGGATCTGGTGCGATTGGCTTTCCNGTTGACGGACAATNGGAAGAGGGCAGCGGGGCGTTTTCGTCTGAACGAGAGCATGTGGTTCGATCGCGTGGGGCTTGANCAAGCTTCCAGTGAAACGGTGTCGAACCACAAGGCGCTGAGGTTCGAAGGGGCGGCGACCTGGGATTTGTGTTGTGGCGTGGGGGGCGATGCTTTGGCCTTGGGCGCCAAGGGAGATGTGTTCGCCGTTGACCGTGATCCGGCTCGCGCTCTTTGTGCCCGTTGGAACACAGACCTGTACGGTGTCGGGAGTCGAGTGTGTGTCGTAGTCGCGGATGTCNTGAAGATGAACGAGTTNCAAGGTTTGGTCCATGTTGATCCGGACCANCGAGCNGGTGGCCACGCTCGCTCTCACCGGATTGAAGATGCCGTGCCGGGCCGAGACTACCTCGACGCGTTGACGGTNCAGGCGGAGGGAGGAGCTATCAAGTTGAGCNCCGCTGCGAATTTTCTAGGNAAGTTTGCGGGGTGTGAAATTGAATTGGTCAGCGTGGGGCGTGAATGCAAGCAGGCGGTCGTCTGGTTTGGTGCTCTCGCTGGGCCGCCCCCCGTGGGGCAACCTCAGTTGTTTCGTGCGACGTCCTTGCCCAGCGGGGAGACGCTGGAGGGGCATCCGCTCNCGGCACCGTTTCGCAAGGACGCGCCGGGAGGATTCCTTCTGGATCCTGACCCAGCGGTTGTCCGTTCCGGTTTGGTCGACCGCTTGGCGGAGGTGTGCGATGGGTGGCGGTTGGATGATCGGGAGGAATACCTGTCGACNGACCGGCCTGCCGAGACGTCGTTGGCCCAGTGTTTCAAGGTGGAGACCGTGACCGCCAACAAGCCCCGTGCCATTCGTGACGCCGCACGTGAACTGGGTTTCGGGCCACTGGAAGTCAAGTGCCGACACGTCGCGGTTGATGCGGAGGTGCTGCGGCGCAAGCTCAAGCTGGATGGCGACGTGCCAGGGGTGGTGATCGTGGCCAAGATTGACGGGCGCACACGCGCAGTGCTTGCCACTCGCGTTGTTGCCCGGTGACGAGAGAGACTTATTCGGTCTCTCTTGGTTCGGCGAAGGCGAAGTTCAGGGCCGGGACCGGGATGAGTTGAGTCGGTGTGGTTCCGCGTTGGGTGCGGTACGGGATGGCGTAAGCCTGGACTTTTCCCGTTGAGAGTTCAGCCACATAGATGTAGCTGGGAGCGAATGAGGCTCCACCGCGGCCCGACGCCTGGGCCATGCCACTGACGATTGCATAACGGGCGGGCTTGTTGGGGTCGACCCCGAAATCCTGGGCTACCGACCGAGTGTAGACCCACATGAATTTGTTGGCCGTTCGGTCGAGCGCGAAGCCACGAACTGTCCCGGTCAAAAAGTCCAGGACAAAGACGGCTTCGGANGTGGGGCCGGTCANGGCAGTGGTTACCGAAAANTTGTCGTTTCGGTCGCTGCTGTAGGCTGCGACCTGTTGGCTNGGCAACGCCCAGGCCAGGCCACCTCCAATAAGGATGCCGATGAAAAGGCAGGCCACACGGGTTTTCCAGATGGTGAGTGAACGGTGTGGCATGACTGGCTTTCCTTTTGAGCGAGTCCGGGGATGTTGGCGAGAACTACCGCCTGCCGGTGTNGGCGAGTCTACCCGGTTTTATTCGATCGGGCCAGATCAGGTGGCTTCGGCAGGTCGATGCGTACGTTGTAATCGAATGGTTCCACTTGTAGTCTTTGGGCGATTGCGGTTGTCAAGAAATTAACGGCATAGGTCGCGACGACGGCCTGTGCAGAGGGAGAGATGTGCGATGGAAACGACAAACGGGGCCTTGGGNCGGAAGCTGAGAATGGGCCTGGTCGGGGGAGGCCAGGGGGCGTTCATCGGCAGGGTTCATGCCACGGCGGCAGTGCTCGACAACCGGGCTGTTCTTGTGGCAGGCGCATTGTCCTCCGATCCNGAGCGGGCGAAGGCGTCGGCTCCCGCATACGATATCAAGCCGGAACGGGCCTATGGGTCTTACCAGGAGATGATCGATCGAGAACTGGCGATGGATCCGGAGCAGCGAATTGATTTTGTCAGTGTGGCAACTCCCAATCACACGCATTTCGATATCGCACGAACAGCTCTTGAGGCTGGTATTAATGTGATCTGCGATAAGCCAATGACATTCGACATGACTCAGGCCGAATCGTTGTGCGAGGCCGTTGAAGCGTCGNGGGCCGTTTTTGCGGTGACGCACAATTACACCGGATATCCGCTCGTGCGGCAGGCTCGCGAAATGATTCTTTCGGGCGAATTGGGCGAAATCCAGGCGGTGCGTTCNCAGTATTTGCAGGGATGGTTGAGGGAGCGGATCGAGTTGGATGGACAGAAGCAGTCGGCGTGGCGAACGGACCCCTCCCAGTCAGGAGCCGCCGGTGCCTTTGGTGATATTGGGACTCACGCGTTCAATCTGGCCCGGTATATGACGGGGCTTCTGCCCGAGACGGTTCGTGCCACCCTGGAAACGTTCGAGGAGGGACGGGAATTGGACGATTACGGACACGCGGTGATCCGGTTTCAAGGTGGAGCAATGGGGACNGTTACTTCAAGCCAGATTTCTCACGGTCGAGAGAATGATCTGCGGATCGAAATTGATGGGACCAAGGGGGCCTTGTCCTGGTCGCAGGAAGAGCCAAACAAGATGATGGTGCGACGCAATGGGCAGCCTCATCAGCTTTACACCCGGGATCCGAATGCCCCGTTTATGAATGGCCCCGGGGCTGCCGCATGTCGATTGCCTTCAGGCCACCCGGAGGCGTTTCTGGAAGCCTTCGCCAACGTGTATCGGTCCGCATTTGATGCCATTGTGGAACGGATAAGCGGCGGAACGTTTGAANCTCGCGATACCATTTATCCGAACGTGTACGACGGTGCGGAAGGTATGTTCTTCATCCAACAGTGTGTCGCAAGCAGTTCCCAGGATGGCGCGTCGCTGTCGCTGGCCTATGACGGTGCTCGTCGGTAACCGAATTGGAGGAACGTCGTGATGCGGTGGCCCTTGCACTACCAGATCCTGGCCGCCACTGTCCTTGGCACCGTGATCGGGCTTGCGTTCAACCCCGGGGCGTTGGCATTGCCTGATGCGAAGTTTGAACGGACGACGCCCGATTCAATCGTTGAATCCGATCCCGAGCGACCAGGGCAGCGTTTTCTCGAAGTGGCGGTCGCGTCGGATCCGAAACTCGAGGCGTCCCGGTCAGGCCAAGTGTCGGATCGTACNGTGCGTTTTCGTCTTGAGAAAGACGGAGTTCATGCCGTCTATTCTCGGGTGTACCAACAAGAAGAGCGGTCCGTTNCCCTGGTTTCGAGACTGGCGCTGGGATCCCCCGACGATCTTNCTGCGAGCAACTCCTGGNTCGAACCGGCATTTTCCCGATATCGGGAAAGTCCCGGACGGTGGCTGGATGTTGTTTCGAGATGGATTGGAGGGCTTTTTCTGCGGTTGCTGAAGATGGTCACCGTGCCTTTGATTGCNGCGTCATTGGTCTCGGCTGTCGCCGGGNTAGGACAGCACGGGCGGCTTGGCGGGTTGTTTGGTGTCACGTTGCTGTATTACCTGGCGACAAGTGTCCTGGCGATCACCACCGGGTTGNTGCTGGTGAATGTTNTTTCACCGGGCGTTGGAGCGGAATTGCCAGGNGCGGCTCGCGAAGTGGTGGGTGGCCAGGGGGAGTCGCTGTTGGGGATTTTTGACAGCCTTGTTGGAAAACTCGTTCCGACAAATCCCATCCAGGCGTTCGCTGACGGGGAGTTTCTCTCGATCATTTCCTTCAGCATCCTCTTCGGAGTGTTTCTNGGCCGTGTTTCCGGAGGCGTTGGGGAGGTCCTGCGGTCCGGTGTCAACGGGGCATTTGAGGTCATGATGGGTTTGACCCAGTGGGTGATCCGCCTGGCCCCTGTCGGTGTGGCTGCCTTCATGCTCTCGGCCACCGTGTCTCAGGGAGGCGAGGTCTTCGCGACCCTGGGGTGGTACATGTTGACGGTGTTTCTGGCGTTGCTGGTGCATGCTGTTGTCGTGTTGCCCCTGATCCTGAAGTTCGTCGCGAAACGGAACCCGTGGGATTACGCCAAGTCGATTTCGCCGGCGCTTTTGACCGCGTTCTCCACGGCGTCGTCAAACGGAACGTTGCCGTTGACAATGTCTGCAGTGGAAGAGCGTGCCGGCGTGTCTCGTAGAGTGGGGGCCTTCGTGTTGCCACTTGGGGCGACGATAAACATGGACGGAACTGCCCTTTATGAGGCGGTCGCGGTCCTGTTCATTGCCCAGGCGTCTTCCAACTTTGAACTGGCCCTGGACCAGCAATTGATCGTGGCCGTCACCGCGTTGCTCGCGAGTGTCGGGGCTGCTGGAATTCCGCACGCCGGGTTGGTGATGATGGCAATCGTGCTGCAAGCGGTGGGACTGCCCTTGGAAGCTCAAGGCGTGATTTTGGCCGTCGACCGGGTGTTGGACATGTGTCGGACCTCCGTCAACGTGTGGAGTGACGCCTGTGGCTGTGCAGTGGTCGACCGGTTTGACGATTGACCACGCCCGATCTGGAATGACACGTCCAATCGGCCCGCTCCCCGCAAGCCGCACAACCGGTCCTGGTGCGAATCCCCTGTGGAACCCATTTGAGTTGACCGATGTATAAAACTGGTGCGTCACTCACTTGTAGCTGTGCGCGAAGACCGCCCGGAACTGAGAGCGGTGCTGGAGACTGTTTCGATGCTTCCGGCGGACTCAAATCCTGCTCCTTCGGACGGTGCCTACCAAGACCGGGTCGGCCAATTGTGTGACGAATTCACACGAGCCACTGGGTGGACGGTTCGCTATCGGGCCGAAGAAAAGGATTCGAGTCGTGATCACTCGAGTTCGTTCCATTCGCAACAACCCACCGGCGGAACGATCGAATTGTTGTTGCCGTCAGGATTGGACGAATCCACGCGGAAGCGAGCTCGCAAAGCAACCAGTTTTCTGGCGAAACTGATTGGCGAACTCGGAGCAAAATGGAGCGACAGTAACGACCGAGATTGCATCGTCCGAAGATTGTTGGAAATGGGGCAGGCTGTTGCGACGTCGCTGGACGGTCGGGAAGCGATTCATACGCTTTTGACCGGAGCGGTGGAACTCACGCAAACACAATGGGCAGGTTTCCACCTGCTCGACGCGGGCGCCGACACCTTGATTCTGAAGGGTGAAACTGATGGAAAAACCGGGCGAGACGACCAAACGGAATTGGTCCGCCGATTGAAAAATGCACCCGCCGACCTGAAAACGCTGGTGGAGGGGCCGCAGTCAGTAAACGGAACGGCCGAGTGCCGAGCCGTCGGGGCCGACTGGATGCCCGAGGGGACCGCGACTGCGATCTGTGTTCCCGTGGTGGGCGTCGATGGTCCACTGGGAACGTTGTGGGTCACGACTCGGCGAATTTCGGTGATCGAAAATGAAATGATCGAGTTGTTGCAAACGGTCGGGACGCAGATGGCGAGCGTTTTGGAACGATTGGCGACAAGGGACGAACAGGCAATCCGCGAACGCCTTCTGTGTGAACTGGCCGGCCTGTCGGAGTGCAATTCGGGTGAGCAATTGGGGATACTGCCCCCGGGAGCCGGATTCCAGGCTGTCGGGCGTTGCCAAAGTCGTGATGAGGTGGGCGGGGACCTTTGCGAATTGGTTTCGCTTTCCGAACGGAAAACGTTGGTCGCCGTTGGCGATGCGTGCGGACACAGCGTACAGGCGGCGTTTATTATGACGGCCGTGCGGAGCGCGCTGAGTACGGTGTTGGACGATCAAAACGCTGCGACGCTTTCACCGGCGGAGGTGGTTTCGAGAGTGAACCGGGCCTTGTGCCGCGTGACGGCCGGGCACCATTTCATGAGCTGCCTTGTTGGTATCGTTGACTCGGAACGGATGACGTTTTCTTACAGCAACGCGGGTCACCCTGTTCCAATTTTGTATCGTGACCGTNCGTGTCAATCGTTGGAATCACACGGAATGCCNTTGGGCATTATTCCGGATGCNGAATACACGGCGAGTGAAATCCANTTGCGTGGCNAGGATGTGATGGTTCTGTTTTCCGATGGTGTTCTGGAAACGATGGATTCCAACAGTGAACTGTTTGGTTCCCAGGGCGTGGTTTCNGCGGTTGAGGGGGGCAANCAGGGAGAGTCCGCNGAGGAGTTGTTGAGCCGGGTTTGGGACGCCAGTGAGGATCATGGCGACGGTCCGACCGAGGANGACAAGACGTTACTGGTCCTTCGCATGGACCAGCGNCCGGTCGTCAGAGCNCCNCACCACCGGAAAACGAAGCGAACCGTGCGTTCATCAACAGCCGCAGCAGCNTCGGACGTCAATTCTCGCTGTAGTTGACGCGNCCCAGNGCGTCNCGGCCAAGAGGGTCGTCNAGGTACCTGGAACGGCATCCCTCGCAAAGATCGAACCTCATNCGNTTTGAACCGAGGTCGCGGGGCGCTTCGGCCTGTCCGCTTTCAATCGCGGCGACTTCTTCGGTTACNAGGGCGAGTTGGTCGGTNTCGAAATTGGCCTCGTTCAATTCGTCCTGGTCGAANGCAGCAAAGACCTCAACTTTGACGACGAAATGATCGTCGTGAATTGAGTCCCCACAGAGGTCACACGAATAATGACGCATGAATATTAGCCGACCGGCAAATCAATGATGGGACGATTGTATCCGCNATCCGTCTGGAGTTGAAAGCCACACGGACGGGTTTTGCGAGAAGGGAATGAGATTGGTGNGNCATCACTTNCCCGGTAGGCGGACGATTCCATCCCAATCGGTCGGTGGGATTCGATTGTGTTGTGTGATGAGCATGGTCAANAAGTCTTGTGCGCGGTCCGAATCGGGCATTGCCCGCAAACAACGGTACGCCGATTCCCAATCTCCGGCGAGAAAGTGGTCCACTCCTTGTTCGAAACGGGCGATATGGTCGTCCGTGAGTTCGGGCCAGAGNTCGAGTGGAGGAAGAAGTTCGCTGATGATGTGCGGGGACTCAAAACCGTAGGGGAGGACCTTGGCAAGGCGTCTTAGGCGGGCNTCCTCGGGGCCGAGAGTGTCCTTGATGCGGTCGGCTGTGGCCTCGTCCATCAAGATCGGGACGTGGAGTTGGCGCGTCANGCTTTCCAACCGGCTGGCAAGGTTGACCACCGGTCCGAAGACNGTGACCTTGACTTGATCTTCGGTTCCGATTTTTCCNGCGACGGCACGACCGTGTGCNAGGCCGATTCCCAATGAGAAACCGGCCAGGGGNTGTTGTGGGTCTTCGGCNGCCCGNTGNAGTTCGCTCCGAATTCCGAGTGCGGCACGACAGGCGTCCTGGGTTGCGGTTGCGGCGGGAAATGGCCATCCCCAAAAACCAAGCGCGGCATCACCCTGGAAGTCACCGGTGACTCCGCCGAAACGATGAATCTGGGTTGTGATCACCCCCATGATGCGGCTGACCCGTTTGAGCAGTGCAATCAAGTCATCAGATGAATTCTCCGCGTGNCTGGAAAAATCACGGAGGTCNCAGAACATGACNGTNACGTCACANTCTCGCGGTTCAAGCAACGACGTGTCNGGGTCGTCGCCAAGTGCCGTGAGNATGGGNGGTGCAAAGAATTGACGAAAACTGGCTCGTTGCCGTTCGAGACGATTGACCCGTCNNATGGCACCGACGATNTCGGAGATCAATTCCGTGTATTTNACGTCGGATTCAAGAGCCGGGCGGCCGNTTTGTGCNGTNTGCCCCGATGCACGTCCGGCGACGTATATNGCGCGGCGTTCTCCGGGGACGTCACGAATTGGGGTGCAGTAGGCCCAGTTGAACTCGCCNACNACNGTGTATTGCTGGTCGTTGTTTTGCGCATCCCAGGTATGGAGGATGCTTTGCGGAGTGTCCCCCAATGCGTCTTGTACCAACCGGCTGCTGGGCCGGACGGANCCAGCCGTTTCTTGACGTCGGTCCCAATGCAGNACGGTTATTTCTGGTGNNCCGGCGGTGTTGGGNCGAAGTTCGACGATTGCAACGGCGTCAGCATGGGTGACACCAGCCAGNAGNAGGCCCGCCAGGCGGTGGTGGAGGTCGTCGTCAGAACGTGCACCCCANATCAGTTCAGGAAGCCGNGTGAGCACCTCAATTCGTTTTCCGGGATCACGGTACGGAACCTGTTCGAGNTGGCCCGGTTCAAATCGAACAGCTTCGATTCCTTCCGGTTGGTCTGACTTGGANTGCGAATCGGNACCGCTTCCGAGNTGGAAACTGGTGTCTCCGATAACGAAGAAGTCNCCCACGGAAAGAACGGCAGAAGTGATTGCTTCCCCGGACACGTAAACGCAATTGACNGCGTTTNGNGAAGNCTNTATGCGGACGCTACGGTTCTCCANGACCGTCAGGGTGACGTGGTGTTGCGAGAGGTAAGGGTCCCAGGGGATGGAGAGGCCCTCGGGTGAATGGCGGCCAACGCGAAGGGTTTGGCCGGCATTCAGACGGGCGGAATTCCGCTGGTCGACCGAGGGGCCGATTGCGATCAGTTCAAGCATCGGGCACCTCCCGGGCGCGTGGTCGCTCCCCGCCAACGGGCGTGTTCACGTTGAATGCCGTGGTGGAGTCGTCACGACTGGAGGTTTTCCCAATGCTAATCAAAACGAACGCCCAGATACCGGTGAGCAGCAGTCCGCTGACAGTGAGCGCGATCTTCCATGTGGTCAAAACATTGCTTCGCATTGCAAAGACCGGTTGCAGGGCTCGGTCTCGCCGTTCCTGGACAACTGCCAACCATCCAAAATTTCCGACCGGGCTGGCCGCGGCGAGCCATTGTCCCTGGAAATTGTCCGAATGGTTTCCGGCCGGATCGAGGTAATTGTCCAATCGGATTGTGTGGTCGGTGCTGGCGTCTGCCGCGGAGAAAGCTGTTCTGGTTGGTTTGTCCAGCGTGACAATCGGGGCTGTCTGGGTGTGTGACTGGAGCCACGGATGGTCAAGTAGGCGTCCGTCACGGGAGTCCAGGATGGCGACGGTTCGGGCGACGTCGACGGTGAGCGTGGAGTCAAGGCTGGGTTTGTATTCGGCATACGGGGCCGACAGGACGCTACCCAGCTCGCGAGTGCCAGCAAGGATTGCAATGACTGAACCAGTTTTGTCCTTGATGGGAACAGACAGGGCGACAATGGCTCTCCCCGTCGCGCGACTTTGAAACGCCAGTGAAAGGTGAGTTTCACTGATTGGGGCGAGGTCAGTGGGCAGTTCGTCCTCATCATATTCACGGCCCTGCCCATGAAAGTAATCTCGGTGGGCCCACTTTTTGTCGAGAGTCCCCTTGTTGGCCGGC
>PBOU01000195.1 GCA_002724415.1 Planctomycetaceae bacterium
CTTGGAGCTGTTGTCCTGACCTCGTTTGGACAGGATTCAGCGAAGACGACCAAGTCGGCGGCGGACAAAAAGTCGCCGTCGCCGAGGCGGAATTACACCGTGCCTCGCTATTCGGTTCAGTACGACTCGAGCCAGAAGTTGTTGTTGATTACCGACAATGCTTACAGCCAGCTCTTTCTCTATGACACGGGCGGTTCCGGCGGATCCACACTTCGGAGCCGGATTGACCTGAGGCAAACCGGCGCAAGACAACTTCGCGGGGTCGCGGTTCGTTCCAACGCCCCTCCGTCAAAATCCAAAGCGAAAACACCCGGGACGAAACAGAAAACTGGCGGGAAACCGAAGGCAGGGAAGACCAAGGGCTAGGGAAGTTGTCGGAGGCTCGGCGTGAAAAGACAACCGCCCCGGAATCCAGAACGGATTCCGGGGCGGTGTCGACGTGCCGAGATGGGACGCTGTCCTAGCGGACCGCCTCGTTGAGCATCTTCGAATTCGGAACGGTGTGACGATGCGACATGCCGTTTGTGGTGGTCTCGATGACCGTGGCCACCGGGCCAACCTCGCGAACCACTCCTTCGATTCCAGACACGCTGACGGTGTCGCCGGACTGCATCCGTTGCCGAACGTAGTAGCCGGACATGATTCCGCCAGCCACGTCGCGACCGCCGAGGCCAACGGAGAGGCCAACCCCCAGTGCCAGCGCGCCGAAAGCGATCAGGATCAACTGGTTGAGCAGGGCGAACTGGATCTCCAATTGGTCGAACGCGGCAATGAACGTCATCATTGCAAGGATGTAGTAGGCTCCGCTGGCCAGCCGGTCGGCGTAACTGATTCCGATCCGGTCGGCGGCGGTTGCGATGACACCACGGAGGAATGACGCGATCAGAAGCCCGATCAGGACAACAGTCGTTGCTGCCAGGAGTTTGGGGATGTAATCGACCAGCTTTTGTGTGGCGGCCGAGAGGGACGGGAGGTTCAAGAGGTTGAAGGCGGCGACGACAAACACGCACATCAGCATCCAGAAAACCAGTTGCGAGACGATGGCCGAGAGGCCACGTTCGATTCCCACTTTCGTCATGGATGCCGACAGGCCACTGCGTTCGGCAGCACCATCCAGACCGATACGCTGGCCGACGGCGTTGGCAGCGCGTGCCAGCAACCGGGCAACGACGTACCCGATGGCCAGCACCGCGATCATGGCCACGACGGAGGGCAAGAGGTTGATGACGGGTTGAAACGCGGTCTGGAGTGCGGAACTCACTTCTCCGACGCCGGTTTCGACGGCCGTCTTCGCTTGTTCAACAGGAACGACCGCGATCGATTTTGAAATCAAGATGGTCATGTCAGTCTCCTTCATCTGGTGTGGCCGTCGACTTCTCGCCGGGGCGATCCCTCGGACGACGTTCCACACAGTCAGGGGCTTTGCTTAGGAATCCTCATTGGGCCCGGTCGGTCGGCGAGGCCGGCCGGAAAACGTGTGATTCAGCAGGTGTCCAATCGGGTTGAGCATTGTGGCGATCGCCGCGGGGATCACCATGGTTAGAAACGTGATGCAGTGGTGGATGTGCAGGGCTCGGTTGAGCCGTTCCTGTACGGCGGTGTCGAGTTCCTCGGGTACCGGCGGTACGGTGGCCGTGGCCAATTGATGGGCCAGTTCTCCTTCGAAATCCCAGTCGTTGGTGTCGGGGGTCGTCATCCGCTGTGTCTCGCTCGTAGTCGGCCGACGGCGCGGCTGACTCGCATTTTGCATGCGCTTTCGGAAAGTCCAAAAATCTGGCTGAGTTCCTGGTAACTGTGGTCCTGGGAGTACTTCATGACGACAAGCGCTCGGTCTTCATCGCCGAGCGTGTTGAGCATTTCCTCGAGAGGGATGCCGTCAGATGGCGGAAGGGCCGGCGCTTCCGACGGTGTTTCCGTCGCGTCGAGGTCCAGGCCGGGCAGGACGGCGACTCGTTTGTTCCTTCGACTGCGTGCCCGACGTAGTGACAAACACGTGCGGACCGCAATTCCGTGGACCCAGGTCGAATATTTCGATCGTCCCTCGAAATTGGCCCTTTGGAGGAACATCCTGACCAGGACATCCTGGGCGGCGTCAGCGGCATCGTCGGCGTGGCCCATGATCTGGAAACAGACACGCCAGACACGGTCGCGAAAACGCGAAGCCAGCTCGGTGAAGGCCGGCCCGTCCGACCCTTCTCGAGCAGCCTCGGCTGCGAGTTGCTCATTGCTTTGACGTGTCTCAGACAACGTTTCAACCACACGGGACAGCCTCGGCCGAATTCCATTCGGATCAATGAGTTCGAATTGGGAGTCGACAGTGTGTTGCCGGTCACACGGTTCGAGTCACAGGAATTCGAAAAGAAAACGGCCGAGGGTGTCGCAATCCGTTGCTGTGCCACAAGTTACCAAAATCCGGAATTCCGGATTGTCAATCTTCGCCTCGAGCGGGAGCGTCGGGCTGTTTCAGTGGTGTCGATTGTAGGGCTGCTCGGTCCTGTGTGATTTCGTGGTGATGGTCGACCTCGAGGTTCACAAAGTGCTGGACCTCCCCGTCAGGCCACCTGACGGTGAGTCGTTTGATCAGTGTGGCCGACCCGAGGCCAACGTTTTGTTCGACGGGGCCGGTGCCCATGAATCCGCTCGCTGGGAAAACGTCGCGGACGAACTGGTTGGCGTCGGTATCGATAATGAGCCGGCAGCCAATTCCGCTGCGGTTGCAGGTGTGTCCCACGAGAGACACGACGGCACGCCGGCCTTGTGGCATGCGATTTTCAAACAAACGCAGCGGGCCACCTCCAACTGAGCCGACCAGCAAATCCAGNTCACCATCCCGGTCGAAGTCGGCNGCAATGACGGAACGTGAGTCGGAATCGAGGTCAGCGGCCGATGAGAACGACGCATCGAGAAACGAGGGTGAACCGTGTTGGGTCGTGTTCAAAAACAGNCGGTTGCGTTCGAATGCGCTGAGNTTGTCGCCCCGNTTGGGCATAAGGAACGGGTTTTCGACCCAGAATTCGCCTGCCTCGTGGTCAAGGTCTCCGAGAGCCGGCAACAGGCTTCCACGATCCATCGGCTGTGACACGACAGCGCGCCAGAGGCACGTTCATCCGTCCGGTTTCTTGCGATCGAAACTCAGGAATCCGGTGGTGGAATAAATGTCGAGTTGTCCGTCGGCATCGAAGTCGGCCAGGACCGGTCCGTAGGCCCAGCCGACGGAATTGACGCCGGCGGTACCGGAGACCTCTTCAAACTGCCCATGGCCTCGCCCGCAATAAAGGCGGTTTCCGGCACAGGAGCCTCTGATCTGTTGGTAGACCCCTTCGGGGTAGTCGGAATCCTGGACCAGGCCGATGATCCTGCGGCCCATTTTCGAATACATGTTGGCGACGTAAATGTCACATTGACCGTCGTTGTTGAGGTCGCCGGCAGCGACTCCCATGCTGGTGGAGAATCCGTTGGCACCGGTGCTGGTCGAAACGTCTTCAAACGAACCGTCTCCGCGATTGCGCAAGATGACGTTTTTGCCGAAGTCGTTGGCCAGGAAGAGGTCTGGGAAACGGTCTTNGTCCAANGAAAACCAGGCTGCTGCGTGGGTGTGTCGTTTCCCNCCTCCGGCGCCGGCAGCGGCTGTCACGTTTTCGAACCGGCCGCCACCACGGTTTCGCCAGAGTTGGTTGGAGAGACCAGAACCGGTCTCATCTATCCACTGTTCCCGGCCGGTCGGCCGTTGGCCGAGTCGTTTCTGGTAAAGGATGTAAATATCCAGTCGCCCGTCGGCATCATAGTCGGCGATCAGGCAACCCATGCATTCAGGGAGAAAGCCCAGGCCAGAGGCACCGGTGACATCCACGAACTTCCGGCCGTTCCTGTTGTGGTAAAGCTTGTCGCCGAGGATGAGGTCGGGCCATCCGTCGTTGTCAAAATCAATCCACCCGACAGCGAAGTTGGTGAGTTGGTCTCGAGAGGACCCGGTGACCAGTCCAACCTCGGCCGCGACGCCACGGAATCCCTGTCGGGTGTCGCCGGCCAGCAAGAGTGGTGGGACATCAATTGCAGCTACGGCGACATCAAGCCGGCCGTCCCGGTTGAAGTCAGCGACGGCCATTTGGAATCGATTTTGAAGGACGTCCCCGGGGGCCAGTTTCCAGTTGTCAGGGATCGGCAGCTTGTCGAGACCCCATTCGGCTGTGACNTCCTGGAAGAGGCCGGGTGGGCCGTTCCGTTGAACGGTCCTTTGTATCGTCCAGTTCGTGATCCAGGGCACCTCGCCGAGTCGGGTGCCATCGGTGATGGTGCCGTTGATCGTGTGTTCACTGAGAACCTGGCGTCGTTGGCCCGANTCTGTGGTTCCGGTCGAAGTGATCAGGANGCGTGCGGTCCACGNGNCCCCCTGTGGGGNGGCTTCTTTGATTTCGAGGACCCGGAGCGATNCCCGGGGTGNTNCTGCAAACACGCTGTGGAGTTTTAGCAAGNCNTCGGCCAGTTGCTGTGCCGTCAACGGATTGTTGGTCNGTTCGGCACGTGTCCGTATCGTCTCGATTANGTCGCNGTGCCGNCGCTCCAGTGCCTGTGNGCTGCCAAGGCCCTGGCCGCGGAAGGTCGGCGAGGTGAATGCGGCGAGGCGTTCGACGGATCGGGAGTNCANGAACTCGAGGAAGGCGGGCCCGAACCTTTGNTCGATCTCAAATGTCGTGTGTTCAGCTCGCCAAATGTCTTTCTGACGTGCGGTGTCGAGACTGATGGCCCGCTGTGTGGTNTTTNGNGGTGGTGCGGGGGTGNGACGTATTGTGGANTTCAACCACGCCGCGAGGCCGAGCAGTCCCAGGAGNCCCACCACTGCGACCACCCGCTGTAGTGGATTCATTTTTCGGCCTGTTGGTTAACGACGACGGGCNAACGTCGGGAACTGTATCAACTGTTTGTTCCGGGAAAAACAGCGATTGGCGCCGGGGGGACGCTAGCCGACAAGAAACTCGCGGCCCAGGGCCAGGAGCGAGTGCTTGACGTCGATCCTTCGTGTGATGTCNTCTCCGGTGAGACGTCCGGCATCATGNATACGCCTGTGCACGTCGGCGATTGCTTGCTGGACTTCGGGTGCCGCGCNCTCTCCGGGACGGCCCAGGCCTTGGGCGAAGTCGTTCGGCCCGACGCTGAAATAGTCGATGCCCTCGACTGCCAAAATGTCGTCAAGATTGTCCACCACTCCNGCGTCTTCTAGCAAGGCACCGACAAGCGTGTTGTCGTTTGTCTCGCGATACCACGCGGCCTTGTTCTCTATGTCGTGGTCGTAATCGCAGCCACGATTGCCACCGAANGATCGTTGGCCGATTGGTCCGAAGTAACACGCGTTGACCAGTTGCTCGGCGTCGGCCCGGCAAGCGATGTGCGGTCCGAGTATTCCCTGGATGCCGCGGTCCAGGTACTGAAGGATCGTCGAGGTTTCGATGTCGGGGACGCGTGCGATTGCCGTGATTCCGTTGAGTTCGGCTGCACGACAATGTTCCTCGATGTCGTTCAATCCGAAGGGGCCGTGTTCGCCGTCGAGCCAGACGAAGTCGAAGTTGAGTCGGCCGAGAATTTCGACAACGTGTACAGAGGGGAAACAGAGCGAAAAACCTGTGGCGGTTCGGCCGTCACGGATGCATTGCTTGATCCGGTTGACGCGTGGCATGGTGGGAGGCCTTGGTGGAGTGCGACGGGGGCAAACTGTTGCGCGTTCACAAACNGCTCGGAGGCATTCTAGCCCGAGNGGTGTCTTCGCGCCCAATGGGCGAGGCGTTGTGTCAGTAGGCCCACGGAGTTCCGTCCTCGCGGCAAATTGTCGGTCGCATCCGACGGACGTAGGGGAACTGTCGGGCAGCAGCAATGTCGATGTCACAACCCAGGCCGGGGGACAGTGGTACGCTGACGTGTCCGTCGTNGTAGAGTGGCACGGCGGTGAAGACNTGTTCGATCCGGTGNTCCCAGTTGGCATCGAATTCCTGGATGCCGAAGTTGGGGACAGACAGGCTGAGGTGTGCATTGGCCATGTGTGTCAGAGGCGAAATGTTTCCGGGGCCATGCCAGGCCGTCAATATTCCGCGAGNTTCACAGGTGGCCGCGATTTTGCGGCCGGCAGTGATGCCTCCAACGTGAGCCAGGTCGTGTCGGACATAGTCGATCAGGTGGTCCAGCCAGAGTTCCTGTCCTTCCCATGGATTGCAGAAGACCTCACCCATGGCCAGTGGGATACTTGACTGGCTGCGAACCAGTCGGAACGTGTCGAGGTGCTCGGGCCGGAGCAGATCTTCCAGGTAGAAGAGGTTGTAGGGTGAGAGGTCGTTGGCCAGGCGGAGCCCCTGGGAGGGAGTNATCCTTTCGTGGACGTCGTGGATCAATTCGACAGAGTCGCCCAGTTCGTTGCGTAGGAAGTCAAAGAGTCGTGGCAGCATGCGGGTGTACAGTTCCGGTTCCCAGGTTTCGGTTGGNGGCACGCCCAGNGAAAANGCCTTGTCCGTGGCGGTTTGTTGCGAACTGGTGGATGGGACGGCGTANCCCGATTCGAGTTCGGGGACAGCCGCCTGGACCTTCACGACCCGGTAACCGACTTGCTGCAATTCACGGACGCGTTCGAGTACGTCGTCAAAGGTGCGGCCGGAAACGGAACGATAAGTCAGCATCCGGTCACGGATTGCCCCTCCCAGCAGTTCACAAACGGGGAGGTTGGCCAGTTTCCCCTTGATGTCCCAGAGCGCCATGTCGATGCCGCTGATCGCCGAGAGATGTACCGAACCGGAGCGGTAGTAAGGGAGGTGGTACAAGGTGTGCCAGATGTGTTCGATTTTCCCGGCAGGTTTTCCGAGCAGGGCCGGCGACAGGTGCTCCTCGATCATCGCGGCGACAGCCAGTTCACTGCCCGAGCAGGTGGCGTCACCCCATCCGTACAACCCGTCTTGATCAGTTGCGATCCGAACCAGGACAAAATTTCCCAGTGGAGCCTGCATCGGGTTGGTCACGACGACGTCGACGCTGGTGATCAAGGGGGAGTGGTTCATGCTCTCGTTCATCAGGATGGTCCAGTTCGGGAGGGCGATGCGGGGCTTGACCCTAACGGGTTTGTCGCGGCGGTGCGACGATTCGGGTATCCTGTTCGGCGATCCATTCTGGCTCTTCGGGAGGTCCTGTCATGATACGTTCGTCCATCATTCTGCCCGTGCTGTGTTCACTGGTCTCACCGATCCTTGCGGCCGACGGCCCGTCGTTTTTTCGCCGTGACCAGGGGACGGTGGGCGATGGCTTTGCTTTGCCCGAACAGTTTGCGGCGAAAGAGCAACTGGTGTGGCGACAAGAGCTGGCGCCGGGGATTTCGACGCCATGTGTCCACGGGGATCTCGTGGTGGTCACATCATGGGACAAGACGAAGAAGCAACTGGCGACGTCGGTGCTGGATCGGGGGACGGGGAAACTCGTTTGGACGAAAGTTCTGAAGACGAAGAGGATCGAGAAGACACATCCGACCGGCAGCCCGGCTGTCTCGACTCCCGCATGTGACGGCAAACGCATCTACGTGTTTTTCGGCAGCTTCGGGTTGGTCTGTTACGACCTCGCGGGCGAGGAATTGTGGCGGAAGCCGATGGGNCCATTCCAGGACGAGTTTGGAGCTAGCAGTTCGCCGGTACTGGTGGGTGATNTGCTGATTCTCAGCCAAGACCACGACGTGAACTGTTTTTTGATNGCAATCAATCCGGCCACTGGAAAGACGGTGTGGAAGACGGCTCGCGAGGGCCAGACTCGGAGCTATTCGACACCGGTGGTGTGGGACAGCGGTAAGGAGCGGGTCCTGGTCGTGGCTGGTGCATTGAANATGACCGCATACGAGATCAGGACGGGCAAGCCGTTGTGGTGGGTTGAAGGCCTCTCACGGATTGTGGACACGACTCCGGTGACGACTCCCCAGCGACTTTATTTCGCCTCATGGACTCCCGGAGGAGACCTGACAGAGCGGATTTCCATGGAAGCCTTCCCCGAGGCATTGAAATCATTCGACAAGGACAAGAACAAGAAGATTGCCAAGACCGAATTGCCGGAGGGGAGCCCAGTGGCGGCGAGGTTTTTCCGGATCGATCTGGACCAGGACGGCGAACTCAATTCGTCTGAATGGAAACACCACGCGGCGGTTTTTAAGAATGCACAGAACGTGGCGATGTCGGTCCGGCCGGGTGGCCGTGGCGACGTGACCAAGACACACGTGGAGTGGTTGTCCCGTGAGGGTTTGCCGGTGGTTCCCAGTCCCGCTCTCTACAAGGGGCTGCTCTACATGGTCAAGAACGGTGGGATCCTGACCAGCCTGGATGCTCGGACCGGCAAGCGGACTCGCCGTGGGCGTATCCCTGGTCGGGGCAACTACTACGCGTCGCTGGTGGCCGGTGATGGGAAGATATTTGCCTGCAACGAAGCGGGCGTCATGTCGATCATCAAGGCTGGTGCGGAGTGGTCGGTGATCGGTTCGCATGACTTCGGCGAAAAGATCTTGGCCACCCCGGTGGTCCAGGATGGCCGGATGTTTATCCGGACCGACAGTGCCGTTTACTGTTTCGGTCGCAAGTGATCCTCTCGCGTTGTGTCCGGCTAGAAATCGTCCCCGAGGAGTTCCCCGTCCTTGCGGTTGCACAGCCTCCGGTAGACGGTGGGGTTGATGCTCTCGCTAAGATACCGGACCGAGGTGTCGCCAAATAGGAAGTTGGCGCCACCGAAATGGTGACTGGAGAAGCCGCCGACGGCTTTGGTGTCAACTGGGTCGGTCGGCGATGGCGATGTTGCTGAAACACCACCGGCCGAATTTTTCGCCATTGCAGGCCCCTTGTTGATGAGCGTGCCGCCGTTTCGCAGGGTGCTGTTGGTTCCAGACGCCCAGCCCAGGGCTCCCAAATTGGCCTGGTGGACCTCGCCGACGAAGAGTGTGTGTGAACTGCCATCGGGAATCTCCCGGTAGGTGATGCTGCTGTTGAGGAACAGGACGCCATTCTGGTCCACGTTGATGGGGAGGTCTGAGAAGGTCTCTTTTCCTCCAGGTTCCTGGGCTGGTGCTCCCCCGTCGGAGTGAACACCGGCGTAGCTGGTGACTCCCACTTCCACCGTGAGAGGCGCCTCCGTGCGTCCGCCGTCGCCGACGGTGTTGTTGCCAGGAGTGAGCCTTGTGGTCACCGTGCTAAGAGTTGGCGACGACGGGCAGAGCAGGGGCAAGATGGGTTGGGCTCGCGCTTCGGCGTTGGCCTTGGAGTAGACACTTTGTTGGAAGTCGAGATGCCGGTGAATGTTTCCTTCGTCGATGTAGGGCAGGAGTTGCACAATCCAACTCATGTGATAGCCGGAGGCCCGGCTCTCAATCGGGCCGGACGCGTCTATGGTTCCCGGTGGCAAGCACCGGTGCGCCATTTCGTAGTTCTGCAGTGCCACTCCGATCTGTGCGAGGTGGTTCTTGCACTGGGTGCGGCGTGCGGCTTCCCGGGCCTGTTGAACCGCCGGGAGGAGCAATGCCACCAGGATTGCGATGATCGCAGTCACGACCAGCAGTTCGATCAGCGTGAAACCAGGGCGAAGGCGGTGAGTTGAGGTGCTCATGGACTGGTTTTTCCGTGTGATTGGGGCGGTTGGGGTGTCGTTGGGGCTTTGGGTCCGAGATGCCTGGTGGCGTGACCATGGACAGGAGTGCTTACGAAGTCGGGTGCGAGTCGGACGTGAGACTCCAGTCGCCCGGATGACTGATGCGAATCCGGTGGGATGGCTCTCGTGACGACCTGGATGGTGCCAAATTCTGCGAGNGNGACAGTCCACGTGTCTGTTGAGAATTCAGACTTGGCGAACCTGTCGACGGCACGGTCGGCGGCAGATTCTGCAAGCCAGTCAGCCTGTGCCTGGATTTCGAACCGTCGTGACTGTTTGTGTTGAATGACGGAAAGTTGGGACAGGGATCCCATCAGGCCAAGAATCACGGTCAGTGTCAGCAGGACGATGACAAGGACNGCACCTTGAGGGTGACGGCANGGTGGGNCCNCGTGTTGTNGAATCATGGGGCGGGCTCCGGTTGAANNGCNGCAGTGATTCGATTCGGCCAGNTCGCCGTGGTGNTGCNGNTTGGAACCGAAGCGGGAGTGCTCAAAAGGCTGATCAATCGNGTGGTTTGAGGCCCGGCGACGGAAGGCTCTATCCGAAAGGTCACTGTCGGCGCGGACGTGCGGTAGGTTTCGATNCGGGCTGGTGTTGTGTCAACGGTGCGCCGCAGTCCCGACGGCACGTGGGTCCACGTCACCGTCGGATGTCCGGGAGATTTCAGTGTCAGGCGGGGGCGATTCTGTTTGCCTGGTGTCACGGTGGCGGAGTGAGCCGCGTGCACGTCTTNCCGGAATTGACGGGCCATGCGGTGANCGGTCTGGGTGGCCGCCAGAGAGTCACGGCCCGTTCTTTCGGATCGCATGATCAGGCCGATGGTTATCGCTGCCAGCGTGAGGATGGTTGATATCATCGTCGTCACTGCCAGCATCTCAACCAGGGTGAAACCGCGGCGGCGTTGTGTCATGGTTGTGGCTCCCGCGGCTTCCTCAGCCACCTGGTCAATCGGACCGGCCGGGAGGGGCCCCCGATGGGGGTCGTCCAGTCAACGACGACGGTTGCTCGTCGAAGGCCGTCGTCGTCTCGGACAGTGAGCGTCACGGTCAGNTCTGGCAGCCATTTTTGGNAGTCCCAGCCCTGGGTGGATTGGCCTGCAACCGTTTTTTNGGGCTCACCGGCGGCGAGTCTTTCCAGNCANTTCGATGCGATTTGCGTTGCGAGTTGTCGTTGCGACGCGACNGCCCNCGCCTGNTTGGCACGNAACAGCACGGGGCCAATGAGGGAAAACACGGTTGCCAATAGAATTCCTGCGACCAGTGTCTCAGCGACAGTGGTGCCATTTCGCGATTGCGAGTGGAGGTGGCGAGCGGTCCTGTTGGCGTGGCGTCTCATCGCGTTTCCAGTNCCAGTTGGACGAGTGGTTGGAAAAATCCGACGCAGATGACACCGACAAGGAGNCCGAGNGTACCGATCAGAATTGGCCGGGCGGTTTGCAGGCACCAGAGAACGCGGCGTTTCANGCGACGGTCAGCCGCGTCGGCCAACAGNTGCAGTGCCCAGGGCAAGTTTCCCATNCGCTGTGAACACTCGAGGACCTGTTCCTCCNGGTCAGTGATCAACCGTTCCTGTCGCAACGCTGCCCAGCCGCTNGCNCCCGCNGCCAGTTTCTCGCGGACNCTGGCCAGGCGAACTGTCATGTCTGGACGGTGCGCACCACCCAGTTGGACTGCAAATGCGTGGTCGAGCGTTCCGTTCTTGGAGAGAGCGAGCGACAGGCAGCGAAGCAGGCCGGGAGAATGGAGGCGAGGCCAAAGGCGTGTCAGCCAGGGGATTCGTAGGTTGTCCACACCCCAGAACCAGCAGATACCCGTTGCCATCAACAGCAGGCAAGGGATCGAAAGAATCGGGGCGGCAAGGAACAGGTGGGAGGCTATGCCATCGGCCGTGGTGATCACGGCCATGGTCAATTGCGGGACTTCGACAAGAGAGTCACTGAAGATTTGCAGCCAGCGAGGCGCGACAAAGATCATCAGGTACAGGCACAGGCTGAACACCAGGATCATGGTGGTGGCGGAGTAGACAAAGAAGGTCGTGATGTCTGATGTGGCTCCGGTGTGCTGGAGAAATTGCGAGTGGCGGTGGGCTGTTTGTTTGAGCGATTCCGGCAAACAGCCTGAGTCGTATCCGACACGTATGGCGGTCACGCTGGAGCGAGGCAGTAGCCCGGGGTTGTCTTCGACGGCATCTGGAAGCGGCACACCGTCCCGTAAACGGTCGGCNAGGTTGTGAACGCGGGTTTGGAATCGGGATGCTCTGAGAAACCCGATGAATCGCCAGGGCGAAAACGACGTGGCGCCGCCCAGGGAGTCGGCGTAGNTCTCCAGGAGCGGTGGAAGCGGTTGGGCCTGTTTGACGGCNATTGCCAGCAGCCAGAGCAGGTGNCATTGCTTGGATCGCCTGGAACTGGACGGGCCTTCCATTAACGCAAACGGGATCATCAGGATCGGTATCAACAGTGGGGCAACGAACAGCAATGGCAGGGCCACCAGGCTCCACCCCGTCAACTGGAGTCCACTCAGGCGCTCTTCGAAATCCAGCAAGTCGATTTCTGCTATGTCGGCCTGGACGTTCCGACTCAACTGCAATGACCGAAATCCAGCCCAGCCTATCGTTGCCAGTAAACAAAACATCATCGAGTCAGCTAGCAGGCCAGCGGAAAGGAGGCCTGGGCCGTCATCGGAATGTAGCCCCCAGGCGGAAACAGCGGCCAGGCCGCCAACCGAGACCAGCAGCAGTGATGAGCCGACGACAACGAGAAGAACCCGCGTGATGGCGAGGTCTCGAACCCGGCTTCGGTTCCGCAGTAGTCGCAGGACGACCAGTAGCGTGACGCCTCCCAGTGGCACCAGGAGAATCGTGAAGACGGCGTAAATGAGTGTGGTGGAAGGGTTCACGATCAGGTCAGAAAGAGAATGAAATCATGTGGTGAACGAGGAGGGGCGGGGCGACAAGCTGTCACAAGAACAGGTTGAACAAATTGAGCAGCGGTAACATGAGGGCAACGGAAATGGTCCCCACGGCTGTCGCGATGCCAATGATCGTCAACGGTTCGATCAGGACGCCGGCGAGTCCTGATTGCACCCGTGACTGGGCAGCGCAGATGTCTCCGGTGGCCCTGAGAATTTCCGCGAAAGCGTTGTCTCGTGTCTGCCATTCGAAGACGTGAGTGATTTCGGGGACCATCCTGTGTGTGTTAGCGGTTTGGGACAGGGGAGTTCCCCGGGTGATTTCCTCAGCCATTCGGTCGATCGCACGTCCGATGTAGGCGTCTCCAGAGCCGTCACCGGCAAGGCGAAGCGCCTGGGGGATTGGTATCCCGTGTTCGATTCCAATTGCAAGCAAGTGGCAGAACCGTGACGCGGCACCGAGCCGGACCATTCGCCCGATCACGGGGATGTGATAGAGCCATTTTCGCTGGAGAGGGCCAGCCACGCGGCCAAAAACAAACCAAATGACGGCCACTGCCAGGAGACCCAGGGGAAGGATGGACAGTCGCCATCCCTGGACGAAACCGGCGATCCAAAGGAGCAACTGAGTGAATGCCGGGATTTCGATCTGGAAGCCCTGGAAAATGTCGGCGAATGAAGGGACCACCTGGTTCAACAGCGCTCCGATGACCATCATCGCCGTCAAAAGCAACAAGGCGGGATAAAACAGTGCCGCGGTGTTCCGGCGACGCGTGTCGAGGCCGCTGCGGGCGAAGTGGAGGTAGTGTTCCAGCAGTTCGGCAATGCGACCGGTTTTGATTCCCGCCCGCAACAGGGTTCTCAGGTGGCCTGGGATAATGATGTCCTGTCCGTTGACGGCTTCATCAACCGGGACCCCCTGCTCCACCCGTGTTGAGATTGTGATCATCGCTCGTCGTGCACGGCGCGACGGAATCTCCGAGGCGATGGCTCGCAATCCGGCTGCCAGCGGCAGTCGGCCGTGAATTATTTCA